>JAZQCO010000068.1:0-12486 GCA_045546335.1 Candidatus Limivicinus sp. | reverse complement strand
CTTTTTCGCCTGTAGCTGCGTTGCCAAATCTTGAAATACACAAAGTATTCCTGCGATTTGTCGCCTTGCTACAGGCAAAAAATCCTAAGCCATCTTTGTCCACCTTATTTCTTCACAGTTCCTGAGTAAAAAAAGAAGCGGAGGTACAAGCATGAGCGATGGTATTTTGAAGCCGGAGGACTATCAGGAGCCCGCCTGCCTGCTGTGCGGGGAGCCCTTCGGCGAAGAGCCGGCGGTGCGTCCGGTACCGCAGCGGCGCATCCTCGAAAAGCTCGATGACTACATGAGCCGCCGGGATTACCCCGCCGTAGAGCGTCACCTGCTCTACTGGCTGGAGGAGGCGCGGCTCGGGCGCGACAAGAGGGGAGAGCTCGTCATCCGCAATGAGCTGATCGGCCACTACCGCAAGACCGGCGCGCGGGAGAAGGCGATGGAACAGATCCCCCTCGCGCTGGGACTGCTGGAGGCGCTGGACTTCGGCGAGACGGAGAGCGCCGGGACGACCTATATCAACGCCGCCACGGCGTGCAGCGCCTTTGGCGAGAGCGAGCGGGCGCTGGCGCTGTTCGAGAAGGCGCAGGCGGTCTATGCGGCGCTCCCGCGCGTGAAGCCGCAGCTTCTCGGCGGGCTGTGCAACAACATGGCGCTGGCCTGTCAGGCGCTCGGGCGCTATGGGGAGGCGATGGCGCTGTATGAAGAGGCACTGGGACACATGGAGAAGGCGCCGCACGGCGAGCTGGAGCGCGCCATCACCTGCCTCAATATGGCGGACACCGTCGCGGCGGCGTTTGGACTGGAGGCGGGGGAGAGCCGCATTTTCGCCCTGCTCGATCAGGCGGAGGCGCTGCTCACGCAATCCGACGCCCCGCGCGACGGCTATTACGCCTTCGTCTGCGAGAAGTGCGCGCCGAGCTTTGAGCACTACGGCTACTTCCTCGCGGCGCAGACGCTGCGCGGGGAGGCGAGGGCGATCTATGAACGGACTTGAGCTTGCGCGCGGCTACTTCACCGACTGCGGCCTGCCCATGCTCGAGCGGGACTTCCCGGACTTGCTGCCCTTTCTCGCCGTGGGGCTCTTCGGCAGTGGCTCGGAGTGCTTCGGCTACGACGACGGGATCTCCCGCGACCACGATTTTGAGCCGGGCTTCTGCCTGCTTCTGCCCGAGGAGGAGCTGGTGGATCGGCGGCGGGAGTTTTTGCTCGAGCGCGCCTACGCCGCCCTGCCCGGGGAGTATGGCGGTGTTCAGCGCCAGCGGCTCGCCCCAGTGGGCGGTGCGCGGCACGGTGTCATGCGCACGGAGGACTTCTTCCGCCGCGCGCTCGGTGCGCCGAACGGCGTGCTCAGCACCGCCCAGTGGCTGACCCTGCCCACGAACGCCCTCGCCGAGGCGACCAACGGGGCGGTGTTCCTCGACAACTTCGGCGAGCTCACGGCGATCCGCGCGCGCCTTGCGCGTTTTCCCGAGGACATCCGCCGCAAGCGCCTCGCCGGGCAGCTCTGGCTCATGGGACAGGCGGGGCAGTACAATCTCCCGCGCTGCCTGCGGCGCGGCGAGAGCGCAGCGGCGCGGCTCTGCTGCGCGGAGTTTGTCAAGGCGGCGCTCGCGGCGGCGTTCCTGCTCGCGGGGCGCTATCAGCCCTATTACAAGTGGAGCTTCCGCGCCCTGCGGGCGCTCCCAACCCTCGGCGCGCTCGCGCAGCCGCTCGAGGCGCTGCTCTCCGAGAGCGACACGGCGCTTGTCGAGGCCGTCTCCGCCGCCGTGCTGACCGAGGCGCGCGCACAGGGGCTGTGCAGTGCGGAGACAGAGCTGGAAGCGGCAGCGTATGAGGTGAACACCGGCATCCGCGACGGCGAGATCCGCACGCTGCACCTGCTCGCGGGGATATAATTATAATGAATAATTAATAATGAATAATGAATAATTATGGTGTCGCCTGACGGCGACGGATTGAAAAAAGAAACGCGGGAATCTCACGGTATCGCCGTAGGGGCGCTTCACGAAGCGCCCGGCGGCAATCGGTTAGATTTCACGCACGCGCCGGGCGAATTTGTGACCGAACCCCGACGCACCGGGCGACCGTAAACGTCGCCCCTACGGCAACGCCGTGAGAGGGGTGCAAGGCCGCGTCTCCTACGGTGCAAACGCACAAAAACCGGCGGAAACACCGCCGGTTTTCAATTTGTCCGCTTTGCGGACACCGCAATTTTTCACTTTTCACGTAACTATTCAGTCCAGCGTGAATTCGGGGGAGTACAGAGGGGCACTCCCCTCTGATTTGCCGCCTCGGAAGGCGGCAAAAAAATCAAATCCGTTTTTTCCGGGGGCGTGTACCTCGGAAAAAACACTTCTCACCCCGCAAGTGTGCGAGCGTTCCCCCGCCGCGAGTGCGCGCAGCGGGGTGCATCCCCTCTAACTATTTAGTCCCGGAACGGGACTGAATAGTTACCTTTTCGCTTTTCGTTTTTCTCTCTTCCACGCCGCCCTCGGTGAAGAGCAGCACCCGGTCGCAGATCTCGAGCGCCGCGGGGCGGTGGGTGACGATGACGACGGTCTTGTCCGTCATGGAGCGGAGATTTTCGAGCAGCCGCCGCTCGGTCTCGCCATCGAGGGCGCTGGTGGCCTCGTCGAGCAGCAGGATCGGGCTCTCGGAGAAGAGCGCGCGGGCGATGGCGAGGCGCTGCATCTGCCCCTCGGAGAGACCGGTGCCGCGCTCGCCGAGCAGCGTGTCAAGCCCCTGCTCCAGCTCACGCACGAAGTCCTCCGCGCAGGCGATACGCAGCGCGCGCCAGAGCCGCGCATCGTCCCCCGCCGCCTCCGGCGCGGCAAAGGCGACGACCTCGCGCAGCGTGCCGCTCATGAGGTGGTTCCCCTGCGGCACATAGGCAAAGAGCCGCCGCTGCGACGCGCCGAGGGGGCGGCTCGTCCCGTCCCGGTCATAGAGCAGCCGTTCGCCCGCATCGAGCCGGTAGAGGCTCATGAGGAGCTTGAGCACCGTGGACTTGCCGCAGCCGCTCTGCCCGGTAAAGGCGACGTACTCGCCCTTGCCGATGCGCAGCGTGAGCGCGGAGATCGTCACCGGGACGTTCTCCTTGCTGAGCGCGCCCAGAGATTCCGCCGCCGGGTAATAGGTGAAGCTCGCCTCCCGCAGCCCGAGGGCGGCGAAATCGCGCGCGTAGTAATCGAGCACCGCCTCCGGCGGCGCGGGGAGCGCAGGGCTCTCCCCCTCGAAGCGCTCGATCTCCATGAGCCGCTCGGCGCTCGCCGTCATGGCGTAAAAGCGGGGCAGATAGCCCGAGAGACTGGAGAAGGGCGCCTGAAGCTGGGCGACGAGGGCAGTCATGGCGGTGAGGGTGCCGAAGCTGAGCGTGCCCTGCAAAATGCCGTAGCCGCAGTAGATGACGGCGAAGAGGTACATCCCGTGAATGGCGAGGCCAAAGCCCAGATTGCACAGCGTCGAGAAGCGGACGCGCTGCAGCCGGGCGGCCTGATGCTCACCCATGCGCCGGGCGGCCTCGCGCTCGCTCTGCTCCTCGGCGGCGAAGGCGCGCAGGATCATCATGCTCCCGATGCGCTCCTGCAAAAAGATGCGCAGCTTGCCGTCCGACTCCTGGATCGCCTTGTGCATCGCCTTGAGGCGGCGGCGGAAAAGGTAGGTCATCAGCAGCAGCCCCGCCCCGATGGGGAGGACGAGCGCGGCAAAGCGCGCATCGAGCACAATGATCATCGCGACGGCGCTCACGAGCTTCACCGCCATGCCGACAAGGCCGGGCAGCATCTCGATATAGCTGTTTGCGACGACGACGGCGTCGTTTGTGAGGCGGTTGAGCCATTCGCCGGAGTGTACGGCGCTCACCGAGGCGTAGTCCCGGCGCAGCAGCATCGAGAACAGGCGCTGCTTGAAGCAGTTTTCCATGCTGCTGCGCCCGCGCTCGTTGAAATAGCGGGAAAAGGCGCGTAAAAGCTGCTGGAGGCACACCAGCGCCACGATCTCCGCCGCCGCGCGCACAAAGCCCTCGCGACTGCCGGCGACGGCGCTGTCCACGACCTGACGCAGCAGCAGCGCGTAGAGCACGCCGGAGCCGCTGTCGAGCGTCTGTACGAGCATCGCGACGAGCACATAGAGCTTCTTGCGCCCGGGAACGCGGTATAACCAGGATAGCGCGGTTTTATTCATGCTTATCTCACGATCGCCTTGATAAAAGCGGGCGTCTCCGGTCTCTCCCCGCTCAGAACGTAGCACTCGCGCAGCAGCGCCGCCGCGGCCTCCGCCTTTTCGGCATCGGCGGCGTGGATCGTCCCGAGGCTCTCCCCGGCCTCGACATAGTCGCCGACCTTCTTCGAGAGCACCACGCCGACGCGCGCGTCGATGGCGTCGCCCTTCTTCGCGCGTCCGCCGCCGAGCTGCATCGAAATGAGCCCGATCTCCCGCGCGCGGATATGGCACACGAAGCCGCCCTGCGCGGCGGGCACGGGAAGCCGGATCGGCGCGGTGGGCAGCAGCGCCGGTTCATAGACCGCGCGCGCGTCGCCGCCCTGCCCCTCGACGAGCTGGGCGAGCTTTCCGAGCGCGCTGCCGTCGGCGATGGTCGCAAGCAGCCGTGCGCGCGCCGCGTCCACGTCTGCGGCGAGACCCGCCTCACAGAGCATGAGGCTGCCGAGCGTGAGGCAGAGCTCCAGCAGCTCGCCCTGCTCTTCGCCGCGCAGCACGTCGATCGCCTCACGCACCTCAACAGCGTTGCCGACGGCGCGGCCGAGCGGCTGATCCATGTCGGTGATGACGGCGGCGCACTTGCGCCCGGCGAGACGGCCGACGCGCGTGAGCCCCTCGGCGAGCTCACGCGCCTGCGCCTCGGTCTTCATAAACGCGCCGTCGCCGCACTTGACGTCCAGGACGATCACATCCGCGCCGGAGGCCAGCTTCTTGGACATGATGGAGGAGACGATCAGCGGGATCGAGGGCACGGTGCCCGTCACGTCGCGCAGAGCGTAGAGCAGCTTGTCGGCGGGCACAAGATCGGCGGTCTGCCCGATCAGGGCGAGGCCGATGTCGTTGACGTTCTGCACGAAGCGCTCCTCACTCAGCTCCGTGGAGAAGCCGGGGAAGCTCTCGAGCTTGTCGATCGTGCCGCCGGTGTGCCCCAGGCCGCGCCCGGACATCTTGGCGATCTTGAGCCCGGCGGCGGCGACCATCGGGCAGAGCACCAGGCTCGTCTTGTCGCCGACGCCGCCAGTGGAGTGCTTGTCGGCCTTGATGCCCCGGATGGCGCTGAGGTCGATCACGTCCCCCGAGTGCATCATCGCCATGGTCAGATCGAGCGTCTCACGCTCGTCCATGCCGTTGAGCAGGATCGCCATGCACATGGCGGACATCTGGTAGTCGGGGATCTCGCGGGCGGTATAGCCGCGGATCATCCAGTCGATCTCCTCGGTGCTGAGCGCCTGTTTATCGCGCTTTTTCGCGAGCAAATCGGTCATCTGCACGAATAATCACTCCTTTTTCGCTGAATTAACAGCGGCGAGAGACGGACAGCCTCTCGCCGCTCGGGATTCACGGATCTCAGCCCACGATATCCTCGTCACCGAAGGGATCGCCGCACTCAGGGCAGAACTTGGGCGGCTTCGTGGGGTCGGCGGGCTGCCAGCCGCACTTGTCGCAGCGGTACTGGGGAACGCCCGCGGGCTTGCGGGTGCCGCATTCGGTGCAGAACTTGCCCTTGTTGGGCGTGCCGCACTCGGGGCAGAACCAGTTGCCGCCAGAGACCGGCTGAACCGGCTGCTGCGGCGCACTGGGCTGAACCGGCTGCTGCTGCCCCATCTGATACAGGCTCTGGGCGTTGAAGCCGCCGGACTGCTGTGCCATGCCAAAGCCCATGAAGCCCATGGCCGCGCCGTTCGGGTTCTTCGCGGCATCCTGCATCGCCGCCGCCTGCGCGCCGACGAGGTGCGCCGCCGCCATGTTGGGATCGCGGAAGGCCGCGTTGCGCTGCAGCTCCTTGATCATCGCCTCGTCTTCCTCGCTGGCCTTCACGCTCGAAACGCCGAAGGAGACGATCTCGATGCCGCGCAGGTCGCGCCAGCGGGAGGAGAGGACGTTATTGAGCGCGTCCGCGAGCTCCATCGTGTGGCCGGGCAGGGCGGAATAGCGGATCCCCGCCTCGGAGAGCTGCGCGAAGGCGGGCTGCAGGGCGGTCAGCAGCTCGGTCTTCATCTGCCCGAGGAGCTGATCGGTCGTGTACTGGGAGGCGACGTTGCCGCAGACGTTGGTGTAGAACAGGATCGGGTTCATCAGCCGGATGCTGTACTCACCAAAGCAGCGGATGGAGATATCCACGTCCAGGCCGATGTTGCGATCCACCACGCGGAAGGGCACCGGGCTCGGCGTACCGTACTTGTTGCCGGTGAGCTCGCGGGTGTTGAAGTAGTAGACGCGCTGCTCCTTGGGGATCTCGCCCCCGAAGGTGAAGCGCTTGCCGATGGTCTGGAACACGGCCTTGACGTTCGCGCCGAGATTGCCCGTGAAGAGGCTCGGCTCGGAGGACATATCGTAGATGTACTCGCCGGGCTCGGCGCACAGATCAACCACCTTGCCCTGATCGACGATGATCATGCACTGGCCGTCCGCCACGGCGATGACGGAGCCGTTGGAGATCACGTTGTCGTTGCCGCGGTTGCCGCCGCGGCTGCTGCGCTTCGCGCCCTTGGCGGCCAGGACGTTGTTGGGCAGCGCGTCGCAGTAAAAATATTCCTTCCACTGATCCGACAGAACGCCGGCCGCGGAACCGAGAGCAGCAGAAATCAAACCCATGTCATATGCTCCTTTCAATCTCTATAAGCTCTATAAGCGCGGATACCACCGCACTTTCTACTATACAGGATTTCAGACGAAAAAGCAACCGGAATGTTCCCTGAGAGAGTGAAAAGCGCGGCACCGCCGGGGGCGGTGCCGCGTTGCGTTTCAGTATATGCTTCTCAGCCGATCACAGTGAGCAGCTTCTCCAGCTTCTCGGGCTTGAGCGTGAAGTGCGCGCTCTGACCGTCGCCGATGGGAAGAGCGAACACCTGGTTCCCGTTCTCCTCGACCGTCGCGGTGATGACAGCGCCGTCCATCGTGAAGACGATGACGCCGTTGACGATCTCGAAGGTGCCAAAGAATTTGGAGCCGTCCTCAAGGCGCAGCACAAAGCTCTTGTCGGCATACAGGCGCAGACCGACGTGCTCATTTTCATCCTCCATGAGCAGGATGATGAGGCCGTCAGCAGGCGTTTCGACCTGAGGAATCTCAATTTCAGCCAGCTCGAAGCTCAGGAACACGCCGCCGCCCTTGGGTACCTTGAGGAAGTACTTCCCGTTCTCGTCCTTGCTCAGCAGACTGCCGTTATTGAACACGGCGACAACATTCTGGCTGCTGTCGGCGGAGCCAAAGGTGACGATCTCGTCCTCCTTCGCGCAGTCATAGCCGTGGCTGTCTGTAACACCGAAGAGCTTGACAGTCCCCTCTGCTTCATCGTCCATCTTGAGGATGTAGAGGATGTTCGCCTCGACCTCCGCCGCAGCCGCGCTGTCCTGCTTTACCACGTTGCCATCGTTCAGCTCAGCCTTCCAAAGCGTCAGGCTGACGGAGGAAGCATCCTGCGCGCTGCCGAGCGCAACAGCGCCCTTGTCGCCGGACACCTCGCCGGTAACCAGCGCGTCAATCGTACCGTTCCCGGACTGCTCGTTCACATAGATGCCGTAGCCGTTCGAGTTCAGGTCGCCTTCCGCCACAAGCGTGAGCTGGCTGCCCTCCGTCGCAGTGAGATGAGCGGCGTAAGCCGTCTTGTCCTGCGAGGATGTGGTCGCTGTGATATCGTCGGTCGAAATGGTGACGTCAGACCCGTTGTAGGCTCTGCCTCTTACGCCGTAGGCATCCGCCCCGCCGGAAGCCGACAGATTTTCGGCGTCAACGTTGATTGTACCGCTTTTCGCGTCGGCGGTCACAGCAAAGCTCTTGTGCGTCGTGTCGGTGCCGATCGCTGTGACATCCCCGGCTTCGACGTTCACAGTGCCGTTACTGGCTGTTTCGGCATAGATACCTCTTGCGCTGTCCGCAGGGGTTCTACCTGTACCCGATGTGGACAGATCGCCGACCGTGAGGTCTGCTGTACCGCCGTTTTTCGCTATGACAACCGCGTCCCAGGCATATTGAACGTCCGAATTCATCGTTACATCACCCGCTTCGACCGTCGCTTGACTGCCGTCGTGTTCGGCGGTGACAAAGAGACCATAGCTGCCGTCCGTTGTCCCGGTGGGCGTAGCGCTGATGTTACCGGCGTTAACTGTGACCTCCGAGCCCTCGCTTTTCGTCTCAACCTGGAGAACACGCCCGTAGCCTGCGTCCCCAAGCGTCAGATCGCCAAACTCCTTTGTGACCGAGGTATTCCCATTCTCCGGTGTGACAACTTTTTCCGAAGCAAAAGCGGTAGCTCCCAAAGAGAGTACCACGCAGAGCGCAAGCAACAGCGCCAGAGTTTTTTTCAGCGTTTTCATAGTACAACTCCTTCTGCCAAATCATCCTTATCGCAGACAAAGAGCGTTTTGTTCTCCCTGCGATATGATACTATACTGTAATTATATCTCTCGTGAAGTTGACTGTCAACACATAATTTCCTGTTCACCGCTGCAGCACGGACGTGAAAAGCGCGGCACCGCCGGGGGGCGGTGCCGCGAGGGATCAGAACCTGGAATCGAGCTTATAGGTGAGGTCGGTCTTGAAGCTCAGGCGCTCCTCCGTACCGCGCGCGAGACGGCGCATCGCGGGGATGTGCCGCACGAGCACCAGCAGGGCGCAGCCGATCAGCAGCAGCATACACAGCCGATTGTCCACGACGAGCACGCTCGTGACGACCGTGATGAGCGCGGCGGCAATCGCGCCGAGGGAGAGATAGCGCGTAAAGCCGATCACGGCGACGCAGACCGCCGCTGCGGCGATGCCCACCGAGGGCGAGACGAGCGCGCCGATGAGCGCGAGCGCCACGCAGCCGTGGCAGCCGCGAAAGCGGTTGAACACCGGCCAAAGCCGCCCCATCATCACGCAGAAGCCCGCGAAGGCGCGCCCCACGTCGCCCTTGCCCTTGAGCGAGAGCAGCAGACCGCCGAGCAGAATCGGCAGCAGCGCCTTGACAAGCTCCACCGCCAGCAGCTTGAGAAAGCCGGGCACCTTATAGATGCGCCGGAAGTTTGAAAACCACACGTTGCCGCTGCCCAGCCGCTCAAGCGGCGCGCGGAACACGAACAGCCCCGCAAAGCGCAGCGTGCTGACGCTCGAGATCGCATAGGCGAACAAGGCGGTGACGGAGAGCAGCAGGATATAGCCAGTCATTACTCCGTGTCTCCCTTCTGCCGGATGACCAGGCGCACGGGCGTCCCCTCGAGCCCGAAGACAGCGCGGATCTGGTTTTCGATATAGCGCTGGTAGGAGAAGTGGAAGAGCTCGCGGGAGTTGCAGAAGATGACGAAGTTGGGGGGCTTGATGCCGGTCTGGGTCATGTAGTAGATCTTCAGCCGCCGCCCCTTGTCCGTGGGCGGCTGCACACGCGCCTGCGCGTCGGCGAGGACGTTGTTGAGCATGCCGGTGGAGATGCGCATATTGCTCTGGTCATTGACGAAGTTGATGAGCTCGAAGAGCCGGTTCGTGCGCTGTCCGGTCAGGGCGGAGATGAAGAGGATCGGCGCGTAGCTCATGAAGCTCAGATCGCGCATGATATCCTTGCGCATCTTCTCCATCGTGCCGGTCTCCTTCTCGACCAGATCCCACTTGTTCACAACGATGATGCTCGCCTTGCCCGCCTCGTGGGCGAGCCCTGCGATCTTGGTGTCCTGATCGGTCACGCCGTCGCGCGCGTCAATGAGGATCAGGCACACGTCCGCCCGCTCGATGGCGAGCTGCGCGCGCATGACCGAGAACTTCTCCACCCGCTCGTCCACCTTCGATTTGCGGCGGATGCCGGCGGTGTCGATGAACAGATAGCGCCCGAGCTCGTTTTCATACACGCTGTCCACCGCGTCGCGCGTCGTGCCCGCCATGTCGCTGACGATCACGCGCTTTTCCCCGAGAATGTGGTTGACCAGCGAGGATTTTCCGACGTTGGGCTTGCCGATGATGGCAACGCGGATCAGATCGTCCTCCTCCTGCGCCTCCTCCGGTTCGGGGAAGTATTTCAGGCACTCGTCGAGCAAATCGCCGGTGCCGTGGCCGTGTACGGCGGAGACCGGGATCGGGTCGCCGAGGCCGAGGGAGTAGAACTCGTACACGCCCGGATCGGTCGCGCCGGTGGAGTCGGCCTTGTTTACGGCGAGCACGACGGGCTTCTTCGCGCGCAGCAGCATATTGGCGACATCCTTGTCCGCCGCCGTCACGCCCGTGCGCAGATCGCACACCAGCACGATCACCGTCGCCGCGCCGATGGCGATTTGCGCCTGCTCGCGCATGAAGAGCAGGATCTCGCTGTCGGTCGTCGGCTCGATGCCGCCGGTGTCCACAATATCAAACGTGCGCCCGCACCACTCGCACTCGGCGTAGAGCCGGTCGCGCGTGACGCCGGGGGTGTCCTCCACGATCGAAAGACGCTGCCCCACCAGGCGGTTAAAGAGCATGGACTTGCCCACATTGGGCCGTCCTACGATGGCGACTAAGGGCTTTGCCATGCGGCAAGCCTCCTTCCTGTATATAATGAATAATTAAAAATGAAAAATGAAAAACTATGGTGTCGCTTCGCGACATATTATAATTCGTGCCGCGCAGCGGCACACCTCAATTATTCATTATTCATTCTTCATTTTTCAGTTCCTGTTATATCGGTAATATTCCGTGACCTCACCTGCGCGGGGGGACTTGATCTCGGGCAGGGCATCGCCGGAGATGGCGTCCCAGAGCGCGAAGCCGTCCTCCTCGATGGGGTAGATCGGCACGCCGAGCGCCTGCACGGCCTGTTCGAGCGTCATGTCGTCGAGAAAATCCATCTCCTCGCGCCGCAGCATATTCTGCGAGATGAACAGCCGCTCGCCGATGGCCTCACCCCTGAGCTGCCCGACCAGATCCTGCCCGGTGATGAGCCCAGAGACCGTGATGCTCGGCCCGAAGAAGTCGTTGCGGATCGCCCGCACGCGCCCCCGCAGGGCGGGAAAACGCTCCTTGGCAAGCCCGAGCAGCTTTTCAAAGAGGGGTGCGGCGGCCTCCCCGGCGGCGATGGTGAAGGGGACACCGTCCACCTCCTCCGCCATGCGCAGCGCGGAGCGAAACTCCGTCTCCATCATGCGCAGCATCCCCACGCCGTTTTCAAGCTGCGTGAACTCTTCGTAGAACGCCTCCTCGGGCAGCTCGCGCCCGGCCTTGAGGTACAGCTCGTCCCCGCACCAGAAGATGCGCGTGCCGTACTTCTCCAGGCACCTGTCACCGAAGGCCGTCACCTGATCGAGCGTTTCGGCGGCGTGCTCGGGCGTGAAGGGCGAGAGCGGCGCAAGCCCCTCGCGGTACTTCGTCACGCCGAGCGGCACGATCGAGACGCTCTTTACCCCGGGGTACATCCCGGCGAGATCCTCCATCGTGCGCTGCAATTCCGCCCCGTCGTTCCAGCCGGGACAGCAGACGATCTGGCAGTTCATCACAATGCCGTGCCCGGCAAAGCGGCGCATGACCGCGATGCTCTCCCCGGCGCGGGGATTGCGCAGCATTTTGACGCGCAGCTCAGGGTTTGTCGTGTGCACCGAGACGTTCACAGGGCTGACGTGCAGGGCGATGATCCGCTCGATCTCGCGCTGGGAGAGGTTCGTGAGGGTGATGTAGTTGCCCAGCAGGAAGCTCAGACGCGCGTCGTCGTCCTTGAAGTACATCGTCGGGCGCATCCCCTTGGGGAGCTGGTCGATGAAGCAGAAGACGCAGTTGTTCGCGCACGAGCGCGGCCGATCCATCAGGTAGCTCTCAAAATCGAGCCCCAGGTCGCCGCCCTCGGGCTTCTTGACTTCAACATGGTACTCCGTCCCGTCCGCGCGGCGCAGCAGCACGTCCAGACGGGTGTCGTAGGCGTAATATTTATAATCCAGCACGTCGAGCACGCGGTGGCCGTTGATGCTCACGAGCCGATCCCCGATTGCGGCGCGCCGCCGCAGCGGGCTGCCGGGGTCGATGGACTTGATGATGTTTTCCATTGTCGCCGCCTCCGGCAGGAAGAATTAATAATTAATAATGAATAATGAATAATTATTGTGTCCGCTTCGCGGACGGATTGAAATAGAGCCTCCCCTTGGCGGGGGACGGAGCGTGTGCGAGCCGTCTCCCGCAAGACGAGTGCGCGCAGCGGGGTGCAAAGCGTAGGGGACGCCGCCCTCGGCGTCCCGCCACCCCCGTGCGCCGAGTGCGATAAGCGCGAGTGCCCCTCAACGGAACAGCCCCCCAAGGGAACCGCTCAGTTGCCGAAAATAGCAAAAGGAGGAGAATCGCTTCTCCTCC
>JAZQCO010000067.1:0-6072 GCA_045546335.1 Candidatus Limivicinus sp. | reverse complement strand
CTTGGCTGCTGGCTTTCGACGGGCTGCTGGCCTTCGACGGGCTGCTGTCCCTCGACGGGCTGCTGGCCTTCAACGGGCTGCTGTCCCTCGACAGGCTGCTGGCCTTCGACGGGCTGATGGCCTTCGACAGGCTGCTGACCCTCAACGGGCTGCTGGCCTTCGACAGGCTGCTGGCCTTCGACAGGCTGCTGTCCCTCGACGGGCTGCTGACCCTCGACGGGCTGCTGACCCTCAACGGGCTGCTGTCCCTCGACGGGCTGCTGACCCTCAACGGGCTGCTGACCCTCAACGGGCTACTGACCTTCGACAGGCTGCTGACCCTCGACGGGGGTTTCGTTCTCAGCAGGAGTCTCCTCTCCTGCCGCTTCCTCTTCATCCTCTTCCGTCTTCTCGACGACGATAAAGCGGTCGCCATCGGGCACGGCCTTATAGCCGTCGGGCAGATAGATGCTGGGGTCGCTCGAATAGCTGCCGCCGAACACCGTGGCAACGGCGTTCATCATGCGGCCGGGGCCGGTGTAGGTCACATCGACATCATCGAGCGTCAGGCTGCCAGTGATACCGGCGAGATACACAGGGGGCTCTTCGCCCTCTTTGGTCTCGACCTCACTCGCCGCGACAACGACAGAGCCGCCGCGCAGCGTGGCGCCGCTGACCGCGAGGCCGGCCTTCACACCAGGAACCGTGACCTTCAGCTTATGGCCGTTGAGGAGGATGGTGACAGCCTTCTCGATCGTCAGCGTATTGGTAAAGCTGAAGTCAGTGTTGAGCTGGATCACATCGCCCGCAGAGGCCGCCGCCAGCGCATCGCCGAGGCTCTCATACGAGGCCTCTCCGCCGTTTGCGAGCTTGATGACCACGGGCGCAACGCGCTTCTCGGAGGTCTGGGGCTGTGCAGCTACGACAGTGCTGCTGCCCTGGAGCTCGGTGTTCCCCTCCTCAGTACCGATGACCATGGTCTCCTCGACCTCCGGCTCATCGGCCATCATATCCGCTGATACGCGCCCGACCGTGAGCGCTTCATCCGTCGCGTAGGCAGGGATTGCCATAAAGCTCATGCACATCGCGACAAGCAGCAGCAGGGAAATCAACTTGGTACTTGCTTTCATGTCGTCTTCTCCTTTTCTGTCCTCAGATCATACAGGGGTAGGACATTGCCTATTCTCAGATACAGTGATACTGTATCACGTTGCCGCGACAATTGCAAGAGAAAAATGAAGAAATTTTTCAATATTTTTTACCGTCTTGTAACTATTTCGTTTTTCGTCAGTCACTTTGTCGTGCGTTTCCCGCGAAAAAACGAGCTTCGCAGCCCAAGTTCGGCAAATTTCTTCCGTTTATATTGCAAATGCGTGACATCTCCCGGTGCTTCCAGTATAGCAGATCACGCGGGAGATTGCACCTTAATAATTCTTAAAGGCACCGCCCCCCGCTTCCGGGGATCGGTGCCTTGGCATATCTGATCCTTATGTTGCCTGCTTTACCTGGCCGAAGGGGATCTTGACGACAACCTGCGCATCGTCCGCCCAGGCGAGCAGCTCATTGAGCGCGGTGCTGTGCTCGGCGAGCGTCTCGGTGTGCTCGTCCAGTGTGTTCTGGATTGCTCCCACCTCGTCCTCAAGCCTATCAAGCCGTGTCTCGATCTTGTCGAGCCGGGCATCCATCTTGTCCAGTCGGGCTTCCATTGCGTCCTGGCGCTTCTCGACCCGATCGAGCTGATTCTGCATCCCATCGATCTTGCCCTGCATCCCGTCGATCTTGCCCTGCATCTGAGTCAGCAACTCAAGGATCTTTTCTTCGTTTGACATTTCTTTCACCTCGCAGCCTCATAGAATAACGTCGCTTGTGCCGTTATTCTACCATCAGGCTTTGTCGGCTGTCAAGAGGATCATGCAACGCTCTCGAACTCCTGCACGATCTCCTTCTCAGGTGCCTTAGTCGCAAGGCTCACCGCCACGATGGCAAGGCTCGCCGCGAGGAACGCCGGCAGCAGCTCATAGATATCCCACGCGCCGCCGAGGGGGCGCACCAGGAACTTCCAGAGGAAGATGGACACCGCGCCGGTGAGCATCCCGGCGATGGCGCCAGAGGCGTTGCAGCGCTTCCAGAAGAGCGCGAAGAGCATGACCGGGCCGAAGGTCGCGCCGAAGCCCGCCCAGGCGAAGGACACCACGCGGAAGATCGAGCTGTTGGGGTTGAGCGCGAAGAACACGGCGATGACGGCAATACCGATCACGCCGCAGCGGGCGATGAGAAGGTTCTTCTTTTCATCGAGCTTGAGGCCGAGCACGTCGCCGAGCAGATTGTGCGTGATGCCGGAGGCGGCGGCGAGAAGCTGCACGTCAGCGGTGGACATGGTGGCGGCGAGGATGCCCGCGAGGATGACGCCGCCCACGAGCGCGAAGAAGATGCCGTTGCGGCTCATGAGCGCGGCGGTGCGTACGATGACGGACTCCGCCTCGGAGGCGCTCGCAAAGCTCTCGATCACGCCGAGCTTCATCATGGCATAGCCCACAAGGCCGATCACGACCGCGACGCCGAGGGAGATCACGACCCAGACGGTGGCGATGCGGCGGCTGGTCTTGAGCTGCTTTTCGTCCTTGGAGGCCATGAAGTGGATCAGGACGTGCGGCATGCCGAAATAGCCCAGCCCCCAGGCGAGGGTGGAGACGATGGGGATGAAGCCGAAGGTCCCTGCGCTCTCGGCCTCGATGCTGGTGCTGCCGAAGAGGGAGAGGTAGCCGGGCACGGCCTTCGCGTTTTCGATCACAGCGCTCCAGCCGCCGGCGGTGCGGATGCCGAAGAGGAGCACGACGACCAGCGCGAAGCTCATCATCAGCGCCTGAATGAGGCTCGTGATGGACGCGGCCATGAAGCCGCCCATCGTGCAGTAGGCCACGATCACAACGGCGGAGACGACCATGGTCGGGACATAGTCCCAGCCGAACATACTGTTGAAGAGCTTGCCGCAGGCGACGAAGGCCGAGGCCGTGTAGGGTACGAAGAAAATCACGATCACGAGCGCGCCGACGGTCTCGATGAGCCTGCTCTTATCGTGGAAGCGGCGGGAGAGGAAGTCGGGCACCGTGATGGCGTCGAGCTTTGCCGAGTAGAGGCGCAGACGGCGCGCCACAAAGAGCCAGTTGAGGTAGGTTCCAAGGGCAAGGCCGATCGCCGTCCAGCTCGCCTCGGCCACGCCGCAAAAGAGCGCAAGCCCCGGCACGCCCATCAGCAGATACGCGCTCATATCCGAGGCCTCGGTGCTTAGCGCCGTGACGACAGGCCCCAGTTTGCGCCCGCCCAGGTAGAAGTCTGAGCTGGAGCCGGTGGAGCGGGAATTGAGATAGCCGATCACGATCATACCGGCGAGATAGATCACGATGGCGAGGATGATGAAGAGATTCGCACTTGTCATGGCGGAGACCTCGCTTCCTGGAAGATGAACCTATTGTATCTGAATGCGGCAAAAGAGCAAGGGGAAAATGTGCAAGCTGCACTTGTTTTCTCCCGATTTTTGGTTATAATAGAAAGAGATTTAATTTTCTTCAAATTTGCATGAAATTTTTTCATGTAAAAGGAGCGCTTATGAAGCTGGACAAATATGAGGTGCTGGTCACGGTGGTGGAGCAGGGCAGCCTCACGAACGCGGCGGCGGCGCTTGCGTGTACGCAATCGGCGGTGAGCCACAGTCTGGACGCGCTGGAAAAGGAGCTGGGCTTTCCCCTGCTCAAGCGCACGCGCGGCGGGGTGCGCCTCACGGGCGAGGGCGAGCGGCTGCTGCCCTCGGTGCGGGAGCTGCTGCGCGCTGGGGAGCGGCTCGCGCAGGAGGCGGCCTCGATCCGCGGGCTGGATGCTGGCCGTGTGCGAATCGGTGCGTTCACATCGGTCGCGGTTCACTGGCTGCCGGGGGTGCTCAAGGAGTTTCAGGCGGACTTCCCGCGCGTGGAGTTCAAGCTCCTCAATGGCGACTACCACGACGTAGAGCAGTGGCTGTCCGACGGGAGCATCGACATCGGCTTTGTGACCGTCCCCTGCCCGGTGGACTGCGAGATCATCCCGCTCATGGAGGATCGGCTGCTCGCGATTCTGCCCGAGGGCAGCCGCTTTTCAAGCTATCCGCGCTTCCCGCTGATCGAGTGTGAGCGCGAGCCTTTCATCAGCCTCCTGGAGAGCTCCGACCACGACGCGCGACGGGCGCTGGAGGCGGCGGGCGTCACGCCGAACGTGCGCTTTTATACGAAGGACGATTACGCCATCCTCGCCATGGTCGAGCAGGGTCTCGGCATGAGCATCATGCCGGAGCTGCTGCTCAAGGGGCGGCGCGACCGGCTGCAGATCCTCCCGCTGATCCCGGAGGCGCGGCGCACGATCGCCCTCGCCATCGCCGCCGGGGAGCGCGCCGGCCCCGCGACGCGGCGCTTTGCCGACTATGTGGTGCGCTATGTGCGGCGCGAGGCAAAGTAAGCGAAAAATAAGCGGAAATAAGCTCTCCGAAAAATCATTTACTGCTTTACATGACAAAAGAATTGGGTTATAATAATAACAGGAGGAATGAAATCTGTCGCCTATTCTATGGAGGGAACACTATGGAAAACTTTGCAAAACGTATGGACAACATCCGGGCTTCCGATATCCGTGAGCTGCTGAAGATCATCGGCAATCCCGGCATCATCTCCTTTGCCGGCGGCCTTCCCGCGCCGGAGCTCTTCCCTGTGGAGGAGATGAAGGCGGCGCTTAACGCCGTGCTGGACGAGAACGGACGCACCGCCCTGCAATACGGGCAGACCGAGGGCTGGAAGCCGCTGCGTGACCACATTGTCAAGCGCCTGGCGGAGAAGAACGCGATCCACACCGACGCGGACCACATCCTGCTCACCGCGGGCAGCCAGCAGGGTCTGGACTTCATGGGCAAGCTGTTCCTCAATCCGGGCGACGTGGTCGTGATGGAGAGCCCGAGCTATCTTGGCGCCATCAACGCCTTCAAGCAGTATGAATGCGGCTTTGCCGAGGTGCCGACCGACGAGAACGGCATGATCATGTCCGAGCTCGACCGCGTCCTCGCGACGACCCCGAACGTCAAGCTCATCTACGTCATCCCCGATTTTCAGAACCCCTCCGGCCGCACCTGGCCGCTCGAGCGCCGCAAGGAGTTTATCGAGATCATCAATAAATATAATGTCATCGCCATTGAGGACAACCCCTACGGCGACCTGCGCTTCAAGGGAGAGTACCTGCCCGCGCTCAAGAGTATGGATGCGGAGGAAAATGTGGTGTACTTCGGCACCTTCTCCAAGATCCTCGCACCGGGCTTCCGCATCGGCTGGACCGTTGCGAACCACGAGATCACCGAGAAGCTGAACCTGATCGCCCAGGCCGCCGTGCTCCAGACCTCAACGATCAACGCCATGGCCATCGCCAAGTACCTCGATCTCTACGACA
Source organism: Candidatus Limivicinus sp. (assembly GCA_045546335.1). Classification (GTDB taxonomy): domain Bacteria; phylum Bacillota; class Clostridia; order Oscillospirales; family Oscillospiraceae; genus Limivicinus. The sequence goes on along the minus strand of JAZQCO010000067.1, from coordinate 633 downwards.
TCGACGCGCACGTTGCGACGATCCTGCCGGTCTACAAACACCGCTGCGAGCTGATGATCCAGACCATGCGCGAGACCTTCCCCGAGGGGATCAAATTCACCGATCCCGACGGCGGTCTCTTCACCTGGGTGGAGCTGCCGGAGTATATCAACAGCCGCGAGCTGGCCGGCGCCTGCCTGCAAAAGGGCGTCGCGGTCGTGCCGGGAGACGGCTTCTTCCCCAAGGGGGAGAATAAGCACTGCTTCCGCATGAACTACTCCAACGCCACCGACGAGCAGCTTATCGTCGGCGTCCACCGTCTCGCGGAGACGATCAAAGAGTTTATGAAGTAAGGCTAAAACCTGTCACAGTTCCACAGCGCGGTGTCCATTGTGTAGGGGCGCTTCATGAAGCGCCCGGCAGTAAAAGCTGTAAAAAATATCATGAGAGATGGGCGAATTCGTATTATCACGTTACGAATTTGCCCATCTCTTCTTAATTGTATTACAATTGTGGGTCAATCACTTTTTCTGTGGGATGCCGGTAGAGGCATCAAGCAGATGAATTGAATAAAGAAGAGCCTTCGATTAGGATAGGGGTATGTCCCGCCAGACAAATACTCCGCCCTAAAGGAGGCTCTTCAAGATGGAGTAT
>JAZQCO010000066.1:0-8121 GCA_045546335.1 Candidatus Limivicinus sp. | reverse complement strand
CCGCCGTCTCCCCGGTCGTCGGGCAGCTCAAGTTCCCCGGCAGCAAGGTCGCGGGCTACGCCAACACCTTCATCTTCCCCGAGATCCAGTCCGGCAACAAGTCGGATCGTAGCCATGTCGTTCTGTGAGCCAAGGAGTTGTAGCTAAGTGTTGTCTTCCTAAGACCGCTTGGCCTCCGACTTCCGCCGTCTCCCCGGTCGTCGGGCAGCTCAAGTTCCCCGGCAGCAAGGTCGCGGGCTACGCCAACACCTTCATCTTCCCCGAGATCCAGTCCGGCAACATCGGCTATAAGATCGCCCAGCGTCTGGGCGGCTACGCGGCCTTCGGCCCCATCCTGCAGGGGCTGAACGCGCCCATCAACGACCTCAGCCGCGGCTGCGATGCCGAAGAGGTCTATCAGATGTCCATTATCACCGCCGCGCTCGCGTAAGATTTTCAAGGGGCTGTGGAAACTACAGCCCCTTGTTTTTCCCATCCGCATTCCAGAATATACCACAGGAGGAACCCACCATGAACACAAAGAAACTCGGCTTTGGTCTCATGCGTCTGCCCCTGACGAATCCCGAGGACAGCGGCAGCATCGACCTCGAGCTCTTCAAGCAGATGGTTGACCGCTTCCTCGAGCGGGGCTTCACCTACTTTGACACCGCCTGGATGTACTGCGGCGGCAAGAGCGAGGAGGCCGTGCGCAAGGCGCTGGTGGAACGCCATCCGCGCGAGAGCTACACGCTCACGACCAAGCTCCCCTCCTATATGCTCAAGAAGGAGGAAGATCGCGAATGGCTCTTCAACGAGCAGCTTCGGCGCACGGGCGCGGGATACTTTGACTACTACTGGCTGCACGCCGTGAGCGCGGAGAATCTGAGCACCTTTGATTCCCTGCACTGCTGGGACTTCATCCGCGAGAAGAAGGCGCAGGGGCTCATTAAGCATATCGGCTTCTCCTTCCACGACAGCGCGGCGCTCCTCGACGAGATCCTGACCGCCCACCCCGAGGTCGAATACGTCCAGCTCCAGCTCAACTATCTCGACTGGGAGAGCGAGAACGTCCAGAGCCGCGCCTGCTACGAGGTCGCGACGAAGCACGGCAAGCCCGTCATCGTCATGGAGCCGGTCAAGGGCGGCACGCTCGCGAAGGTGCCTGAGAAGCTGGAAGCGATGTTCCGCAGCCGTGAGCCGGAGATGTCCGACGCCTCCTGGGCGATCCGCTTTGCCGCGAGCCTTGAGAACGTCATGGTCGTGCTCAGCGGCATGAGCGACATGGCGCAGCTCGAGGATAACACCGGCTATATGCAGGACTTCCGTCCCCTCAGCGCCGAGGAACAGGGGCTCATGAAGATCGCCGCCGACGTCATCAACAACGCCATCGCCATCCCCTGCACCGGCTGCAGCTACTGCACCGTGAACTGCCCGCAGCATATCGCCATTCCCCAGATCTTTGCCCTCGTCAACGCCAAAGGCGCGCGCGCGGACTATGAGGCGCTGCTGAGTGACCACAGCCCGGCGAGCGCCTGCATCCGCTGCGGCGCGTGTGAGGCGATGTGCCCCCAGCATCTGCCGATCCGCCGGCATCTCGAGGAGGCGGCGGCGCGCTTTGAATGAGCGGGAGGCGCTGATGCGCGAGGCGCTCGCCCTCGCAAGGGAGGCGGCCGAGGCGGGTGAAGTGCCGGTCGGCTGCGTGATCGCGGACGCGGAAGGGCGGATCCTCGGGCGCGGCCGCAACCGGCGCGAGGAGCGGGGCGACGCGACCGCGCACGCCGAGGTCGAGGCGATCCGTGAGGCCTGCCGCGCGCGCAAAAGCTGGCGGCTCGACGGCTGTACGCTGGTCGTGACCCTCGAGCCCTGCCCGATGTGCGCCGGGGCGATCCTGAACGCGCGCATCCCGACACTTGTCTTCGGCGCGCGCGAGGCGCTGAGCGGCTCAGTCGGGAGCGTCATCGACCTCTTCTCCGAGCGCTACGGACACCATCCGGCAGTGTACCCCGGCGTCCTCGCCGGGGACTGCGCCGCGCTCTTACAGCAGTTTTTCCTGGACAAACGCTGATCGACAGCGCCGCTCTTTTGCGGCGCTGTCATTTTTCCTCTTGACAAATCCTCAAGACAGGCATAATATATGAACAGAAATTCATATGAACGGAGGCGCATATATTGCCGCACAACCATGACGAGCTGCTGCACCGGGTTCGGACAGAGCTGCCGAAGGATGAGTTGCTGAGCGATTTGAGCGACCTGTTCAAGCTCTTTGCCGACTCCACGCGGCTCAAGATCCTCTACGCGCTCTTTGAATCGGAGATGTGCGTGTGCGCGATCGCAGAGCTTCTCGGCATGGAGCAGTCGGCGATCTCCCACCAGCTTCGCGTTCTCCGGGACGCCAATCTCGTAGCCCCGCGCCGCGCCGGGCGCACCGTGTACTATCACCTGGCAGACGATCATGTGCGCACGATCATCGCCCAGGGCTTTGAACATTTGATTGAGGAGGACTAGGACATGAAAAAGACCTATCAGTTGGAGGATCTGGACTGCGCGGTGTGCGCACAGAAGATGGAGGACGCGATCGGGAAGCTCGAGGGTGTCCAGAGCGTGAGCGTGAGCTTCATGCGGCAGAAGATGACGCTCGAGGCGGAGGATGCGCGCTTTGACGAGGTGCTGAAGGCCGCCGTCAAGTGCATCGCCAAGGTCGAGCCGGACTGCCGGGTGATCCTGAAATGACGCGAAAGCAGAAGAAGACGCTCTGGCGTATCCTCGCCGCGGCGGCGCTCACCGCCGTCGCGGCGCTGCTGCCGCTGGAGGGGATCTGGCGCGCGCTCGCCTTTGCCGTGCCCTACCTCGTGATCGGCTGGGACGTGCTGTGGTCGGCGGCGCGCAATATCGCAAACGGCCAGGTGTTCGACGAGAAGTTCCTGATGGCGCTCGCCACGCTCGGCGCCTTTGCCATCCGCGAGTACCCCGAGGCCGCGGCGGTGATGCTGTTTTATCAGATCGGCGAGTGGTTCCAGTCCGTCGCCGTCGGGCGCAGCCGCAAGAGTATCGCCGCGCTCATGGACATCCGCCCCGAGTTTGCCACCGTCCTGCGTGAGGGCGGCGAGGAGGAGGTCGATCCCGAGGAGGTCGCCGTGGGCGAGACGATCCTTGTGCGCCCCGGCGAGCGTGTGCCGCTCGACGGCGTGGTGCTCGAGGGCAGCGGCAGCGTCAACACCGCCGCGCTCACCGGCGAGAGCCTGCCCGCTGAGGTCACGGTGGGCGACACAGTGCTCTCAGGCAGCATCAGCCTGAGCGGTCTTTTGACGCTGCGCACCACAAGCGTCTACGGTGAGAGCACGGTGGCGCGCATTCTCGAGCTGGTGGAGAACTCCTCCGAGAAGAAGGCGCGCATCGAAAACGTCATCACCCGCTTCGCGCGCTGGTACACACCGCTGGTCGTTTGCAGCGCCGTGCTGCTTGCGCTGCTGCCTCCCCTGCTGCTGCACGGCGGCTGGAGCGTCTGGCTCGAGCGCGCACTCATCTTCCTCGTCGTCTCCTGTCCCTGCGCGCTGGTGGTCTCGGTGCCGCTGAGCTTCTTCGGCGGTCTGGGCGCAGCCTCACGCGAGGGCGTGCTCATCAAGGGCGCAAACTACATGGAGATGCTCGAGCGCATCGACACCGTTGTCTTTGACAAGACCGGGACGCTGACACAGGGGCGCTTCGCGGTGGACGCGATCCACCCGAACGAGGTCTCTTCGGAGGAGCTGCTGGATATCGCCGCCGCGGCGGAGAGCTACTCGAGCCATCCGGTGGCGGAGTCCATCGTGCGTGCCCATGAGGGCGATATCGACCGCAGCCGCATCGGCGAGGTGAAGGAGCTCGCGGGGCTCGGGGTGGAGGCCGTCGTGGACGGGCGGCGCTTTGCCGTCGGGAACGGGAAGCTCATGGATCGCCTCGGCGCGGCGTGGAAGCCCTGCCATCTGCCCGGCACCGTGATCCATCTCGCCGAGGGCAGCCGTTACCTCGGGCATATCGTGATCAACGACCAGCTCAAGCCCGACGCCGCCGAGGCGCTGCGCGCTCTGCGCGAGAGCGGCATCAAGCGCCTTGTGATGCTCACCGGCGACAGCGAACAGGCCGCCCGCGCCGCCGCGGAAGCGCTGGGCGTGGACGAGGTTCACGCGGGGCTTCTCCCGGCGCAGAAGGTGGAGCAGGTCGAGCGTCTGCTCGGCGAGGGGCGCAGCGTCGCCTTTGTCGGCGACGGGATCAACGACGCGCCGGTTCTCAGCCGCGCCGATCTCGGCATCGCCATGGGCGCGCTGGGCAGCGATGCCGCCATCGAATCCGCCGACGTGGTGCTGATGGACGACAAGCCCTCGCGCATCGCCCTCGCGCGGCGGCTCGCGAAGCGCACCATGCGCATCGTGCGCGAGAACATCGTTTTCGCCCTCGCAGTGAAGTTCGGGGTGCTGATCCTCAGCGCCTTCGGCCTGACGAATATGTGGTGGGCGGTCTTCGGCGACGTGGGTGTGCTGATCCTCGCCATCCTCAACGCCCTGCGCTGCCTCGGCAAAGTGAAAACATAACAATTGAGGCTTCCCCTGCGCTATCGCACAAGGGAAGCCTTTTCAATCCGTCGCCGTCAGGCGACACCACAATTATTCATTATTCATTCTTCATTATTCATTATATTCGACCCCCGTGAGATCCCACTTGGGGATCATCTCCCCGGTGGCGCTCGCCGCGTCCTGACAGTAGCCTGCGGCGGGGCCGTGCCGCTCGAAGTACGAGAGCAGCCGCGCGGCGAGCTCGGGCTCGATGGGCTGCTGGAGCTCGGGATAGTTTTCCAGCCCCGGCATCGGCGTGTACTGGCTCATCAGTGAAAAGAGCACGCTTCCCTCCGGGAACTCCTCGGCGGCAAAGTCGATCGCATCCATCGCCGCGAGATCCTGCCCCGGCAGGATCAGGTGCCGGATCAAAACGCCCGAACACAGCAGCCCTTCCCCGTCCAGCTCATACGGGCCGCGCTGGCGGAACATCTCATGGATCGCGGCGCGGGCGACCTCGGGATAGTCGGGCGCGGCGGAGTAACGGCGGGCAGGCTCGCTCTTCCAGTATTTGAGGTCGGGCAGGTAGACCTGCACCAGCCCCTCCAGCCGCCGCAGCGTCTCCACGCTCTCATAGCCCGAGCTGTTCCAAACCACGGGGATGCCGAGCTCCAGCCCGTCAAGCGCCTCGGCGATGGCGCGGGTGAAATGGCTCGGCGTCACCAGATTGATATTGTGTACGCCCGTATCGCGCAGCCGCAGCATCACGTCGCGAAGCTGCGGCACCGTGAGCGTCTTTCCCACGCTCTCACGGCTGATCTCCCGGTTCTGGCAGAAGACGCAGCGCAGCGTGCAGCCGGAGAAGAAAATCGCCCCCGAGCCGCGCGTGCCGGTCAGACACGGCTCCTCGCCAAAGTGCGGCGCGGCTCTCACAACGACCGGCAGAGCGGGGCTGCGGCACACCCCGCCGCATGTAAAATCGCCCCTTCTCGCCCCGCAGCGCCGGGGGCAATCGCTGCACAGATACTCCATATTTCCCACACTCTCCCTGACTTGGCAAATTGACGGAAATCGCAGTTTTTCCGGGACTGATTATACCCCGAATTTGTCTAATATGCAAGAACTTGCAAAAACTTGAAAATAGTGCATGATTTTTCCGAATCTTGTGCTAAAATGGAACAGAACCGGGTAAAGTAATGCAGAACAGGGGGCGCTCCATGCTGGATATCGTACTGGTCGAGCCGGAGATCCCGCACAATACCGGGGCGATCGCCCGCACCTGTGCCGCCACCGGCGCAAGGCTGAATCTCATCAAGCCCCTGGGCTTTGATATCTCCGATAAGGCCGTGAAGCGCTGCGGGCTGGATTACTGGTACCTGGTCGATTTGCGCGTCTACGATACTCTCGACGAGTACTTCGCTGAGAACGGAGACGCCGGTCTATTCCTTGCCACGACCAAGGCGCCGCGCAGCTATCATGAGGTCGATTTCGCGCTTCATCATGTGGCGCTGATGTTCGGCAAGGAGACCGCGGGGCTGCCCGAGTGGCTGCGGGAGAAATACCGTGACCGCTGCATCCGCATCCCCATGGTTTCCCCGGCACGGAGTCTGAACCTCTCAAACTCCGTCGCAATCCTCGCCTACGAAGCGCTTCGGCAGCAGGGCTTCCCCGGGCTGCTGGAGACGGGGAGTATGGCAGATCAATGAGCAAATACATTATTATTTAAGGAGGATACCCATGAATTACAACAAGAAGACCGTCTACGATGCCGACGTGAAGGGCAAAAAGGTTCTCGTGCGCTGCGATTTCAACGTCCCCCAGGACAAGAAGACCGGCGAGATCACCAGCGACAAGCGCATCGTCGCCGCCCTCCCCACCCTGAAGTACCTGCTCGAGCAGGGCGCGGCTGTCATCGCCTGCTCCCACCTCGGCAAGCCCGTCGCCACCTTCGACGGCTATGTCAAGAAGCAGGTCGAGAAGGGCAAGAACGCCGAGGACATCACCCGCGAGGAGTGGGAGAAGTCCCTCAAGAAGCTGACCCTCGCCCCCGTCGCCAAGCGTCTGAGCGAGCTGCTGGGTCAGGACGTGATCTTCGCCGCCGACACCATCGGCCCCGACGCCCAGGCCAAGGCCGCTGCGCTGCAGCCGGGTCAGATCATGCTGCTTGAGAACCTGCGCTTCGACAAGGGCGAGACCAAGAACAACCCCGACTTCGCCAAGGCTCTGGCCGATCTGGCTGAGGTCTATGTGTCCGACGCCTTTGGCACCGTGCACCGCGCCCACGCCTCCACCGCCGGTGTTGCCGACTATCTGCCCGCCTACTCCGGTCTGCTGGTGCAGAAGGAGCTGAGCATCATGGGCAAGGCGCTCGATAACCCCGTGCGTCCCTTCGTCGCCGTCCTCGGCGGCGCCAAGGTCTCCGACAAGATCAACGTCATCAACAACCTCCTCGAGAAGGCCGACACCATCATCATCGGCGGCGGCATGGCCTACACCTTCAGAAAGGCGCTGGGCTTTGAGATCGGCAACTCCCTGCTCGAGGCCGACCGCATCGACTACGCCAAGGAGATGATCGCCAAGGCCGAGGCCAAGGGTGTGAAGTTCCTGCTGCCCGTGGACAACGTGTGCGCCAAGGAGTTCTCCGCCGATGCCGAGCCCGTGCTCGTCGAGGGCGATATCCCCGCGGACATGATGGGTATGGACATCGGCCCCAAGACCCAGGAGCTGTTTGCCGAGGCCGTCAAGGGCGCCGGCACCATCGTCTGGAACGGGCCCATGGGCGTGTTCGAGTTTGACGCCTTCGCCGTTGGCACCAAGGCCATGGCCAAGGCTCTCGCCGAGTCCGGCGCTGTCACCATCGTCGGCGGCGGCGACTCCGCCTCCGCAGTTGAGAAGCTCGGCTTCGCCGACAAGATCACCCACATCTCCACCGGCGGCGGCGCTTCTCTCGAGTTCCTCGAGGGCAAGGAGCTGCCGGGTGTGGCCTGCCTGCTGGACAAGTAAGAAAACAACCAAACAAAGGGACGAAACGCCCCTCATTCGTCAGGCAAAGTCTGACACCTTCCCCCGAGGGGGAAGGCTATAAAGAAGGAGATTGAAATGAACAGAAAATATCGTAAAACCATCATTGCGGGCAACTGGAAGATGAACATGCTCGCTTCCGAGATCAAGCCCTTTATCGAGCAGCTCAAGGAAAACATGCCCAAGACCAAGACCTGCGACGTCGTTCTCTGCACCCCCGCGGTGATGATCCCCGCGATGGTCAAGTTCGGCAAGGAGTGCAAGGTCGCCGCCGGCGGCGAGGACGTCTCCAAGTTCGACAAGGGCGCCTACACCGGTGAGATCTCCGCCGCCCAGCTTGCCGACGTCGGTGCGAAGTACTGCATCGTCGGCCACAGCGAGCGCCGCCAGTACCACGGCGAGGACGACATGCTCATCAACGCCAAGGCCAAGGCGCTGCTTGCCAAGGGCATCACCCCCATCATCTGCGTCGGCGAGAGCCTTGAGCAGCGCGAAGCCGGCGTGACCATGGAGTACGTCGCCTACCAGGTCAAGGCCGCCCTCAACGAAGTCGGATCGTAGCCATGTCGTGCTGTGAGCCAAGGAGTTGTAG
>JAZQCO010000065.1:0-3794 GCA_045546335.1 Candidatus Limivicinus sp. | reverse complement strand
TGGTGTGCCCTTCGGGCACAAATTATAATATAGTCGCCGGAGGCGACACCTTAATTTTTCGTTTTTCACTTTTATCTTTTCACTTTTCAAGGAGGTCACCATGAACGAACCGACACTTGTCATCCTCGCCGCCGGGATGGGCAGCCGCTTCGGCGGACTCAAGCAGATCACCCCGGTCGATCCCTTCGGACACGCGATCATCGACTTCTCCCTCTACGACGCTTACCGCGCGGGCTTCCGCAAGGTCGCCTTCATCATCAAGCATGAGATCGAGGCCGACTTCAAGGCCGCCGTCGGCAGGCGCATGGAGAAGTATTTCGACGTCTCCTACGTCTTCCAGCAGCTCGATACGCTGCCCGAGGGCTACGCCGTCCCCGAGGGGCGCGTCAAGCCCTGGGGCACCGGCCACGCGGTACTGTGCGCGAAGGACGCGATCCCCGGCCCCTTCGCCGTCATCAACGCCGACGACTTCTACGGCCAGAGCGCCTACAAGGTCGTCTACGACTTCCTCACCGCCGCGGGCGCGCCGAACGAGCACGCCATGATCGGCTACCTGCTTCGCAACACCGTCACCGAGCACGGCACCGTCGCACGCGGCATCTGCCAGGTGGAAAACGGGCTGCTCACCGGGGTGGTCGAGCGCACGAAGATCAAAAAGGACGGCGAGAACGCCGCCTTCACCGAGGACGACGGCGCAAGCTGGACGGCGCTCTCGGGCGAGAGCGTGGTGTCCATGAACTTCTGGGGCTTCCGCGAGGGCATGATGGAGGAGCTCGAGAAGCGCTTCCCCGCCTGGCTCGACGAGAACCTGTCCGTAAATCCCCTCAAGTGCGAATATTTCCTGCCCCTCGTGGCAAACGCGCTCATTCAGGAGCACGAGGGCTCGGTGCGCGTGCTCAACTGCCACGAGACCTGGCACGGCATCACCTACCGCGAGGACATGGACAGCGTCGTATCGTACATCGCCGCGCTGCGCGAGCAGGGCGTTTACCCCGAAACACTGTTAGAGTAAAGGAGACAGGCACATGAACGTATTAGTCACCGGCGGCGCCGGGTACATCGGCAGCCACACCTGCGTGGAGCTTCTCAATCAGGGGCTCGGCGTTGTCGTCATCGACAACCTTGTCAATTCCAGCGCCAAGGCCATCGAGCGCGTGGAGCAGATCACCGGCAAGCACGTCGATTTCTACCAGGAGGACGTGCGCGACCGCGCGGCGATCGACCGCATCTTTGAAAAGCACCAGATCGACTGCGCGATCCACTTCGCAGGGCTCAAGGCGGTAGGCGAGAGCGTCGCGATGCCGCTGGAGTACTACGACAACAACCTCTTTTCCACCGTGCGTCTGTGCGAGGCGATGCGCGACCACGGCGTGAAGAACATCGTCTTCTCCTCCTCCGCGACGGTCTATTCCGGCGACAACGAGGTGCCGCTCAAGGAGACGAGCAAGACCGGCAACTGCACCAACCCCTACGGCTGGACGAAGTATATGTCCGAGCAGATCCTGCGCGACACCGCGAAGGCGGTGGACGACTTCTCCGTCGCCCTCTTGCGCTACTTTAACCCCATCGGCGCGCACAGCTCCGGCCTGATCGGCGAGGACCCGCGCGGCATCCCGAATAACCTCATGCCCTTCATCGCCCAGGTCGCCGTCGGCCGCCGGGATCACCTGAACGTCTTCGGCAACGACTACGACACGCCCGACGGCACCGGCGTGCGCGACTATATCCACGTCGTCGATCTCGCGCGCGGCCACGTCGCGGCCATCAAGTATATGCTCGACCACCGGGGAGAGAGCGTCTTCAACCTCGGCACCGGGCAGGGCTACAGCGTGCTCGACATGGTGAAGGCCTTCGAGCGCGTCACGGGCGTGAAGATTCCCTATGAGATCGTCGCTCGCCGCCCCGGCGACCTCGCGACCGTCTATTCCAGCCCCGACAAGAGCGCGCAGCTGCTCGGCTGGAAGGCGCAGTACAATCTCGAGGATATGTGCCGCGACACCTGGGCCTGGCAGTCGAAGAACCCGATGGGCTACGCGGAGTAAAAGCAACTGACCCGTTCGTTTGGAGCCGTTTTCCTCCAGACGAACGGGTCAGTTTTTTATTCTCTCGGCAGGGCGATCGCGTGCTCGATGCCGTAGTAGCACCCGATACTGTAGCGCGGCCATTCCGCGCTGACCGGTTCCAGATCGGCCAGGCCGTAGAGCGCGGCGTATTTTGTCGCGCAGCCGTAGGCGTGGATATAAACCGTATCCGTCCCGGTGGCGAGCTGTTCGCGGATCTCCCGCTCACGCGCCACGCCCTGGCGGTGAAGCGCAGCGATATCCGTCAGGCCGAGGAGCAGGCTCAGCGCGAGCAGCAGCGCCGCGCCGCCCGTGACCACGCGCCGGAGAAGCGCCCTGCGCGGCAGCTCGATCAGGCTGAGCGCAGCGAGGAGCAGGAACAAAACCGCCGAAGCCGAGGCGCGTGCCGGGAAATACGCGGCCATCGGCAGCAGGGCAAAGCAGCTCAGCCCGCCAAAGCCCAGCAGCGCCGCCGAAAGCACGCGCCGCTTCTCCTTCCCGCGCAGCAGCGCCGAGAGCAGCGAAAGCGCCCAGAGTGCCAGCGCCGAGAGCAGCCCCAGCGCCGAGGATGAGAGCCAGGCCTGCAGCGCGTCCAGCGCCGCGCCCTCCTCGCGCAGCGCGCCCAGACCCAGCAGCGCCGCCGCCCCAAGCCAGCCCAGCAGCACCAGCAGACGCAGGGTACGGCAGAGCGCCGCCCGGTTCCCGCGCCGCAGCAGCGCGCGCAGCAGCTTCAGCCCCAGCAGAGCCAGGATCAGCGCCGCCAGCAGCCCAAGCAGCAGACGCAGCAGCACCCCATTCCCCCCGCCGTCAAGCAGCGCCGTGATCGCCCGGCGCATCGGCGGGCTCAGCAGCAGCGACCCGTAGCCGATCACGCAGCAACCCAGCGCGAGCAGCGGATAGAGCCGCAGCCGCTTCTCCTCCAGCGCACGGGCAAGCAGCAGCAGAGAGGATGCCGCAAGCAGCGAGAAGGAGATATGCTCCGAATACATCCCGGCGACAAGGCAGAGGGGCAGGAAAGCCAGCTTTTTCCAGAGCGGCCACGTCCACTCCCCCTTGCAGTAGCTGCGGTAGAACGGCAGCAGCACCCACAGTGCGGGCATCAGACCCCAGGCGTAATTGCAGGCGCCGTCCAGCCAGAGAAACACCTGCCCGAAAACCGGCATACACAGCCACACCAGCGCCGCCGACAGAGGCAGGAGCCGCTCACGCCCCCAGACGCGCAGAAAACACGCCTGCGCGCCGAGCAGCAGCGTCAGCACCAGAGCGTTGCAGAGGTTAAAGACCCACTTGGGCTTCGTGAGAAAGTACATGACCAGGAAATGGGAGGGGACGCGGCCGTTGATATACGCGCGGTGAGCGCGCAGCGAGGAGAGCACGCTCTCGAGGGTATCCAGCCGAAGGTTGTTGGCATAGCTGAAGGCGTACAAAAAATCATCCGCCAGCAGGGGCGTCATCGCGGTGAGCGCCCAGGCCGCAAAGAAGGCGAAGCATAAAAAAACAGGGACTGCCCGCTCCCTGGCCGCGCTGCGCAAATCCTTCATTCTCCGTCCTCCCCTGACACGTTCTTAAGGTAGTGAGTAACTATTCAGTCTACCCGTCATTCCGAGCCAGTGTCGCAACACTGGCGTGGGAATCCGTCTCTCCTTTATACAGTTTGCACAGTTCAGACGGTTCAAAAGGATGCGGATTGCCACACCGATTTTTGCCCTGGCAAAAATGCAGACATCGGTCACG
>JAZQCO010000064.1:0-7373 GCA_045546335.1 Candidatus Limivicinus sp. | reverse complement strand
CGCACCTCGTCGTTGGAGATCTTCTCCAGCGAGGTTTTGACCGCCTCGGCCGAGCCCTGAACGTCGGCTTTGACGATGATGTTGAGGGTCTTCATCTCGCCGGCCTGGATCTGGCTGAACAGATCCTCAAGGCTGACCTTCTTGGTGCCGGCCAAACCGTTGTTATTGGCCTGGCTGATACGGCGCTCCTCGGCCAGCTCTCTGGCCATGCGCTCATCCGCCACGGCGTTGAACACATCGCCCGCGCTGGGAACTTCTGAGAGACCGGAGATCTCCACCGGCGTAGAGGGACCGGCCTCGGTCACGCGCTGGCCCTTGTCGTTGATCATGGTGCGCACACGGCCCACCGCGGTGCCGGCGATGATGATATCGCCCAGCTTCAGGGTTCCGTTTTGCACCAGGACGGTCATGATGGGGCCGCGGCCCTTGTCCAGACGAGCCTCGATCACGGTGCCCTTGGCGGCGCGGTTGGGGTTGGCCTTCAGCTCCTGCACCTCGGCCAGGATGACCAGGTTCTCCAGCAGGTTGTCGATGCCCATACCGGTCTTGGCCGAGATCGGGCAGATGATCGTATCGCCGCCCCACTCCTCACTGACCAGATCGTACTCGGTCAGCTGCTGCTTGATGCGGTCGGGGTTGGCGCCCACCACGTCCATCTTGTTGATCGCCACGACCACGGGGATGTTCGCGGCCTTGGCGTGGTTGATGCTCTCGATGGTCTGCGGCATGATGCCGTCGTCCGCCGCCACCACGAGGATGGCGATGTCCGTGACCATGGCGCCGCGGGCGCGCATGGAGGTGAAGGCCTCGTGACCCGGGGTGTCGAGGAAGGTGATGGGGCTGCCATTGATCTCCACGGTGTAGGCGCCGATGTGCTGGGTGATGCCGCCGGCCTCGCCGGAGACGACATTGGCGTGGCGGATGTAGTCGAGCAGGGAGGTCTTGCCGTGGTCAACGTGACCCATGACCACCACGACCGGAGCGCGGGGCTGGAGATCCTCCGCCTTGTCGGCGCTGTCGTCGATCAGACGCTCCTCAACGGTGACGATGACCTCCTTCTCAACCTTGCAGCCGAGCTCCATCGCCACGAGTGCGGCGGTGTCGTAGTCGATGATCTGGGAGACGTTGGCAAAGACGCCCAGCTTCATGAGCTGCTTGATGACCTCGGAGGCGGTCTTCTTCATGCGCACGGCGAGCTCGCCCACGCTGATCTCGTCGGGGATCTCCACCTTGAGCTGCTGCTTGCGCGCGATCTCGAGCTGGAGGCGGTTCATCTTGTCGCGCTCCTCCTGGCGGCGCTTGTTGGAGGGCACCTGCCCGCCCTGGCGCTGCCTGGACTTGGAGCCGACCTTCTCCTTCTTGCCGCCAGCCATGTTCTGGCGGCTGCCGACCTTCGCGCCGGCCATGTCCTCGAACTTCTCGTTGTACTTTTCGATGTTGACCCCAGCGCCGCCGCGCGTATCGACCACGCGGGTCTCCGCCACCTGGCGGGGCACATGGGGTTTATTCTCCTTCTTGGGCTGCGGCTGGCTCGGCGCGCTCTGCTGTGCCGCAGGCTTCACCGCGCTCTTTTCCGCACTCTTCACCGCGTCCTTCGCGGCGGCCTCGGGCTGCTTTTCGGCAGCGGGCTTCTTCTCCGCCTTGGGCGCAGCGGGCTCGGGCACACGGAAAATGTCCTCGAGACTGGCGGCCTGGTTGTGCTGCGTCATATACTCGAAGATAACGTCGAGCTCGGGAGTCTCCAGCACCTGCATGTGATTTTTCGGCGGGGCAAAGTAGTCGGTCATAATCTGGCCGATCACCTTGCTGGTGACATTGAAGTCCTTCGCCACCTCATGTACGCGGTACTTCATCATGCCCATTCGTTCGTCCTCCTTGTTTGAAATCAGTTGCGTCACTGAGGTTTCGCAACTGAGGGACTCGCACTTGACGCGCGGCTGAAACTCGGCCGCGTGTGATCGACGCGAGGGCTCGCATATGCTCGCCTCATGAAATGCCCAAGCGGGCAATTATCTGTTTTTACTGCTGTTTCTCTTTTTTTTCTGCTCAGGGAAGGCCGCAGCGGCCTCGCCATAGGTCTCGGGAGATTCTGCCGCGAGGGCGCGCAGCAGCGCCCCGGCAAAGCCGGGATCGGTGACAGCGGCCATAGACCCGCCGCTGACGCCCACGGCGGCGGCAAAGTCCGCCTTCGTGCAGGGCAGCGTGAGGATCGGAAGCTGACGCGCTCCGGCAAAGCCCTGCGCACGCTTTCTCGCGTTCTCTGACGAGTCGGAGGCGAGCAGCAGCAGCGCCGCCTTTCCCGCGCGGGCGGTCGATCCGGTGTTTTCCTCGCCCACGCTCAGCGCGTTTGCCCGGCGCATCAGGCCGAGCAGGCGCAGTGTGTTCTCTCTCACTCGCCGCGCTCCATCTGAGCGCTCAGGCTCTCATAGACCGCGTCCGGCACCTGCGCCGAGAACGCGCGTTCGAGCGCGCGCGCCTTGGTCGCCTTCCGGAGACAGGCGGGATCGGGGCAGAGATACGCGCCCCGCCCGTTGGCTTTGCCCTTGAAATCGAGCGTGATTTCCCCCTCGGGGCTGCGCACAACGCGGATCAGTTCCTTCTTCGGTTTCATTTCCCGGCAGCCGAGACACTGCCGCATGGGGATCTTCTTGGGCACCCGACTACCTCCCTTCGGTCGGAATGAATAATGAATAACGAATAATGAATAATTGCTGTGTCGCCTGACGGCGACGGATTAAATGCTCTCCGCTTCGCTCTCGGGCTTGATGTCGATCTTGAAGCCGGTGAGCTTCGCGGCGAGGCGCGCGTTCTGCCCCTCCTTGCCGATGGCGAGGGAGAGCTGGGAATCCGGCACGATGACGCGGCAGCTCTTGCCGTCCTCGAGCATGGTGACGCTCACGACCTCGGAGGGGGAGAGCGCCGCGGCGATATACGCCTCGGGATCCTCGCTGTAATTGACGATGTCGATCTTCTCGCCGCCGAGCTCGCTCACAATGCTCGCAACGCGCCCGCCCTTGGGGCCGACGCAGGCGCCGATCGCGTCCACGTTCGGATCGCTCGACCAGACGGCCATCTTCGTGCGGCTGCCCGCCTCGCGGGCGATGGACTTGATCTCCACCGTGCCGTCGCTGATCTCAGGCACCTCAAGCTCGAAGAGCCGCTTGACCAGGAAGGGATGCGTGCGGCTGATGAGCACCTGGGGGCCGCGGGTGGAGTTGCGCACCTCGACGACGTAGACCTTGATGCGGTCGCCCTCGGTGAGCTCCTCGGTCTTGATGCGCTCGTTGGGGGAGAGCATCGCCTCGGTGAACTCACTGTTGGAGGAGATGCGGATGGACACGGCGCCGTTGCGCGGCTCGATGTGCGAGACGATACCGGTCAGGATCTCATGCTCCTTGGAGGTGAACTCCTGATAGATGATGCCGCGCTCCGCCTCGCGGATGCCCTGGACAATGACCATCTTCGCGGCCTGGGCGGCGATGCGCCCGAACTTCTTGGTCTCCACGGGGACGCCGACCGTGTCGCCGAGCTTGGCGCGGCGCTCGATCTTCCTGGCGGCCTCGAGGATGATCTCGTGGCTGGGGTCCTCCACAGACGCGACGACGGTCTTGTTCACAACCATCTCGATCTGCTTCTTTTCCTCGCTCAGCAGCACCTGTACATTGTCCTCGCACTCGGGGTGATCCTTGCGGAAGGCGGTGAGCATGGCCTGCTCGATCTTACTGTACATATAGCTGCGGGGGATGCCTTTTTCTTTCTCGATATCCTCAATGGCCTCGAAAAATTCAGCGTTCATTGTAATCCTACACTCCTCTATAGTTGGTCATCCGTATGGGAAAACGCGGATGAATCTCGGTGATGAATCAAAAGCTGACGTGCAGACGCACCTGGGCGACCTGCGCCTTCTGGAAGCGGCGCTCCTCGCCGTCAAGCAGCAGCGTCACGTCCCCGTTTTCATATCCTGCGAGCGCGCCGACAAAGGACTTGCGCCCCTCGAGGGGCTTATAGAGCTTGACTTCGACCTCCGCGCCCATGAACTGCGCGAAGTCCGAGGGGCGCTTGAGCTGCCTCTCGGCTCCGGCGGAGCCGACCTCGAACACATAGCTCTCGGGGATGGGATCGGCCTCGTCCAGGATCGGATCAAGGCGGCGGCTGATGCGCTCACAGTCGTCGATGCCGACACCGCCCTCCTTGTCGATATACAGGCGCAGAAACCAGCTCCCGGCCTCGCGGACATACTCCACGTCCCAGAGCGAGCAGCCCTCCTCGCGCACAACAGGCTCGGCGAGGGAGTATACCTTGTCAGTAATTTTGCTCATGCCATAACCTCACAAAAAAGAGTGGGCTGTAACCCACTCTGTCAAAACCATGATCCTTACTGCTATACTATACCACGCGGGACGAACAATTGCAAGTGTTTTTTGCAATCTTTTGGAGGCTGCACCGCAGGCACAGCCTCCAATTTTGCTCAATAGGTGAAATCCGGGTTGTAGTGCTGGTAGAATTCCTCGTAGCAGAGGTTCTGCTCCATGATGAAGGTCGCGGCGACCTCGCCCACATAGCGGTAGTGCCAGGGCTCGTCCCAGCCGGTGAGCAAGAGCTTGCGCGTCGGATAGCGCTTGATGAAGCCGTATTTATAGCAGATCGAGTCCAGATATTCATAGAAGCGCTGGTTCATGTTCGCGTAGGAGAGCGGGGGATAGTAGACCTTGTCGAAGATATCCACGGCGAGGCCGAGCTGGTGCTCACTGCTGCCGGGGTAGGCGGTGATCGTCTTGGCCTCCTCGACGGCCTCCTGATAGCGCGGGTCGAGGTACATCTCCGCATCATAGGGCACGCCCATACCGAGGGCGATCTGGCTGGCCTTGCCGTCAAAGAGGCGCTTCTGATAGGAATAGGTGCGGTAGCCGCTGCCGATGTAGACGCCGAAGCCCGCGTCCTTGAGATCCTGGATCATTGCCTCGAGGTAGGGCAGGGTCGCCGCGTCGAAGTACTCGGTCGTGCCGGGTATCTGCGCGATGCCGCTGCCCGGCTCATAGAGGGAGTTGAGGATGTGGTCGGGGTCCTTGTCGGTCACGAGGGAGTACATGGACTGGTTGATGTCGATATCCGGCCAGATATCCACGGTCGGCTCGGGCGTGGCGTAGGTCGCGGGATCGACATAGGAGGCGTTGTCGCTGCGGATGAAGCCCCCCTCCGCCGAGCCGAAGATCACGTCCGTGCGTGAGTCCATGCGGGAGAGGACGATCGTATAGAGAACAAGGCAGAGTGCTGCCATACACAGCAGAAAGCCGATTTTTTGGCGTATCATAATAGCCCTCCGGGAACGTAGTACCTGTTATGATACCATGTAATTGTTACGATTTCAAGACAGCGCGCGCAGAAAAGGGATGCCCGGAGGCACCCCTTTCAAGCTGCGTCTCTTATGCGCCGGGCTTGCCGAGCATACGGAACATGTTCTTCTTGTACGCCTCGACGCCGGGCTGGTCGAAGGGATTGACCCTGGACATATAGCCGGAGATGGCGCAGGCGAGCTCGAAGAAGCAGACCAGAGAGGCGAAGCCCTCCTCGTCGCGCTTGTCCACATGGATGACGATGTTCGGCACACCGCCGGTGACGTGCGCGTCGCGCACCGCGTCCGCCGCGATGTTCGCGATCTCCGCGATGTCGCGCCCGGCGAGGTAGTTCAGCCCGTCGGCGTTGGCCTCATCGTTCGGGAACAGGAAGGCGCTGCGGCTGTGATCGAAGCGCACGACGGATTCCATCAGGCTGCGGCGACCCGCCTGGATATACTGCCCCATGGAGTGCAGGTCGGCGGTGAACTCGACGGAGGCGGGGAAGATGCCCTTGCCATCCTTGCCCTCGCTCTCGCCGTAGAGCTGCTTCCACCACTCCGCCATGAAGCGGAAGGAGGGCTCATAGCAGCCCAGGATCTCGGTGTCGAAGCCCTTGCCGTAGAGGTTCTGGCGCGCGGCGGCATACTGCCAGGCGGGGTTCTCGCTCGTGCGCAGGTCGAGCGCCTTGAACTCGGCGATGGCGGCGTCAATGACCTTGCGCACGTCGATCCCGGCGACGGCCATCGGCAGCAGGCCGACGGCGGAGAGCACGCTGAAGCGGCCGCCCACGTCGTCGGGCACGACGAAGCTCTCCCAGCCGTGGTCGTTGGCGAGGGATTTGAGCACGCCGCGCCTGGCATCGGTCGTGGCGAAGATGTGCTCGTCTGCCTTGTCGCCGTACTTCTTCGCGAGAAGCTCCCGGAAGATGCGGAAGGCGGCGGCGGGCTCGAGCGTGGTGCCGGACTTGGAGATGACGTTCACGTCAAAGTCCATATCGCCGAGCTGAGCGATGCAGTCGGTCAGCGCGTCGGCGCTCAGGCCGTTGCCCATGAAGAACACCTTCGGGTCGCCGGGGCCGGGGATCGGCTTGAGCATCTCGATCGCGCCGCGCGCACCGAGGTAGGAGCCGCCGATGCCGATGACGACGAGCGCCTTGGAGCGCGCGCGAATCTTCTCCGCGGCGGCGACGATGCGGTCAAGCTCCGTCTCCTTCACGCGCTGGGGCAGCTCCACCCAGCCGGTGAAGTCCGCGCCGAGGCCGGATTTGTTGGCAAGCGTCTCGTGGCAGAGCGCCGCGAGCGCATAGTCGGGGCCGGCGCCGGTGAAGAATTTCTCCGCGCCGGAGAGATCAATTTTAACCATGGATAGTCCTCCTTGAAGCAATAATCAGAGTTGCTGACACTATTATACAGCATTTTCCGGGGATTTCAATAGAAAAGAAGGAACCGCACAAAGCAGCCCCTTCTTTTTTCGTTCACTGGGTATAGTGGTGCGCGTCCTGCAGCACCATTTCCTTGACCTTGAGCAGACGCACCTTCGTGGAATTCTCATTCTCCTCGAGCTTCATGGTGATGTACTTGATGTTCCCCTCAAGCTCGGGGATCATGACGTACTCGAGGGCATTCACGCGGCGGCGCGTCTTTTCGATCTCCTCGGCGAGAAGCTGCGTGGTCTTCTCGACCTGCGCGAGCTCCAGCATATCCTCAAACACGCGCGCGAGCTTGTCAAGCGCGTCGTCCAGCTCGCCCGAGGTCTGGGCGAAGCCGTAGGGATAGATTTCCGAGGGGTCGTTGTTCTTCGTGTGGAAGCTGTAGTGCGGGACGTTCACGCTCATGATGTTCTTGAACGTCAATCCGAGCTCCACGCTCTGGCGCGGATAGAGCAGCGCCTGCTCGAGCAGCTCGGGCGACATGATTGAGCTTGCCACCTGCATCGCGGCAAAGGCCTGGGTCAGCCCCTCCTCCACGCGGATACGCAGCGCCTTGTTCTGCTAAGTCGGATCGTAGCCATGTCGTTCTGTGTGCCAAGGAGGTGTAG
>JAZQCO010000063.1:0-7137 GCA_045546335.1 Candidatus Limivicinus sp. | reverse complement strand
GTGATGATGACAATCGCCTTGCCGTCATTGCGCATGTTGCGCAGCACGGCGAAGAGCTTATCCGTCTCCTGGGGCGTGAGTACGGCGGTGGGCTCGTCCAGAATCAGGATGTCCGCACCGCGGAACAGAACCTTGACGATTTCAACCGTCTGCTTCTGGGAAACCGACATGTCGTAAATCTTCTGGTTCGGATCGACCTCGAAGCCGTAGGCGTCGCAGATGGCCTTGATCTTCTCGGCGGCGTCCTTGAGATCGAGCTTGCCCGGCAGGCCGAGCACGATGTTCTCGGCGGCGGTGAGCACATCGACCAGCTTGAAGTGCTGGTGGATCATGCCGATGCCGAGAGCGAAGGCGTCCTTGGGGCTGCGGATCACGACGGGCTTGCCGTCGATGGCGATCTCGCCCTCGTCGGGGAAGTAGATGCCCGAGAGCATATTCATGAGCGTAGTCTTGCCGGAGCCGTTCTCGCCCAGCAGCGCCAGGATCTCGCCCCGGTAGATATCGAGCCAGACCTTGTCGTTGGCGACGACCGAACCGAAGGTCTTGGTGATATCGCGCATCTTGACTGCGGGGATCTTGTCGTCCACTGCAATCCCTCCTGTAAATAAAGTGTCAAAAATGCCGTAAAGGGCAACGCGGCGGCTATGTCACTGCGCTGCCCTTTACAGCATGGACGCATGAACTCCCGGAGTGAGCCGGGAGTTCATGCGAAAAGTCAATCTCAGGCGTCGATGTTGGTGATGCCGTCGATGAAGAAGTCAAAGTAGGGGGCGCTGCGGTACTCGGACTCGTGGAAGTAGCCGTCGGCGATGACGTTGGTCTCAGGAACGAAGTCGCCCATGTCGTCCACGTCGGCCAGGTACTCGGTCAGGGTCTCGCCGTTGACGGTGAAGGTCGCGGTGTCGAAGACCTTGAGCTCGCCGGAAGCCAGCAGAGCCTCGACCTCAGCGAGCTTCTCGGCGGTGCCGGCGGCGGCCGCCTGCTCGTTGATCTCGGTCATCTGGACGGAGCCGGTCGCGAGGGTGCCGGTCCAGTCATAGGGGATCTCCTCGCCGTTGGCGACGCAGGTCATGGCAAACTCCATGTAGGGAGCCCAGTTGATGCGGGAGGCGACGATGAAGGTGTTGGGGCAGGCATCGGCGGCGGAGCCGTTATAGAACACGAAGGGGACGTTGTTGGCCTCGCACTCGGTCGGAGCGCCCATGGAGTCGGCGTGCTCGGAGATCATGACGCAGCCGCCGCTGATGAGCTTGATGGCGCCCTCCTTCTCGAGGGTCGGGTCATACCAGGAGTTGGTGAAGGTCACGTCCATGGTAGCGGAGGGGCAGACGTAGCGAACGCCCAAGAAGAAGGAGGTGAAGCCGGAGACGACCTCGGCATAGGGGAAGGCGCCGACATAGCCGACCTTCGCCTGATCGGCGGTGATCGCGCCGCTCTCGATCATCTCGTTGAGCTTGAGACCCGCGGCGACACCGCCGAGGAAGCGACCCTCATAGATGGAGGCGAAAGCGTTGTGGTAGTTGGGGAGGCCGGTGGTGTGAGCCTGCGTGCCGGTGGCGTGGCAGAACTGCACCTCGGGGAACTCCTTGGCGGCCTGGATCAGGAAGGGCTCGTGACCGAAGGAGTCGGCAAAGATGAAGTTGCAGCCCTCGTCAACGAGCTCGGCGGCGGCGTCATAGCACTCCTGCCCTTCGGGGATACCGGTCTTGAGCAGGTACTCGACACCCAGCTTCTCGCAGGCTTCCTTGGCGGCGTTGATGAAGTTGAGGTCATAGGTGGAGTTCTCGTCGTGCAGGAAGATGAAGCCGGCTTTGACCGTGTTCTCGGCGGCGGCCATCGGCGCAGCGGATACACCTAGGGCGACGACCATCGCGAGCGCGAGGAGCAGGGAAATGAGCTTTTTCATGTTCTTTCTCCTTTTTAATATAGTAGGGGAACATTTTATCAGCGCCGGGGGGGAGACCCCCCGGCACACCTAAACCGCTATTGCAGTGAAGGGCAAAACAAAAAGGAGGAGCGGACAAAATCCCTCCTCACAAACGAAAACAGAAACCAGGCGTGAATAGGACAGCTTGGCTCTGGAATTGCTTTCGTTCGATAGTCCGGTCATTTACGGTGTCCGGGTAGAGACTTCAAATCCATATTATTTGCTTATATCGAAACTTCAGGAACTGTTCTGAAATCAGTCCCTTATTCAATTGATGGCAGAATACTAACAGACAAATTGCAAATTGTCAAGACTTTTTCTTGTGATTTTCGCCATTTTTTACTTGAAATTTTTGTATAATTTAGACAGAAACTGGGAGCCTCCGGCGGGCGGATTGCCGCGACCAGCGTGAGCACTGGTCTCGCAATGATGGGGAGAGACGGCGTAGGTATTCTCTTGCCTCCCCTGAAAGGGGAGGTGCCCCAGTTCGCAAACTGGGGCGGAGGGGTCAGACCTCTTAGTCACGGCGGGCGAGCCGCCGCGACAGCTCCCCTTTCAGGGGAGCAAGGGCGCAGGGGGGCGGTACACGCGCACGTTCCCCGTGCCACAGGAAGGTTTTATTTGACAATTCGGGCGGTGTATGCTATTGTCAAATTATACCGCGAACGCGCCTGATGAATACGGGCTTGCGGCAAATCCAAACACAAGGAGAGTTAACACATGGCTAAGATGATGAAACCCGAGGTGGAGATCACTCGCTTCGGGGGGGGTATTGACGTAATCGCAACCAGCGGGGAGAGCGCCCAGGTCAATCCCTATGGGAATCTGACGGCGGGGACGACATATGCCACCCTTCGCACTGAGGCAACGCAGGCTGGGATAACTGGGGACTTTTACGAAACTGACAGCTTTGTCAGCTTTGATTTCACCGGCAGCGGCTACGAATATGTAATGGGATGCAGTGGAGGGATGGATGAAAGTGCTACCTACGCTTGGTATAACGTGAGCAGTAGCCAGTGGCAGACGGAGGGAAATACAGTGGGTTCCTACTCCCTTAATCCTGGAAGTACTTCCGGCTGGGAACGGGGAAACGACTGATCCCCCGCATAACGATATACAAACACCCCGGAACGGTTCGCGTTCCGGGGTGTTTTTCTCAGCAGAAGCGGATCTCCCCCTCGTCGGTCATGGAGGCGATCTTCGCGAGCGACTCGATGCGCAGTCCCTCGGCGCGCAGCTTCTCGCCGCCGCCCTGGAAGGCCTTCTCGATCTCGATGCCCACGCCGACTACCGTGCCGCCCGCCATCTCGACGATCTCCCTGAGCCCCGCGAGCGCCGCGCCCGTGGCGAGGAAATCGCCCACGATCAGCACCCGGTCGCCGGGGTGCAGATACTCCTTCGAGACGACGACGGTGTTGACGTTGCCGTGGGTGAAGGAGGGCACCTCCACCGCGTAGACCGCGTCGGAGATGTTCTTGCTCTTGCTCTTCTTGGCAAAGACCAGCGGCACGCCGAGCTGATAGGCCGCCATCGTGCCGATGGCGATGCCGGAGGCCTCGATCGTGAGCACCTTGGTGACGTTCTCGCCGCCGAAGAGCCGCTTGAGCTCCGCGCCCATCTCATAGAGAAGCGCGGTGTCGATCTGGTGGTTTAAGAAGCTGTCTACCTTCAAAATCCCGCCCGGCAGGATGCGCCCCTCCCGGCGGATGCGTTCCTCCAATAGCTGCATGACGAACCTCCTGAAAGTGAAAAGTGAAAAGAGAAAAGTGAAAAATTGTGGTGTCGCCTCCGGCGACTAATTATCGTAAACGAATTTGAAAAATGAGTTTACGATTTAGCCGTGTTTTTCGCCTTGCCCCGCCAGGGGCGAGAAAAACGGCTTCAATCTGATATAGTATATCATCGTCCGCGCAGCGGACACCATAATTTTTCATTTTTCGTTTTTAATTTTTAGCTATTTACGATAATCAGCTCTTCCTTCGGCGCCTTGGTGATGACCTCCGCGCCGGTGGAGCGAATGATCATCACATCCTCGATGCGCACGCCGAACTTGCCGGGCAGATAGATGCCGGGCTCGGCGGAGCAGAGGTCGTTCTCGACCATGAGCGCCTCGCCTGTGGGGCCGGCGAAGGGCGGCTCGTGGATATCGAGACCGAGGGAGTGGCCGAAGCCGTGCCCGAAGTACGCCCCGTAGCCCGCCTCGCGGATCACGGCGCGGGCGGCCTCGTCGATGGCCTTGCCGGGGATGCCCGAGCGCGCCGCCGCGATCCCGGCGAGCTGCGCGCGCAGCACGATATCATAGACGTTCTTCATCTCCTCCGTGGCATAGCCCACGGCGACGGTGCGCGTCATGTCCGAGCAGTAGCCGTCCGCGAGGGAGCCGAAGTCCATCGTGACGAAATCACCGTTTTGAATCACCGTGTCGCCGGGAACGCCGTGGGGCATACTGGTGTTCTTGCCGGTGACGACGATCGGGTCAAAGGAGTTGCCCTCGCTGCCGTTTTTCAGCATATGGTAGACAAGCTCCGCCATCAGCTCGCGCTCGGTCATGCCCGGGCGCAGGATGTGCAGCACCTCCTCGAGCGCCTTCTCACTCACGCGCTGCGCGCGGATCATGCTCTGGATCTCCTCCTCCGTCTTGGAGGCGCGCAGCGTCCGCAGCAGCGCCTGCGCCGGATGCAGCGTAACGCCGAGCAGCTTTTCATACCCGACATAGCGCGCGTAGCTCAGGCTCTCCTCCTCCGCGCCGATGACCCCGAAGCCGCGCAGCAGCGCCTGGAGCTGCCCGCTCAGCGGGTGCTCGCGGTCAAACAGCCGCACCTCGCAGCAGCCGCCCGCGTTTTTTTCCGCCGCCTCGATGTAGCGGGAGTCGGTCAGCAGCCAGGCTTTCTCGCGCCCGACCACCACCGCGCCGTCCGTGAACGGGAAGCCGGTCGCGAAGCGCTGGTTCTTCTCGTCGAGGATCAGCAGGGCGTCGAGCCCCTTTTCGATGAGCTGCTGTTGGATTCTTGCGATGTTGTTCATGTCTCTGTCTCCTTCATTGCGTCCTCTTTTGCCCGTTTCCGTGCCCGGAACTGCGCGTTTTTGGGCACTTTTCCGATTGCAAAGTTGCTGTTTACACAGTATAATAGTACACTGTTCCAGCACAGTTTCATATATCATACCACATTCCTGGAAAAACGGGAGTAGTAAAATGAAATTTTTCAGATTTTTTTCCCTCCTGCTCGCGCTGCTGCTCTGCCTCGGCGCGGCGGCGCCCCTCGCCCTGGCGGAGGACGCGCCCGCGCTCGACGGGCAGGCCGCGCTGGTGATCGACCTCGACTCCGGACACATCCTGTATGAGCTCAATAAGGATCAACAGCGCGCCCCCGCGAGCCTCACCAAGGTCATGACCACGCTCCTCGCGCTCGAGGCGCTCGATGCGGGGCGCGTCGCGCTCGATGACAAGGTCGTCGCCCAGAACGATTGCCGCCAGGGGCTCAGCGAGGACAGCAGCACCGCCGGGATCGTCCCGGGCGTGACCGTGTCGCTGCGCGAGCTGCTGTATGTGACGATGGTCGGCTCCGCCAATGAGGCGTGCAACGTGATCGGCGCGTATCTGAGCGGGACGGTGGACGCCTTCGTCGAGCAGATGAACACGCGCGCCGCCGAGCTCGGCTGCACGGGGACGCATTTTGTCAACACCAACGGCCTGCCCGCCGAGGGGCACGTCAGCACCGCCTGGGATCTCTACCTCATCACCCGCGAGGCGATGCAGCACCCGCTGTTTATGGAGCTGGCCAACACCGTGAGCTATGAGCCGGAGTCCATCGACGTAAACGGCGGCGCGGTGATGTATAACTCCAACGCCCTGCTCACCCCAAACGGCCACTACGGCGCGGGCTATGAGTACGCTTACGCCTCCGGGGTCAAGACCGGCTTCACCCAGGCGGCGGGCTACTGCCTGATCTCCACCGCCGAGAAGGACGGCGTGCGCGCGCTTGCGATCGTGATGGGCTGCCGCGGGCTTCTCAACGCCCAGATCGACGAGTACCGCAACTTCTCCGACACGATCCACCTCTATGACTGGGTGTTCTCAAACTTCAGCTACCAGAACGTGCTGACCGTCTCGGAGACGGTGGTCAAGGTGCCGGTGGAGTTCGCGCAGGGCGACGGGCAGGTCATCCTCCACGCGATCCGGGACGTCTCGCTCCTGCTGCCAAACGACACCGATCTCACGCAGCGCCGCGCCGAGGTCACGCTCTACCGCGACAAGCTCGTCGCGCCGATCGAGAAGGACACGGTGCTGGGCGAGGCGCGCATCTACCTCGGCGACACGGACTACGGCACCGTGAAGCTCGTGAACACCGTGCAGGTGGAGCTGGCGCGCGGGCAGTATATGCTCCAGCAGCTTCGCGGCGTCTTCTCCAAGACCTGGGTCATCGTGCTGCTGATCGTGCTGCTGCTGTTCTTTGCGGGCTATCTGGTGCTGGTGACGCGCTACCGCCGCCTCAGGCGGAAGCATCTCGAGGAGCGCCGCCAGGCCGAGAAGCGCCGCGCCGCCCAGCGCGAAGCCCTCCGCCGCGCCGAAGAGAGCGCCCAGCTCGAGGGCAAGTGGAAGGATCTGTATTGATAGAAACTGTGAGGTAACTTCGCAGAGATGCGAAGTTACCTCACAGTTATTTTGCGGTTGTGTGATTGTGAGAGATCGCCGCAGGCGTGTCCGGGGACACACGGGAAACTCACAGCGCTGACGTAGGGGCGATTCATGAATCGCCCGGCAGAACCGGGGCGGTCACGCATTCGCCCGGGCGAATACAAAAACGTAAGATTCTCCTGCGCGGGCGCTTCGTGAAGCGCCCCTACTCTCTTGCCTCCCCTGAAAGGGGAGGTGGCCTTCGGCGATCTCCCGCGAGCCGAAGGCCGGAGGGGTCAGCAGCACCGGAGGAGACCCCTCAGTCATCGCCGCAAAAATGAAAAGAGAAAAGTGAAAAATTGTGGTGTCGCCTGACGGCGACGGATTGAAAAAAGATTGCAGCACCGTAGGGGAGGGGCTTGCCCCTCCCGCAGATTCGCGGAAATCCCACGCCGTTGTCGTAGGGGCGATTCATGAATCGCCCGGCAGAACCGGGGCGGTCACGCATTCGCCCGGGCGAATACAAAAAACGTAAGATTCTCCTGCGCGGGCGCTTCGTGAAGCGCCCCTACTCTCTTGCCTCCCCTGAAAGGGG
>JAZQCO010000062.1:0-12065 GCA_045546335.1 Candidatus Limivicinus sp. | reverse complement strand
CATATTGAAAAAAAGAGCATCTCCATTCCAATCCGTCCCCGAAGGGGACACTTCAATTTTTCACTTTTCACTATTCACTTTTCACTGTGATATGGTGTCTCGGCACCTGGGGGCCGTGATCCTCGGGGCAGTAATCCGGCGGGAGCAGGATGATCTCCGGCTCGAGCGTGATCCCCGTCTTCTCCCAGACCCGGCGGCGCACCTCCATCATCAGGTCATAGACCTCGTGACTGGTGGCGTGCCCCCGGTTCACGACAAAGCCCGCGTGCTTCTCGGAGACCTGCGCGTCACCGATGCGAAAGCCCTTGAGGCCGCAGTCCTCGATCAGCTTCGCGGCGAAGTGCCCCTCCGGCCGCTTGAAGGCGCTCCCGGCGGAGGGCAGGTCGAGCGGCTGCTTGTCGCGCCGCCTCTCGTTCAGCTCACGCATCCGCGCCCCGATCGCCTCGGGTTCGTCCTTTTGAAGGCGCAGCACGGCGCTGAGCACCACAAAGCCCCCGACGCGCGAGAAGCGGCTGCCTCGGTAGCCGAAGTCGCACTGCGCGGCCGTGAGCTCATAGAGCGCCTGCTCGGGCAGATAGTAGGTGACGACGCTCTCGATCACGTCCTTGAGCTCGCCCCCGTAAGCGCCGGCGTTCATCCGACAGCCGCCGCCGAGCGTCCCGGGGATGCCGGAGGCAAATTCCAGCCCCGTGAGGCCGTTTTGCTGCGCGAAGCTCGCAAGGCGCGAGAGCGAGACCCCCGCCTCGGCGTAGATCGCCCCGTCGGGCAGGAGGAAGAGGCGCGTGAGCTTCTCCGTGCTGATCAGCAGCACCTCGCCCAGCCCCTCGTCGGGGAAGAGGAGGTTGCTGCCGTTGCCGAGCAGGAGCGGAGCCAGCTCGTGCTCCTTGAGGATGCAGCAGATGTGCGAGAGGCTGGCCGCGTCCTGCGGCACGGCGATCGCCCGCGCCGGGCCGCCGATGCGGAAGGAGCAGTGCGCCGAGAGCGGCTCGTTTTCGAGAAGTGTCAGCCCCGGCAGCTCCTGTTTGAGCTGCGCGATGGCAAGTTCAAGCTGTTGCATAATGATACGTCCTTTCCCTATTGCCTCCCCCCTGCGGTGTTGCCGGGGCGGCGCGAAACGACGGGACGCCGGGGGCGGCGTCCCCTACGATGTTGCCGGGGGCGGGGCGCGAAACGGCGGGAGGGGCAAGCCCCTCCCCTACACCCGAGAAGGGCAGTATTCAGAACTCGATCCCGTCGTTGATGCAGGCGTCGTGGCGGGCGGTGAGCTCCTCGGCGGCGTTGTAGCCGAGCTTCTTCTGGCGGTTGTTCATGGCGGCGATCTCCAGCAGCACCGCGAGGTTCCGCCCCGGCTTCACCGGGATCGTCACGCGCGGCACGTTCACGCCCAGAATCTCCTCATACTCGGTCTCGAGGCCGAGCTGGTCGTAGTGCTTGTGGTCGTTCCAGTGCTCGATGTGCACGACGAGGTCGATCATGTTCTCCGGCTTGATCCCGCCGACGCCGAAGGTGCGCCGCACGTTGATGATGCCGATGCCGCGCAGCGCCATGTAATAGCGGATCATCTCCGGCGCGGAGCCGACCAGCATATCGCCGCTGACGAGCTTGATCTCCACCGCGTCGTCCGCGACCAGACGGTGCCCGCGCTTGATGAGCTCCAGCGCCGTCTCGCTCTTGCCGACGCCGCTGTCGCCCGTGAGCAGCACGCCCTCGCCGTAGATCTCCACCAGCACGCCGTGCATCGTCAGGCGCGGGGCGAGGTGGTTGTGCAGCGACATGATGACCGCCGCCTGGAAATCGGAGGTGTCCTCGTTGGTGCAAAAGACGTTGCGGTCGTATTTCTCCGCCATCTCCAGGCACTCGGGCGAGGGCTTGACCTTGTGGCAGAGCACCAGCGCCGCGATGTCGTAGGCCATGAAGCGCTCATACGCCGCCAGGCGCTGCTCGCGCGTGAGGGTGTTGAGATAGGTGCTCTCGACGTTGCCGATGATCTGTAAGCGCTTGGGGTCAAAGTAGTTGTAAAAGCCGGTGAGCTGCATGGCGGGGCGGTTCACGTCCGCCGTGGTGAGCACGGCGGTCTCGTAGTTGCTCGCGGCGTGCAGGATGGTGAGCTTGTGCTCCTTGACGATGGTCTTGAGCTTCACGGTGTACTTCGTTTTCATCGGCGATCCTCCGCGTGTCTTGTTGTATGATACTATAATACCCGCTTTCCGCCCGCCTTGCAAGGTTTTTTATCCGGCGAACGGGGTCGGCGGGCGATTCGTGAATCGCCCCTACAGCCTGTTCACAATTCTATTTTCTTTTGGCGAAAAAAGTCTTGCAATTTGCGCGCCGCTCTGTTATTATATATGAGCTGTCTATGCAGTATCATTCTACTTTCACAAGCAAGGAGGTGCTTCAAGCCATGGCAAAGTGCCAGTTCTGCGACAAGGATGTGGCTTTTGGCATTCAGGTCAGCCACTCTCACAGACGTTCCAACCGCACCTGGAAGCCGAACGTGAAGCGCGTCAAGGCCATCGTTGACGGCTCTCCCAAGCATGTCTACGTCTGCACCCGCTGCCTGCGCAGCGGCAAGGTCACCCGCGCTGTGTAATATCAAATTACCCGATCGAAGCCTGTCGTGAACGCGACGGGCTTTTTTCGGTTTTATCCCGAAAAAACCGGGCGGGTTCGCCATGCGAACCCGCCCGGTTTTGCTCTGCCGCCTATCTTTTATTATACTGCTCGATGGCGAGCTTCAGAATGTCCATGGCGCGCTCGATGTCCCCGGTGTTGAGGACGTAGGCCATGCGCACCTCGTTCTTGCCCTTGCCGGGCGTGGCGTAGAACGGCTCACCGCAGGCGAACATCACCGTCTCGCCCTTGTCGTTAAACTCGTTGAGCAGCCAGTGCTGGAAGGTGTCCGCGTCATCGACCGGCAGCGCCGCCATGACGTAGAACGCGCCCTTCGGCTCCTTGCAGACGACGCCGGGGATCTCTCCCAGCTTGCGCATCAGGGTGTCGCGGCGCAGCTTATACTCCGCGCGTGCGGCGTCGAAGTAGTCATCGGGCAGCTCATAGAGCTTCGCGGAGGCGATCTGATCCATCGTGGAGACGGCCAGACGGCACTGGCACCACTTCATCGCCTCGCCCATGAACGCCTTGTTGCGGGAGATCAGCAGCCCGATGCGCGCGCCGCAGGCGGAGAAGCGCTTGGACACGGAATCGACCACGATGACGTTCTCGGCGTACTCGGGGTATTGCAGGGCGGAGGAGAGCGGCTCGCCGGCGTAGACGAACTCGCGGTACACCTCGTCGCAGATGAGGAAGAGGTCGTGCTCCTTCGCGATATCGAGCATGAGCTGGAGCTCCTCGTGCGTCAGCACCGCGCCGGTGGGGTTGCCGGGGTTGGTGATCATGATGGCGCGGGTGTGCTCGTTGATGCAGGCCTCCACGCGCTCGCGCACGGCGTAGCGGTAGCCCTCCTCGGGCGAGGTCGGGATCGGGCGGATCGACGCCCCGGCGAGGATGACGGAGGTGTTGTAGTTGGGGTAAAAGGGCTCGGGAATGATGATCTCGTCCCCGTCGTCGAGGATCGACGCCATGATCATCTGCAGCGCCTCGCTGCCGCCGTTGGTGGGCAGGATCTCCGCGCGGGAGAGGGAGACGCCGATCTTCTCATAATAGCCGCGCACCGCGTCGAGCAGCACGGGCAGACCGCCGGAGGGGGCGTAGGACAGCACCGGCTGGGCGAAGCTCGAGAGCGCCTCGTAATAGCTCGGCGGCGTCAGAATATCGGGCTGGCCGATGTTCAGGTGATAGATGTGGATGCCGCGCTCGAGAGCCTGCGCGGCCTCGCCGTTGAATTTGCGCATCGGAGACAGACCGCATCGCGCCATTTTGGATGATAGCTTCATGGAGACCCCTCCTAAATTCATTGCTTTAAATTGATAATATCATTTTATACCACATTTTGGACGCCTGCGCAAGGGGGATTTATCAGGAAGTGAAAAGATAAAAATGAAAAATGAAAAATTATGGTGTCCGCTGCGCGGACGGATTGAAATAGAGGCGGAAATCTCCCGTCGTTGCCGTAGGGGCGCTTCACGAAGCGCCCGCGCACGGAAATTGTACCTTCTGTGCCTTCGCCCGGGCGTGGGCGCACAATCCCCGTCCCTCTCCCCGTCATTGCGAGACCAGTTCGCAAACTGGTCGTGGCAATCCGCCCGCCGGAGGCACCTTACCGGCGCGGAAATCTCACCTCGCCGCGGGGAGTACGGATTGCCACGCCAACGCTGCGGCGCTGGCTCGCAATGACGTGCGGGAGGCGGGCGATTCATGAATCGCCCCTACGACAACGACGGGAGATTGCGCGTGTCGGCGGGACGCCGAGGGCGGCGTCCCCTATGGCGATACCAGGAGGTTTTCGCAAATCTGCGGGAGGGGCAAGCCCCTCCCCTACGGTGTTGCAATCTCTATTTCAATCCGTCGCCGCAGGCGACACCATAGTTTTTCACTTTTCATTTTTCACTTTACATTATAGAGTTTCGCGCTCGGATCGTCAAGTTATTCTGAACATTTTCCCCAAAAGCGAACCCCCGCGCCTGACGGCGCGGGGGTGTGAGCTTATTTGCGTATGGCGTCCTGCCAGCATTTGTGGCACATGGCGACGTAGCTGTCGTTGCCGCCGAGCAGCACCTGGCTGCCCTCGGTCACGACCTGCCCCGCGCCATCGAGCCGCGCGTTCACGGTCGCCTTGCGCCCGCAGCGGCAGACGGTCTTGATCTCGGTGATGGAGTCGGCCAGCTCCATCAGCCGCTGCGAGCCGGGGAAGAAGTGCGTCTGAAAATCCGTGCGCAGCCCGAAGCACAGCACCGGCACGTCCTGATCGTCCACCAGCTCCCGGAGCTGGTCGATCTGCGCGGGGGTGAAGAACTGTGCCTCGTCGGCGATGATCACGTCGCACTGCCCCGCCTCGCGGTACGCCGCGCGGATATCCATCTCCGGCGTGACGACGGCCGCGCGCGCCTCGAGCCCGATGCGGCTGCGCAGGATGTCCGCGCCGTCGCGGGTGTCGGTGCTGGGCTTGATGAGCCAGACCGACATCCCCTTCTCCTCGTAGTTGAACTTCGTGATGAGCGCCTGCGCCGACTTCGACGAGCCCATCGCGCCGTACTTGAAATAGAGCTTTGGCATCAGCGCCCCTCGCTTTCCAGATGCGCGCGCACACGCTGGATCACCATATCGAGCGCGACGAGATTGTGCCCGCCCTCGGGGACGATCACGTCCGCGCGGCGCTTCGAGGGCTCGACAAACTGCTCGTGCATGGGCTTGACCGTGCTCAGATACTGGGTGATCACGCTGTCGAGGCTGCGTCCGCGCTCGAGCACGTCGCGCCGGATGCGCCGCAGGATGCGGACATCCGCGTCCGCGTCCACATAGATCTTGATATCCATGAGGCCGCAAAGCTCGGGGTTTTCGTAGATCAGGATGCCCTCGACGATGATCACGCGCGTGGGGTAGACGGTGATGGTCTCCTCCGTGCGGTCGTGGATGGAGTAGTCGTAGACCGGGCAGCGGATCGGCTGTCCCGCGCGCAGGGCGCGGATGTGCTCGATGAGCAGGTCGGTGTCGAAGGCGCTGGGGTGGTCGTAGTTGAGAAGCCGCCTCTCCTCGAAGGGGATATCGTGGTGCGCCTTGTAGTAGTTGTCGTGGTGGATGACCGAGACCTCGCCGCCGAAGCGGTCGATCAGGCTCTGGGTGATGGTGGTCTTGCCGCAGCCGGAGCCGCCGGCGATGCCGATAACCATGATGTTGCTCATAGTGTAATCTCCCTGTTATGTTTTTCGACCTATTGTAGCACAGGGAGAGGGGATTCGGCAAGAGGGGCGGAGGAGTGAATAATTAATAATGAATACTGAATACTGAATAATGAATAATTGTGGTGTCCGCTGCGCGGACGGATTAGATAAGTGAAAAGTGAAAAGATAAAAATGAAAAATTATGGTGTCGCCTGCGGCGACGGATCGAAAAAGAGATTGCAGCACCGTAGGGGAGGGGCTTGCCCCTCCCGGCGGGGAAATGTTCGTTTCCCGTATTCGCCCGGGCGAGGGGGCACAATCCCCGTCCCTCTCCCCGTCATCGCGAACCAGTCCGCAGACTGGTGTGGCGATCCGCCCGCCGGAGGCACTTACCGGCGCGGAAATCCTACCCTCGCCGCAGGGAGTACGGATTGCCACGCCAACGCTGCGGCGCTGGCTCGCAATGACGTGGGGGAGGCGGGCGCTTCGTGAAGCGCCCCTACGGCAACGACGGGAGATTGTGCGTATCGGCGGGAGGGGCAAGCCCCTCCCCTACAGCAACGACGGGAGATTTCCGCCCCTTATTTCAATCCGTTCCCCGAAGGGGAACACCATAATTATTCATTATTCATTATGGCGTTAGTCGGAAAGCTAGGACCTAGGGAAATTTTTGGGACAGGGTATATGCTATAGTAGTGTCATCAAAAATCGGAAGGACGATAGAGATGACATATAGAGACCTTCAAGCGGTTATACCAACGCTGAACGCTTATCAGATTGACCAGCTTTCAGCGCAAGTTATTAAATACTTGAAACTGAATGAAGCGCTAAAAGACACATACCCTACTGTTTGCCCTGTATGCGGGAAAGCGGATGGACAATTCATCAAGAAGGGAGTCCAGGCAAGAAAACAGCGGTATCAGTGTAAGGATTGCGGAAGAAAATTCACTTATGACGCAAAACAGATTACAGCAAATTCGCATCAGACGGTAGACTCATGGGTAACCGTCATTGAGGACAGCCTTTCCATGAAACCCTTGGATGAAACCGCAAAGAAAATCGGTGTATGCCATGAAACTGCCTTCAATATGCGCCATAAGCTTCTTGCTTTTGTGGAATCCCTGACTGGTGCAGGTACTCTTCTTGATGTGTTGGTCGAAGCGGACGAAACCTATGTCATCGAGTCTCAGAAGGGTATAAAGTGCACAGATAGAAAACCGAGACTGCATGGAGAAGGTGCCTCAACGCGAGGATTATCCAATGAGCAATACTGTGTTTGTGTTGCAACCGACAGGCATGACAATCTGTTTGCTGTGTGTGTCAACAGAGCAAAGCCCTCTGGCGATGATCTTGTCAAAGCACTTGGCTCTCACATTGTCCCCCAATCTGTACTTCTCTGCGATGGTGCTAAATCTTACAACAAGCTGGCTGCCTCACTGGATTGCAAAAAGGTTGAGTTGATCAGTCATGAGAGCTATGACCGGGTTTATCATCTGAACACTGTCAACAGCCTGCATAGCCGCATCAAGGAAATGCTCAGGCAGTTCCGTGGAGTAGCATCCAAGTACCTGAATCGTTATCTGGCCTTGTTCACTATCATTGCATCCTTCACCAAATGCTCAGTAGCCGAATCTGCCGATATACTCCGTCGTTCATTGTCCTCGCTGAGAGAGCATGTAACCTATGCTTCGTCCCAAACTGAAGGTTTGCTGGCAATTTGAGCTTCAAGTCCTGTAATTCCGACTAACACCTTCATTATTCATTACAATCCGTCCGCGCAGCGGACACCATAATTTTTCATTTTTCACTTTTATCTTTTCATTTCCCCGGTTCTGCGGTACAATAGAAACGAAATCCAGAACAGGAGGATTATCCATGCAATTTGACGAGCGCGTATGTCTTGACTACTTTGAGCGGCTGATCGCGGTGGACAGCACCACCGGGCACTATGAGCAGATACAGTCGCTGCTGTGCGCCCTGCTCGACGAGCTGGGGCTTTCGTATCACGTTCTGCGCAAGGGCGGCGTGATCGCCTCCGTCGGCGAGGGCGGGCACCCCATCGCCGTGACCGCGCATCTGGACGATATCGGTCTCATGGTGCGCCACGTCAACGCCGACGGCACGCTCAACGTCTGCCCCGTGGGCGGGCTCTACCCCTTCTACTGCGTGACCGAGAACGTGCGCGTGTACACCCGCGGCGGCGCGGTGCTGACCGGCTGCGTCTGCCGCACGCCGAACTCCATCCACGTCACCGAGGAGGAGCTGCGCGCTACGCTCCCGGACTTCCGCACGAACGTGTGCGTCGTGCTCGACGCGCCGGTGCACTCCGCCGCCGAGACGCGCGCCCTCGGGGTCGAGACCGGCGACATGATCGCCCTCGAGCCGCGCTTCACGCTCGCGAACGGGTACATCAAGTCCCGCTTCGTGGACGACAAAGCCTGCGCGGCCGTGCTGCTCACCTGGCTGCGGGCGCTGCGCGAGACCGGCGCAAGGCCAAACCGCAAGGTCTACGTCTACTTCGCCTTCTACGAGGAGATCGGGCACGGCACGACCTGGCTGCCCGAGGACGTGGAGGATATGCTCGCGCTCGATATCGCCCCGACCGGGCCGGAGCAGAATTCCGACGAGCGCAAGGTGTCCCTCTTCGCCAAGGATTCGCGCTTCCCCTACCACTGGGGGCTGACAAACGAGCTGCGCGAGTGCGCGCGGGCGCAGGGCATCGACTATGTGATGGACATTTTCACGCCCCACTACGGCACCGACTGCGACCCCTGCCTCGTCGCGGGCTACGATATCCGCCACGCCGCCATCGGCCGCGGCACCGCCAACAGCCACGGCTACGAGCGCACGCACCTCGACGGCCTGCGCAACACCTTCGCCCTCCTCGCGGCGTTCTTGGGGTGAGGGAACGGCGGGCGGCAACGCCGGGAGATTTCCGCCTCTATTTCCAATCGTCCCCGAAGGGGACACCGCAATTTTTCATTTTTCACTTTTAATTTTTAATTTCCAATCGTCCGCGCAGCGGACACCATAATTATTCATTATTAATTATTAATTATTCATTATCGAAGGGGGCTGCTTTCATGTCTGATTTCCTCGCAACGCTCGGTATTCACTCCGCCTCGGCGCTCCTGTCGGCGCTCGTGAGCTTTCTTGTCTGCCTCATCGTCATCAAGCTCCTCATGCGTCTGGTGGACAGGCTGCTGCGTAACTCCTCCCGGGTCGACGGGACGCTCAAGGGCTTCGTGCGCAGCGCCGTGAACATCCTGCTGTGGATCATCGCCGTCACCGTCATCGCAAACGCCCTCGGCGTCAACACCAGCTCCCTTGTCGCGCTGGTGAGCGTCGTCGGCCTCGCCCTCTCCCTCTCGGTGCAGAATATCCTCACCAACCTCTTCTCCGGCCTGACCCTGCTCGTCACCAAGCCCTTCGCCGCCGGGGATTTCATCGAGGCCGCCGGGAAGAGCGGCGTCGTCAAGACCGTGGGGCTCTTTTACACCCAGCTCGACACCCCCGACAACATCGCCATCAACATCCCGAACGGCGATGTGACCGCCTCCGCCGTCGTCAATTACTCCCGCGAGCCCGTGCGGCGCGTGGAGCGCGTCTTCGCCGTCTCCTACGACGCGCCGACCGACACCGTCAAGACCGCCGTGCGCGAGGCGATCGAGATGGACGAGCGCATCCTGCCCGAGCCCGCGCCCTTCGTGCGGCTCTCCGCCTACGGGAACAGCACCATCGAATACACCGTGCGCGTCTGGTGCAAGAACAGCGATTTCTGGGACGTCACCTTCAACCTCAACGAAAACGTGCGCGAAACCTTCGCCGCCCACGGCGTGGAGTTCAGCTACGAGCATCTGAATGTGCATATCGAGAGGTAAAAGGGGCGAAATTGCACGGATTCGCGGTTTCGATACCGGGAGATTTTCGCGAATCTGCGGTTTGTCGTAGGGGCGATTCATGAATCGCCCGGCGGTTGAAGGGACGTTTTTCGTATTCGCCCGGGCGAGGGCGCAGGACGCAGGCTTCCGCGCGCGGGCGCTTCGTGAAGCGCCCCTACGGCAACGACGGGAGATTGTGCGTGTCTGCGGGAGGGGCAAGCCCCTCCCCTACGGCAAACCGCCTCTATTTCAATCGTCCCCGAAGGGGACACCACAATTATTCATTATTCATTATTCATTATTAATTAGTATCCGGAGGACACCGCCATGGCTGACGTTTTTGTGACCGGGCACCGCAACCCCGATACCGATTCCATCGTCGCCTCCATCGCCTACGCCTACCTCCGCAACGCCACCGGCGAGCGCAGCTTCAAGCCCGTGCGCCTCGGCGCCATCAACGACGAGACCCAAAAGCTGCTCGACCGCTTCGGCTTCGAGGCGCCGCCGCTCGTCAAAACCATGCGCACGCAGGTGCGCGACCTCGACTTCGACCGCCCGCCGGTGCTCAACTGCTCCGTCACGATGGATCTCGCCCTGCGCACGCTGCGGGACGATCACCTGAGCGTGCTGCCCATCGTGGACGACGACGGCAAGCTCTGCGGGATGCTCTCGACCGGGGATATCGCCGTGTACGATATCCAGACCATGAACGAGAACCGCATCGACGACCTGCCGCTGTTCAATCTCCTGAGCGTGCTCGAGGGCTCGCTCATCAACGAGTACCAGGTCACGCGCGGCGTGATCGCGGGCGACCTGTACATCACCCTCCCCCAGAACTACGAGGATCAGGCGCTCTCGAGCCCCGACGCCATCCTGATCTGCGGCAACCAGCCGGAGGTCGTGGAGCACGCGATTGCCTCAAAAGTGGGGACGGTGATCCTCTGCCGCGCCGATATCAAGCCTGAGTGGGGCGCAGTTGGGGGAGACACGGTGCTGATCTCGACGCCGCTGAGCGCGCGGCGCGTCTCGCGCATCATCTATCAGGCGCTGCCGGTGGGGCGCATCAGCCATGTGCGCGACGTGGTCGCCTTCCACCTCGACGACTACCTCGACGACGTGCGCGAGACCCTGCTCGAGAGCCGCCACCGCTCCTACCCGATCCTCGACGAGAACGACCGCGTCGTCGGCGCGCTCTCGCGCTATCATCTGCTGCGCCCCAAGCGCAAGCAGCTCGTGCTGGTCGATCACAACGAGGCCGCGCAGTCGGTCAGCGGGCTGGAGCAGGCGGAGATCATCGCCATCGTCGATCACCACCGCCTCGCCGATATCCAGACCGCCCAGCCCATCAGCGTGCGCAACGAGCCGGTGGGCAGCACCTGTACGATCCTCACCTCCATGTTCCAGGAGAGCGGCGTGATGCCGCCCCCGGCGCTCGCGGGGCTGATGGCGGGGGCGATTTTGTCCGACACGGTGCTCTTCAAGTCCCCCACCTGCACGAAGAAGGATCGCGCCATGGCCGAGCGGCTCTCGCAGATCGCGCGCGTGCCGCTTGAGGAGCTCGGGCGCTCGCTCTTCTCCTTCAACCCCGACCGGGACGCGGAATCGCTCTTTCGCGGCGATTACAAGCAGTTTCACATCTCCGGGCAGGTCATCGCGGTCAGCCAGATCACCTGCGACGATTCCGCGCCGCTGCTCCGGCGCGCCGGGGAGTTCCTCGCGCTCATGCGCGCGCTCAAGGAAAAGCGCGAGTTCGATCTCGTGCTGCTGATGATCACCGACGTCCTGCAGGAAGGGACGTGGCTTCTCTATGTGGGCAGCGACGAGGTGATCTCCCAGGCCTTCGGCATCGAGCCGCACGACAGCCGCGTGTTCCTCCCCGCCGTCATGTCGCGCAAAAAGCAGATCATCCCGATGCTCACCGCGCTGTGGGGATGAGGGGGGAATGAATAATTAATAATTAATAATGAATAATTGAGGTGTCGCCTTGCGGCGACGGATTGGAAAAGAGATTGCAACACCGTAGGGGAGGGGCTTGCCCCTCCCGCGGATTCGCACAACCTCACGGTTCACCGTAGGGGCGGATATCATCCGCCCGCAGATTCGCACAGATTCACGGTTTGACGTAGGGGACGCGGCCTCCGCGTCCCGCCAGATTTGCACGATCCCACGGTCTCGCCGTAGGGGCGATTCATGAATCGCCCGGCGGTTGAAGGGACGTTTTTCGTATTCGTCCCGGCGAGGGGGTACAACGTCCCCATCACG
This sequence comes from Candidatus Limivicinus sp., assembly GCA_045546335.1. Classification (GTDB taxonomy): domain Bacteria; phylum Bacillota; class Clostridia; order Oscillospirales; family Oscillospiraceae; genus Limivicinus. The sequence goes on along the minus strand of JAZQCO010000062.1, from coordinate 145 downwards.
TCATTGCGAGACCAGTTCGCAAACTGCCCGTGGCAACCCGCCCGCCGGAGGCACCTTACCGGCACGGAAACCTACCCTTGCCGCGGGGAGAACGGATTGCCACGCCAACGCTGCGCCGCTGGCTCGCAATGACGTGGGGGGCGGC
>JAZQCO010000061.1:0-4749 GCA_045546335.1 Candidatus Limivicinus sp. | reverse complement strand
ATGGCCTCCTGCTTGCCGACGTACTCATAGAGCGTGCCGCCGAACTGGTTGGTGATGTTGTATTTGCCGTCGGAGAACGCGCCCGCGCCGCCAAAGCCGCTCATGATGCTGCACACGGGGCACTTGATGCAGCTTTTGACCTTCTTGCCGTCGATGGGGCACTTGCGCTGGGCGAGCGGGCGGCCGAGCTCGAACACGCCGACACGCAGCTTACGCCCGCCCTGCATGAGCTCGTGCGCGGTAAAGATGCCGCCGGGGCCGGCGCCGATGATGATAACGTCGTAATTCATGGATACGCTTCCTTTCCAAAGAAAAAGGCGCCCGGGAAAATCCCGGGCGCGAGCCAAATTATCCTTAATTCATTTTACCATAGCCCCGCTGCGCTGTCAAGCGAACAATTTGCTGCGATCCACGCGCTGTGGGGAGTTCAGAGGGGAACACCCCTCTGATTTGCCGCCTCGGAAGGCGGCAAACAAAATTGAATCCGTTTTTGAGGCGGCGTGTACGTCGGGAAAAACTCTTCTCAGCCCGCAAGTGTGCGAGCGTCTCCCGCAAGCGAGTGCGCGCAGCGGGCTGCAAATCCCTTTTCGTTTCACAAAAATGCCCTCATGGCATTTTTGTGATTATTTCGCGGCCTCCATCCCGGCGGCGAGGGCGGCCTTGTTGCCCTCGAGGAATCTCGCCTTGCGCTCGCCGAGCTCGATGCGGATCGCCTCGACCATGCTCTCCACCGAGCAGACCTCGCTCGACTGCATGAGCGCGCCGAGAATGGCGACGTTCGCGCCCTTGGGGTTCTTCACCGACTCGGCGATGCAGTTGGCATCGCAGTAGACGGCGGTGATATCCTCGCGCTCGACCTTGCGGTCGATGAGCGAGGAGTTCACGACGAGCACGCCGCCGGGCTTGACCGCGCTTTCAAACTTGAGAAGCGAAGGCAGGTTCATCGCAATGACCGCGTCGGCCTCGGACACAAGCGGGGAGCCGATCGGCTCATCGGACACGGTGACGGAGCAGTTGGCGGTGCCGCCGCGCATCTCCGGACCGTAGGAGGGCAGCCACGAGACGTGCTTCCCCTCGAGCATACAGGCCATGGCGACAAACTTGCCGATCAGCAGCATACCCTGACCGCCGAAGCCCGCGAAAATATAGCGTTTCGTCATTTCTGTTCAGCCCCCTTGTCTTTGTACACACCCAGCGGGTAGTAGGGGATCATGTTCTCCTCCAGCCACTTCATCGCCTCCACCGGGCTCAGCCCCCAGTTGGTGGGGCAGGTGGAGAGAACCTCGATCATGCAAAAGCCCTTGCCCGCGAGCTGGTACTCCATGGCCTTCTTGATGGCCTTCTTGGTCTTGATGATGTTGGCGGTGTTGTTGACGGCGCAGCGCTCGATGTAGTAGGAGCCGGGCACCTGCGCGAGCATCTCGCTCATCTTGATCGGCGCGCCGCACCAGGCCTCGTCACGCCCGTAGGGGGAGGTGGTGGTCTTCTGCCCGACCAGGGTGGTCGGCGCCATCTGGCCGCCGGTCATGCCGTAAATGGCGTTGTTGACGAAGACGGTGACGATCTTCTCCCCGCGGTGGGCGGCGTGGACGACCTCGGCGGTGCCGATGGAGGCGAGGTCGCCGTCGCCCTGATAGGTGAAGACCAGGGTGTCGGGCTTGGCGCGCTTGACGCCGGTGGCGACGGCGGGGGCGCGGCCGTGGGCGGCCTCGAACATATCGCAGTTGAAGTAATCGTAGGCGAAGACCGAGCAGCCGACCGGCGCGACGCCGACGACGTTGCCCGCCTCGAGCTTGCCTTCCTTCACAAGCTCATCGACGCTCTCGGCGACCAGGCGGTGGATGATGCCGTGGTTGCAGCCGGGGCAGTAGTGAAACTGCTTATCGGTCAGAAGCTGCGTCTTTTCAAATACAACAGACATCTTACTTTGCCTCCTTCATTTCGCGGATGCGCGCGGCGATCTCCGCGGTGGTGGGGAACTGGCTGCCGCAGTGGCCGAGGAATTCGACCGGGCGCGCGCCCTCGAGCGCGAGCTTCACGTCCTCGAGCATCTGCCCCTCGTTGACCTCGATATCGAGCACGGCGCGGACGCTCTGCTGCGTCGCGGCCTGCTTGAGCGGGTTGTACGGGAACGGCCAGACGGTGATCGGACGGAAGAGACCGACCTTGATCCCCTCCTCGCGCAGCTCGTCAACGGCGGTCTTGGCGACGCGGGCGACGGTGCCGAAGGCGGTGATGATGAACTCCGCGTCCTCAGTCTTGTAGTTTTCCCACATCTGCTCATTCTTCTCCGCCTCGCGGAAGACGGCCTGGAGCACAGCGGTGTGCTCGGCCAGCTCCTCGGTGCTGATGAAGAGGGAGTTGAGCACGGCGCGCTTCTTGGGATCGTCGCCGGGCTTCCAGCCGGTGGCGGCCCAGGGCTTCTTCTCGGGATCGACCTTGTAATCGACCATCTCGGGCATCTCGACCGGCTCCATCATCTGCGCGATGATACCGTCGGCGAGGAAGAGGACGGGCATACGGTATTTCTCGGCCTTCTCATAGGCGAACATCATGATATCCACGGCCTCCTGAATGGAGGAGGGGGCGTAGGTCAGCAGATGGTAGTCGCCGTTGCCGCCGCCCTTGACGCCCTGGAAGTAGTCGCCCTGTGAGGCCTGAATGTTGCCGAGACCGGGGCCGCCGCGCATGACGTTCAAAATCACGCAGGGGATCTGCGCCCCGGCGCAGTAGGAGATCCCCTCCTGCTTGAGGGAGATACCGGGCGAGGATGAGGAGGTGATGACGCGCGCGCCGGTACCGGCGGCGCCGTAGACCATATTGATCGCCGCGACCTCGCTCTCGGCCTGCAGATAGCAGCCGCCGATCTCAGGCATACGGGCGGACATATACTCGGGGATCTCCGTCTGCGGAGTGATGGGGTAGCCGAAGAAGAAACGGGCGCCGGCGCGAATGGCGGCCTCCGCGATTGCCTCCGACCCCTTCATAAGCGTTAAAGCCATGTCGATTCCTCCTTAATCTCTCTCGATGCGGATCGCCACATCCGGACAGGTGCGCGCGCAGGACGCGCAGCCGATGCACGCTTCGGGGACTGCAAACTCTGCGGGGTGGTAGCCCTTTGCGTTGAGCTTTGTCTTGGAGAGTGTCAGCACGTTTCTGGGGCAGGCCCGGACGCAAAGTCCGCAGCCCTTGCAGACAATCTCGTTGATCGTGACCTTTACCATGACCCTACCTCTTTTCCTTGTTATTTTCTGAAATTTACTATAGTCCAAGTATAGCAATCCGCCCTCCGGCGGGGAAATACAAGTTTTATATGGTAAAATAACGAAAAACCTCTGGGATACGCCCCTGCCCTCTGTGCAGTTCGGACAGGACTTCCGCTGCCATTCTAAGGAGCCACAGGCGACGAAGAATCTCGCTGCGCGCTCAGCGAAGCGAGGCCGTGAAAAGCCCGGACAGTGCGCTTATGAGATATCGCTGCGGTAGTACCGCCCCGGCTGGGGATTGGAGGGGCTGTCGCCGAGGCTGCGGATCCAGGAATCCCAGTCGCGCTGCATATAGGTGCCGATGGCGAGGGGGGTGCCGATGTACTTCGGGTCGTGCCCCTCGGCGAGGAAGCGCTCAAGAAACTCCTTTTTCCCCGAGGTGTAGGCCACGGGCACGCCCGTGCGCGCGGAGACCTCGCGCAGCATCTCATAGCCGTCGCGCAGCTCGGCGTCCGTCGTCGCACCGGCGAGGTTCGTGTTGTTGATCATGCCGGTGATGCGAAGGCGGGAGTGGAGCTGCATCTCCTCCTGGAGCTTGATGATGCGCTCCACACTCCCGGCGAGCGGGCGGCGGATGTTCACAACGTTCAGCACCTCGAGCGCGCCCGGCTCGAGCTCCATGAAGTCCCGGTAATAGCGCCCGAGCGCCGTCGCGCCGACCGCGTCCCCGCCCACGTCGAAGATGACCGCGTCCCAGTCCATCGCAAAGGCGGAGGCGACCTCGGCGGGCAGCGAGAGCGTCTCAATGCCCGCGCAGGCAAAGTTCGGGGAGACGAGGCGGATCTCCTTCATCTCCGTCATTTTGCCGCGCTCCGTGAGGCGGAAGTAGGTGTTCACCATGTCGAGATCGAGCAGCTCCGTGCGCTTGCCCGCCTCCGCCGCGCGGAAGGCGAAGTTCAGCGCGAGCTCGGTCTTGCCGCTGCCGTAGTTGCCGATCAGAACAGAAACGTGTTTCATGCTGCGCCTCGCTGTAGAAATATATAAAATTTCGCTTTCATATTCAAGTATATTTTAGCACTTCTGCACAGACGCCGCAATCCGCAAATTGCACAAGAAAATTGAAGCAAAAGCTACACTATGACGAAGAAGGGGCTTTGCAGCGCATGACAGGGGGCGTGTAGGGGCGCTTCACGAAGCGCCCGCGCACTGAGTGTACGGTGTGCGTATTCGCCCGGGTGGGGCGCACAGCCTCCCAGAATGTCATTGCGAGCAGGCGTAGAGCCCGTGGCCGGTGGCAATCCGTTTCTCCTACGGCAAGGTCAACATTTCTGTGGAGATCGGTGCCTCCGGCGGGCGGATTGCCAGAGTCAGGGGGCGAAACGACGTCCTCACCGCCGGGCGATTCGTGAATCGCCCCTGCGACGGGAAGGAGGCGGAATCCCGCCGAGATTTCTCATTGATTCCCGGATCGGAATGTGCTATGATGCCAAGGAGTTACATACTATTTATAGTAAACGAATTTGAAAAATGAGTTTACTATATT
>JAZQCO010000060.1:0-17218 GCA_045546335.1 Candidatus Limivicinus sp. | reverse complement strand
GGGATACGCTGATTAATCCAGCTTCGGCGCCTGCCGGCAAATTTCCGCCGGGCTCTGCGTTGCAAAAGTTTGAAATACACAAAGTATTCCTGCACTTTTGCGCCTTGATCCGACGAAAATTATGCTCGGCATCCGCTCTCGCTGGATTTAATCAGCGCATCCTTAGGCACAGGGGATCGTTTTTTACATTCCGATCAAATCGAAATCCTCAAAGGAGACGGTCAGGGTAACGTCCCGCTTCGGGTTGGGGTACTTGATGAGCACGGCGCGCCTGGACTGGCTGTAATACCAGCCGGAGGCGGCGGAGTCAAACTTGCGCCGGTTCAGATAGTGCTCGAGCTTCTGCCCGTCCAGCGCCGCCCAGAAGGGGCTGCGATCCTTGCGGATCATCTCGACCGTCACGGTCTCCACGGTATCGACATAGTCGCCCTCGCCGTGGAAGTCCACCTTCACGACGCTGCTGCCGCTCATGCGGATCGCGGTCTTGCGGCAGACGCCCTTGCGGTAGTCGTTGCTCACGCCGTCGTCGTCATAGAGCGTGTACTCTCTCTCGACGCCGGGCGCCATGATGAGGTGCAGCGCGGTCACGGGGTCGCGCTCCATGTTCATGGGCTGGTTGAGCGCCATGGGGATCACGGCGCCCTCGCGCACAAACAGAGGGATGCTGCTCATGTCCACGGGCACCTCGATCGTCTGCCCGCCCTCATAGCAGCGGAAGCTGTCGTTCCAGTCGTACCACTTGCAGCCGGCGGGGAGATAGACCTGCTTCGTCTTCGCGCCGGGCTCAAGGACGTTTGCGACCAGCAGATCGCGGCCAAAGAGGAACTCGAAGCTCTCGTTGTACACCTTCGGATCGTTCTGGAAGTCGTAGACCAGCGCCCGCATGATGGGCGCGCCGGTCTGACTCGCCTCGTACTCGGCGGAGTAGAGGTAGGGCAGCATACGGTAGCGCAGGAGGATGGCCTGACGGATGAGCTCGGCGGAGCCGCGGAACATCCAGGGCTCGGTGACGGTGTTGTCGTTGGAGGCGGAGTGGATGGAGAAGCGGGGCTGGAAAATGCCGTTTTGCACCCAGCGGACAAAGAGCTCCTCGTCCGGGGCCGGTCCTGCGAAGCCGCCGATGTCCGCGCCCTCGTTGGGCTGACCGGAGAGACCCATGCCCGTGATGATGGGAATATTGTACCGCAGGCTCGTCCAGCTCGTGTAGTTGTCGCCGCACCAGGTCTGGGCGTACTTCTGAATGCCCGAGCTGCCCGAGCGGCAGACGATATAGGGGCGGGCGTTTTCGTCGTGCTCGCGCACGGCGTCGCCCCCGAGCTTGCACATGAGGGTGCACATGATGGGCTTGAGCTGGCCGATGGTGCCGCCCTTGCCGTCAAAGTCCACGATGGCGTCCTTGTCCAGAAGGCTGTCGTACTCGCAGTTGTCGTCCCAGACAGAGTTGGTGCCCATGTGGATGATGTTTTCGATCAGATACTCCTTCCACGCCTTGCGCGCCTCGGGTCTGGTGTAGTCCCAGAACGCGCCGGGGCCGCCCCACCAGCTTCCGACCGCGCAGGTGTCGGGCTTCTTGCTGTCGCGCACAAACACGCCCTTGCCGTTAAACTCATCGAACCAGGGGTGGCAGAGCAGAATGCCGGGCTTCACGTTCGGGACGTTCTCCGCGCCCTTGTCCTTCATGGCGTGGAAGTAAGCGGAGGGATCCTTGAAGCGCTCGGTGTTCCACACGAAGACGCAGCGCTTGTTGTTGTAGCTGGTGTAGCCTGAGGAGAGGTGGAAGCCGTCGATGGGGAAGCCCTCCTCCTTGATCGTGTCGATGAACTCCAGCACGGCCTCGTCGCTGTCCTTTTCCAGCTCCGGATAGTACATGGAGGAGCCCTGGTAGCCCAGCGCGCGCTTGGGCAGCAGCGCGGGGCGGCCGGTCAGCAGCGTGTAGTTGTCCACAATGCGCGCGAGCGTGCCGCCGCCGAGCAGGAAAAGGTCGATGTCGCCGCCGTCGGCCTGCCAGTAGCTGTAGCGCGGCCAGTAGTTCGACTTCTCGCGCCCCATGTTGAACACGGACTCGTAGAAGTTGTGATAGAACAGACCCACGGCCTTCTGTGTGACGGGATTGAGGGCGATGTAGAAGGGAATGTGCTTGTAGAGCGTGTCCATTTTGGAGGCGTCGTAGCCCATGGCGTCGGTGGCGCGCTCGCGCAGAAATTCCTTGTTCTTGTTGAGCGCGCCTGCCTTTTCGCCGAAGCCGTAGAAGCAGTCGTCCTCGTTCATGCGGCTGTAGTGGGTGACGCGGCGGTTGGAGTCGAGGGTGAAGGGCGAGCCGCTGAGGGAGCTGTAGAGCTGCGTCCCCTCGCTGTCGTACAGCCGGACGCAGAGCGGGTCCTTATCCAGCTCCAGACGCAGCGCCTTGCCGGTGAAGCTCAGGCGCTCCGGCGTATCCTCCACCGTGCACTTCGCGGGCTCGAGGCGGGTGCGCTCCCCGCCGAGCACGCCGTCGAGGCGATCCTCCCAGGCTGTGGCGGAGAGCACATACGATTCCTCCGCCATCTCCCGGTCGAAGGCCACGCGCACGCGCACGATCTCATCCGTCACAAAGCAGACCTTGATGTCCGCGCAGTCGGCGTGGACGAGATAGGCGCCGTCCACCGCGCTGAGGCCGGTGATTTTTGAGCAAAGTTCCATATTATTCCTCCTGGTTCAAAATCTGGAGAGTATAAAACGGGCGGCTGCGCTGCTGTTTAGACGCAGCAGCACAGCCGCCGCAACGATGTGTGGGGCTCAGACCAGACCCAGCATTCTCGGGATCCAGAGCGTCAGCTCGGGGATGTACACGACCAGGAACAGCGCCACGACCATTGCGCAGAAGATGGGCACAATGTACTTGATGACCTGCTCGATGCTGACCTTGCCGACGTTGCAGCCGACAAAGAGCACGGAGCCTACAGGCGGCGTGACCGAGCCGATGGCGAGGTTCAGGATCAGCATGACGCCGAAGTGAACCGGGCTCATGCCGAGGTTGGTGACGATGGGCAGGAAGATCGGGGTGAAGATCAGCACAGCGGGCGTCAGATCGAGGAACATGCCCAGCACGAGCAGGAACACGTTGATGATCAGCAGCATGATGTACTTGTTGTCGGTAATGCCCATCAGGATCGCGCTGAGAGCGGCGGGGATGCCGGTGTAGGACATGGCATAGGACATGATGTTGGAGGCAGCGATCAGGAAGAGGATGATCGCGGTGTCCATCATGCAGTCGGCCATCATGCCCCACAGGGCCTTGAGCGTAAGCTCACGGTACAGCAGCGCCAGCACGATGCAGTAGAGGCAGGCGACCACGCCGGCCTCGGTCGCGGTGAACCAGCCGAGCAGGATGCCGCCCATGACAACGATCATCATGCCGATGCTGGGCAGCGCCTCGACTAAGACCTTGCCGAAGCTGGAGGTCTCCTTGACGGTGGAGCCGGTGTAGCCCTTCTTCTTTGCGATGATCATAGCCATAATCATGACGCAGATACCGAGCAGGATGCCGGGGATGTAGCCGCCCATGAACAGCGCCGTAATGGAGACGCCGTTGGCGGTCAGGGAGTAGAGGATCAGCGGGCCGGAGGGCGGGATGATGACGCCGGTGGGCGCCGAGCAGATGTTGACGGCGGCGGAGTAGGCGGGGTCGTAGCCCTCCTCTTCCTCCAGCGGGCTCATGATCTTGCCGACGGCAGAAGCCGCAGCGACGGAGGAGCCGGAGATCGCGCCGAAGAACATATTGGTCACGACGTTCGTCGCGGCCAGATACCCGGGGATCTTGCCCACGATAAAGCGAGCCAGGCGAACCAGACGGCGGGCGATGCCGCCCTTGTTCATAATGGAGCCGGCCAGCATAAAGAAGGGCAGCGCCAGCAGACCGAAGGAGTCGATGCCCTTGAAGACGCGCTGCGCCACCATGTAGGCCATGATATTGGCGGGGAACGCGCCCCACATGATCGCAATGGAGGCAACGCCTATGGCGACGGAGATCGGCACGCCGAGGAACATCAGCAGGAAGAAGACACCGAACAGCAAGCCGGTGGCAGCAAGTACGTTCATGCTTCATTGCCTCCTTTTTCGGTGTTTTGCCTGGCTTCCTTCCTGTTGAGATACAGGCTGATATAGCGCAGGATCTTGGAGAGGATGACCATGACGCCGGTCACGGGCAGGCAGCCGTAAATGAGCCCCATGGGCAGACGCAAAACAGCGGTCGGCTGCGTGGCGTTCTGAATCGCCATCTGGCCGCCGCCCCAGATATACACAAAGACCACAAAGGCAACGACGACGATCTCGGTGAACACGTTCACGATCGTGAGGGTCAGACCGTGCATCTTGCTGGTCAGAAGGGTCAGCTTGATGTGCGAATCGCGGAAGAAGCAGTAGGCCGCGCCGATCATACCGGCCCAGATGAGCAGGTAGCGCAGCAGCTCTTCCGTGAAGGTGGAGGGATTGTGCAGAATCCAGCGGGTGAAGATCTGGTAGGTGCCGAAGACGACCAGAACGACCATGACGGAGCTCATGATGGTTCGCATGACCAGATCCAGACCCTTTTCAATCTTTTTCAAGGGGGCATCCTCCTTCTTTTCTTGATAGTGCCGCGGGGCGGGCGCTTCGCGGCGGATAGAAAAGCGGGGCAAAGCTCGCGCGAGTTTTGCCCCGCCGCCATCAGTCAGTCAGTAGCCTGTACGATTCCCTGATAGAAAAAGGACTGTCAGATTTCTATTTGGGGACAGGATTACTTGCCGGCCTCCTGAATCTTGGCGCAGACGGCCCAGACCTCGGGCTCGTCGGCGGCCAGCTTCTCATAGATGGGCTTCACAGCTTCCTGGAAGGGAGCCTTGTCGGGATAGTTGAACACCACGCCGTACTCGGACTGGGCGCGCTCGATGGCGTCGGCGACGTTGGCAGCCCAGAGCACCTTGTAGTCCTCCTTGACCTTGTCGCAGGCTTCCTTCATGATCTGCTGCTGCTCAGCGCTCATCTGATCCCAGATCTTGGTGGAGATCAGGATGATGTCGGGAATGCGGGTGTGCTCGTCAAAGGAGTAGCACTTGGCGACCTCGCCGTGGCCGAGGGTCATGGCGGTGGGATTGTTCTCGGCGCCGTCGATGGTGCCGGTCTGGATGGCGGTGAACACGTCAGAGATGGGGATGGTGGTGGCGGAGCCGCCGAAGGCGTCCATCATCTGGAAGGCCATCGGGGAGTCCATGGTGCGGATCATCAGACCCTTCAGGTCGGCGGGGGTGTTGATCGGGGTGTCCTTGGTGTAGAAGGAGCGGGCGCCGGAGTCGAGCCAGGTCAGGGCGACGAAGCCCTTGTCCTTCGTGGACATGAAGACTTCCTCAGCGATCTCGCCGTCCATGACCTTGAAGTAGTGCTCTTCGCTGTTGAAAATGTAGGGAACGGAAAAAGCCTCGTAGATGGGGGCGAAGGCTTCGAGCGCGGAAGCGGAGACCTTGGCCATGCCAAGAGCGCCGATCTGAAGCTGCTCGATGTTGTCCTTCTCGCTGCCGAGCTCGGCATTGGGGTGGATCTCAAACTTGATATCGCCGTTGGTCTTGGCCTCAACGTCGGCGGCCATGGCCAGCAGCGCTTCCTGCACGGGATGGGTGTCAGGCAGGCCGTGGGAGACTTTGATGGTGCCCTTGAAGCCGGAGCCGGAGGTGGCCGCGGGCGCAGAGGAGCTGCCGCCGCAAGCCGCCATCAGCATGGTGAACAGAAGGACCATTGCGATGATGCCAGCGATTTTTTTCATAGTGTTTCCTCCTAAATATTTTTACAGGTTGCCCTGTAAATTACGCATTCAGCCAGTCAAGCATATCCCGAAGCTGACTGTCCCAGTAGTCCCAGTTGTGCATCCCCTCGCCCACGCGGTAGACCATGTCCTCGGCGCCGAGCGCGCGGAAGCGTTTGTCGGCCGCCTCGTTCATCTCGAAGAGGAAGTCGTCCCGGCCGCAGGCGTGGTAGAGCGCGGGCACCTGACCGTTTGCGCGGTCTCTGGCGTAGAGGGCGAAGAGGTCGGAGTCGCTGCCCTCGAGGTGCATGGGGTCTTCCCAGATATCATTGAGCGGGAAGGGGCCGGGGATCTTGCCGCTTGCACAGCTCTCCGCCAGACCGACGATGTCCAGCGCGCCGGAGAGCGCCGCCGCTTTGCCGTAGAGGTCCGGGCGGGACAGGCCGAGATACCAGGCGCCGTAGCCGCCCATGGAGAAGCCGGCCACAAAGGTGTCCTCCCGCTTTTTGCTGACGGGGAAGAGAGAGCGCACCATGGCGGGCAGCTCTTCGGTCATGTACTTGTGGTAGGCGAGCCCCCTGTACATATCGTGATAGCAGTTGTTGCCCGTGGAGACCATGACGCCCACCATGTTCCGCTCCTGTAGATAGCGCTCGATGTTGCTGAAGCGGATCCAACTGCTGTGGTTACCGTAGGCGCCGTGCAGCAGATAGACGACCTTCATGCCCTCCTCGTAGTTGTAGCGGGTCATCTTCTTGTCGGTGATCTGCTCGTTGCCCTCGGGGGTGGGAATGACAACGCTGATATCCACATTGTTGCCCAGCACGAAGCTGAAGTAATGACATTCCAGATAGGCCATGGCTTTTCCTCCTTGTATGGCGGGCTGGATACCGGCGAATGCCGCAAGGTCACATTTCGCAAAAAATGGAAAACGCCGCGTTTCGCTCTCCGCGCAAACCTCTCCGCGCGCCGCGACATTTCGCGCCGGACTCTGCCGCTCTTTTTATCCACATTTTACAGATGCCGCGTCTTCCGTGCTACTCGATTTGTAAGTAATACATTTCCAAATGTGACCACAATGTCCGACAAACCGCGCGAAGCATCTTGCATCTTTCCCTTATTTGTATTATAGTAAGGATACAGATGTCATCCGATCCGTCCGTTTTTCCTTTAGGAAACGCTGAATAAATCCCCGCGCACGTCTTGACGGCATCTTTTCCGCCTGACTTTGCCTGAAAAGCTTGAAATACACAAAGTATTCCTGCGCTTTTCAGGCTTCGTCAGACGAAAAACCTGCTCGCCAATCCGCACACGTTGATTTAATCAGCGCTTCCCTAAGCGCAAAGCCTCTGTCAGCCGACCTCTGAAGGGGGGTCGGCTGATAATTTATTCCTGTTTGCTTTTCGGCACGCTTTGTGGTACACTAATTTTAGTTGCTTTACTGACAGGAGGACACCATGGCAAAGGGAACGAAGGCGGCGCTGGGCGAGGCGCTCAAGCAGATGATGCTTGTCAAGCCCATCGGGAAGATCACGGTCAAGGATCTGGTGGAAACGTGCGGGGTCAACCGGCAAACCTTCTACTACCACTTTGACGACGTGTACGACCTGCTGCGATGGGTGCTTGAGGAGGACGCAAACCGCGTGCTCCCCGACAAGGTGGACTATGAGCACTGGCGCGAGGACGTGCTCTTCTTTGTGGAGTATCTGCAGGAGAACAGCAGCTTCACGCTCAATGTCTACAACTCCGACAGCCGCGCCCATATGCTGCGCTATTTTCGCGACAGGCTGGCCGCGTGCATCCGCGGCTTCGCGGAGATCGTGTCGGAGGGGATCAACGTCAACCGGCAGAGCTTTGAGTTCGTCGTCGATCTCTATGCGGATCTGTCGATCGGCTATATCAGCCGCTGGCTCGATAACGGGATGAAGCTTCCCAGGGACTTTACCACCGAGCGGCTGCTGTGCGCGATGGACAAGAGCGTGGAAAACCTGCTCGAGCGCTTTGCCTTAAACTGAATACACCCTGACGGCTGCCCGCGCATAGAATGCAATGCTTCTGTGCGCGGGCTTTTCGCGTGCGCGGAAAGATCAACCAGGGGACAGTGGGTAAGGTATGAGCATCTATCTGATTACGTTTCGATCCCTCACGCACGCGCAGCGCGCCGCGCGGCTGCTCGAGCGCGGCGGCGTGACCGCGACGGTCATCAAGGCGCCGCAGGGGCTGTCCAGCAGCGGCTGTGCCTACGCGGTGACGCTGCGCGGCCGCCCCGGCGAGGCGTTGACGCGCCTGCGCGGCATGGGCGTGCGGATAGGGAAGGTGTTTCGCCGCGAGGCGGACGGGAGCTACACGGAGGTGGCGCTGTGATCTATCTCGACAGCGCGGCGACCTCACTGTATAAGCCGCTCGCGGTGGGCAGGGCAATGGCGGAGGCCACGCGGACGCTCGCAAGTCCCGGCCGGGGAAGCTATACGGCGGCGATGCGCGCGGCGGAAGTGCTGCTCGACTGCCGCGAGGAGGCGGCGGCGCTGTTTCATCTCGACGCGCCGGAGAACGTCATCTTTACCATGAACGCCACCCATGCGCTCAATATTGCCATCCGCTCGCTGGTGCGACCCGGAAGCCGGGTCGTGCTGTCGGGCTTTGAACACAACGCGGTCACGCGCCCGCTGCGCGCGTGCGGCGCGCGGCTGGAACTCGCCGGGCGGCGGCTGTTCGACCGGGAGGGGACGCTGCGGGACTTCGCGCGTCTGCTGCCCGGCGCGGACGCGGCGGTCTGCACGCAGGTGTCGAACGTCTTCGGCTGCGCGCTGCCGATCGATGAGATCGCGGCGCTCTGCCGGAAAAACGGCGTGCCGCTGATCGTGGATGCCTCGCAGGGAGCGGGGCTGCTGGATGTGGATTTCACGCGCTGGGGCGCGGCCTTCGTGGGAATGCCGGGGCACAAGGGACTGCTCGGCCCCCAGGGGACGGGGCTGCTGCTGTGCGCGAACAGGGCGGAACCGCTGCTCTACGGCGGCTCCGGCTCTCAGAGCCGCCTGCCCTTGATGCCCGAGGAGCTGCCCGACCGCCTGGAGGCTGGGACGCACAACGTCTGCGGCATCGCGGGACTGCTGGAGGGGCTGCGCTATGTACGGCAGAAAAGCCCCGCGGCGATCCTTGCGCATGAGCAGCGGCTGCTGCGCCGCTTCACGGAGAAGCTGCGGGGGAGTGGGCTGGAGCTCTTCACCGGCGAGGGGCAGACGGGCGTTTTGAGCCTGCGCTGCCCCGGAACGGATGGTGAGAGCCTCGCGCAGCGCCTCGGGGAGCGGGGCGTATGCGTGCGCAGCGGGCTGCACTGTGCGCCGCTGGCGCACGAGAGCGCCGGGACGCTCGAGACGGGCACGGTGCGCTTTAGCTTCTCGCCCTTTCTGGACGAGAGCCAGATCGACCGCGCGGCGGAGATTTTACTGGAGATCGTCTGAAAGCAGAGGGCTGTTGTTCAGCCCCCTGCTTCACTGAGCGCGCGGATCACGTCCCGCGCCGAGAAGGCGAGCGTGCGCGCAAGCTCCATGTCCTCACTCTGCACGCACACGCGCAGCGCCGCCTCGCGCGGCAGGGGCGAGATGTGCAGGCGGAAGCGCTCGCCGCCGAGGCGCAGCCCGTCGGCATACTCCGCGCCCAGCTCCAGAAGCTGCTCGGAGAGTGCGCCCATCGTCCAGGCGCGGTCGGGGCAAGGACAGTCGAGCACGAAGCCCGCCTCCTCCGCGACGGCGCTCGCGGCCTCCGCCTGCGTGCGGAAGGCCGGGGCGCAATCCAGCGCAAGGCGCCCCTCAAGCGCGTCCACACAGCAGCGGTAATAGCTCAGCGGTGTGCCCACGTCGCACCAGTAGCCCTCCATGGGCTGCCCGAGCAGCGTCTCGCCCTGTTCGAGCAGGGTGGGGAAGAGATCGCGCGCGAAGTCGCAGGCGCGCCCCTCCGGCACCGCCTCGAGCGCGCGGGGCGAGAGCACATAGATCCCGGTGTTCACAAGATCGGTGACGACCTGCGGCCACTCGGGCTTTTCGATGAAGGCGCGGATCGTCCCGCTCTCGTCCGTCACCGTGAGACCGAAGCGCAGCGGCTCGGGCTCACGCGCGAGCGCGAGCGTCGCGGCGGGGCTGCGCGCCTGATGCGCCCGCCAGAGCGCCGAAAGATCGTAGTCGCAGGCCGCGTCCCCGCTCATGACCAGCACGTCCTCGCCGCCGATAAACTCCCGACAGCGCTTCACCGCCCCGGCGGTGCCCCAGGAGTCGGTCTCCACGCGGTAGCTGAGATGAACGCCGTACTCATGCCCGTCGCCGAAGGTGTCGATGATCTCCTGCGCCCGGTAGCGCAGCGCCGCGCAGATATCGGTGAAGCCGTGGCGGCGCAGCAGCTCCAGCGTATAGGCCATGAGCGGCCGCCCCAGCAGCGGCACGAGGGGCTTGGGACTTTCGCCGGTGACGGCGCGCAGGCGTGTCCCGTCGCCTCCGGCCATAATGATCGCTTTCATATACGAAAAAAGACCTCTTTTCTCTCTGTCATTCCAGCTTGCTGCCTATAGTCTTTCTCACAGCGGCGCGTTTTTTCCCGAACGCAAGGTGAAAAAAGCTGGAAAATGAGAGAACAAGAGCCATTTGTTCACAGAAGCGAAACAATCTCACACGTTTTTTATAGTGTCCGTGTATTGAAATTGCGGGAATCTGTGCTATAATAATCCATTATGAAATCTATTTTTATTGGAGGCAATCTGTACCATGAGCAAAAAGCAGTTCAAGGCCGAGAGCAAGCGGCTCCTTGACCTGATGATCAATTCCATCTACACCAACAAGGAAATCTTCCTGCGTGAGATCATCTCCAACGCATCCGACGCCATTGACAAGCTCTGCTACCTCTCCCTGACCGACGAGGGCGTGGGGCTCAGCCGCGAGGACTTCTGCATCGAGCTGATCCCCGACAAGGAAGCGCGCACCCTCACCGTGCGCGACAACGGCATCGGCATGTCCATGGCCGAGGCCGAGGGCAATCTCGGCGTGATCGCCAAGTCCGGCTCCTTCCAGTTCAAGGGCGAAATGGAGCAGGACAAGGCGGAGGATCTGAACATCATCGGACAGTTCGGCGTGGGCTTCTACTCCGCCTTCATGGTCGCCGACGAGGTCACGGTCTATACCCGCAAGTACGGCGAGGAGAAGGGCGTCATGTGGCAGAGCCGCGGCGCGGACGGCTACACCGTCACCGAGATCGACAAGGACAGCGTCGGCACCGAGGTCGTTATGCACCTCAAGGAGGACAACGACGATGAGATCTACGGCTCCTACCTCGAGGTCTGGAAGCTCAAGGCGCTGGTCAAGAAGTATTCCGACTATGTGCGCTGGCCGATCAAGATGGATGTGGAGCACCAGGAGCGCTTCGAGACCGGCGAGAAGAACGACGACGGCAGCCCGAAGTACGAGTATAAGATGGTCACGGAGAACGAGACCATCAACAGCATGGTGCCCATCTGGCAGCGCTCCAAGACCGAGGTCACGGACGACGACTGCATCACCTGGTACAAGGAGACGAACCGCGATCGCAAGGACCCCTGTGCCGTCGTGCGTGTGAACGCCGAGGGACAGGTGAGCTACCGGGCGATGCTCTTCGTGCCCGGCGAGCAGAATGAGAACGTGTTTTCCGGTGATAATACAGGCGGTGTCACGCTCTACTCCAACGGCGTCATGATCATGGAGAAGTGCGACAAGCTGCTGCACCCCTACTTCGACTTCGTCAAGGGCGTGGTGGATTCGCCTGATCTGAGCCTGAACATCTCCCGTGAGCTGTTGCAGCACGACAGGCAGCTTCGCATCATCGGGCAGAACCTCGAAAAGCGCATCAAGGGGGAGCTCGAAAAGCTCATGCGAGAGGATCGGCCGAAGTATGAGGAGTTCTTCACGAACTTCGGCACTGACCTCAAGGTCGGCGTCTGCGATGAGTACGGCCGCTACAAGGACTTCCTCAAGGATCTGCTGCTGTTCTACGGCGACAAGGACGAGGGGCGCGTCAGCCTCAAGGAGTACCGCGACGCCATGCCCGAGAGCCAGCAGGTCATCTACTTCGCGAGCGCCGACACCCTCAAGCACGCGATGGCCTTGCCCCAGTGCGAGCAGGTGCGCTCGCGCGGCTTCCAGCTCCTGTATCTGACAAGCCCGCTGGATGAAATGGTGATCGAGAGCCTGCGGGAGATCGACGGGAAGCGTTTCTGCAACGTGGTGACGGACGATCTCGGCTTCGACACCGAGGAGGAGAAGAAGGCCGCCGAGGAGAAGGAGCTGGAGAACAAGGAGCTGCTCGAGTTCGTGAAGGAGACCATCGGCGAGGAGGTCGCGAAGGTCAAGCTCAGCCGCAAGCTCGCCGCGCGTCCCTGCTGCCTGACCAGCGAGGGACCGCTCACGCTCGAGATGGAGCGCTATTTCCGCAACGGCCCGAGCGAGGAGATGCGCAAGCTCCGTGCCACGCGCGTCCTGGAGCTCAACCCCGAGCACCCCGCCTTCGAGGCGGTCAAGGCTGCGTTCGAGAGCGATAAGGAGAAGGCGAAGAAGCTCGCGAAGATCCTCTGGGTGCTCTCCGAGCTGAACGCCGGGCTCGAGATCGAGGACACGGCGGAGTTCACCGACCTCGTGAGCGAGCTGTTTTAATAACGAAAAACTAAAAATGAAAAATGAAAGATTGAGCAGTCCGCTGACGCGGACGGATTGAAATACTCCAATCGTCGCCGCAGGCGACACCATAATTTTTCACTTTTCATTATTCACTTTTCACTTCCACGGAGAAACCACTATGAAGCAACGACCGCGCCTTGGCATCTATATTCACATCCCCTTCTGTGCGAGCAAGTGCGGCTACTGCGATTTCTACTCCCTCTCGGGCTGTGACAGGCACATGGACAAGTACCAGCAGGCGCTGATCGCACATCTCGAGGAATCGGCGAGCGGGATCAAGGACTACGAGGTGGACAGCGTCTACTTCGGCGGCGGCACGCCGAGCTATTACGGGGCGGAGCGGCTCGAGGAGCTCTTCAACGTCCTCAAGCTCAACGGCAATGTGCGCCTTGACGCGGAGGTCACGGTGGAGTGCAACCCCGACAGCGTGAGCCTCGAGGGGCTCAAGCTCCTGCGCCGCGCCGGGGTCAACCGCCTGTCGATGGGCGTGCAGTCTGCGAATAACGACCTGCTCAAGATCATCGGGCGGCGGCACAGCTTCTCTCAGGCGAAGGACGCCTTCCGCACGGCGCGCGAGGCGGGCTTTGACAACATCAGCCTCGATCTGATCTACGGCCTGCCGACGCAGACCGCCGCCGACTGGGCGGATTCCCTCGCCCGCATCATCGAGCTCAAGCCCGAGCACATCTCCTGCTACGGCCTCAAGCTTGAGGAGAGCACGCCGATGTACGAGGAGTACCACGGTTCGCCCGTGCTGCCGGATGACGACGAGCAGGCGGATATGTATTTCTACGCCGCCGAGACGCTCGCGCGCTTCGGCTATGAGCAGTACGAGATCTCGAACTTCGCCCGCCCCGGCTTCGAGAGTCGGCACAACATGAAATACTGGACGCTGGAGGACTATATGGGCTTTGGCCCCGGCGCGGCTTCGAGCATCGGCAACACGCGCTACACCTTCGTGCGCGACCTCAAGCACTACATCGCCGCCATGCGCCGCAAGACCTCCCTGCTGGAGGAATACGAGGTGCTGGGCAGCATGGAACGCTCCGCCGAGTATGTGATGCTCGGGATGCGCACGGTGCACGGCATCTCCGAGGCGGACTACCGCGTGCGCGCTGCCGCGAACTGGAAGGCGATCGAGCGGGCGCTCATGGCCTTTCAGGAGAAGGGCTGGGCGGTGCAGGAGGGGGAGCGCTGGCACTTCACGGTGCCGGGCTTTCTGATCTCCAACACCCTGATCGGCATTTTGCTGGATGCGCAGTCCCGCGGGCGCACGGACTTCGTCCCCTGGACGGGCACAGCGCCGCAGGAGGAGCTGGAGCTGCCGGAGGGCTTGGATGAGCGCTTTGACCAACTGTACGAGGAATTGAGCAAGAGCTGATTCCGGAGAGTGTGAGGATTATCTGAGTGGCAAACCATGAAGTAAACGAGGCGGCGCAGCGCAAGCACGCCGCCCCTGAGAATACCGAGCCGCGCAAGGCGCACAAGGCTGCACCGGAGCGCGCGGCTGTGAGTTCCGCGCGGAAAAAGTCCGCCAAGCGCAGGGAGACAGCCCCGCGCGAGGCGGAAGAGCGCGCGCCGGTCAAAAAGAAAAAGGCGTCAGTCCCTTCGGAGGCAGAACCGGCGAAGGAAGAGCCGACGGGCAAGCACGCGAGGAAGCCTGCCCCGGAGGAGGCCGCCCCGGTGAAAGAGGAGCCGACGGGCAAGCACGCGAAGAAGCCTGCCCCGGAGGAGGCCGCCCCGGTGAAAGAGGAGCCGACGGGCAAGCACGCGAAGAAGCCCGCCCCGGAGGAGACCACTCCTGTGAAGGAAGAACCGACGGGCAAGCACGCGAGGAAGCCCGCCCCGGAGGAGACCGCTCCTGCGAAGGAGGAGCCGACGGGCAAGCACGCGAAGAAGCCCGCCCCGGAGGAGGCCGCTCCTGCGAAGAAGGAGCCTTCCGAGAAGAAGCATGAGCCGGAGGAGCAGCCGCCCGCCAAAAAGAAGCGGAGAGCGCGCAGCATCGAGGACTATCTGGATGCCGCGCCCCAGAAGGTGCCGAAGCGCCCCAGCCACCGCCAGCTTGAGCGTCAGCGCGCCATGCGCCGCATGGCGATCCTGGTCGCCTCGCTTGTGATCGCGCTGGTCTGTGGCGTACTGTATGCGGGCTCCTGCGTCTCCGCGAGCAAAACGAATTTACCGAACCTGTATCTGGACGGCATCGCGGTCGGCGGACTCAGCAAGGAGGAGACCGCCGCAGTGCTGAGCGAGCAGGGCTGGGATCGGGAGACAGAGCGCCCCCTGACCGTGGAGCTGCCCGCCGGGGTCAGCGTCGAGGTCGATAAAGTCAAGGCCGGTTCCGCGCTCTCGCTGGATCGCGCCGTGAACGCCGCCTTCGCCTACGGGCACACCGGCGCGTGGCTGAAGGATCTCGCAAGCTGGCTGCGGTGCAGCGCGGGCGGGGTCAATCTGGGCGAGCTAGCCGTTACGCTGGACGAGGACTATCTGGATTCCGTCGTGCGCGACGCGCTGACGGAGTTTACCTCCGCCACGAACCCCGAGGAGCCCTACCTTGTGGATAAAGAGAACGAATGCCTGCTGATGCGCAAGGGCGCGGGCACGCTCACCCTGAACGCGGGCAAGCTCAGCGCCGCCATCCATGAGGCGCTGCTCGCCAAGCAGGAGTCGCTGCGCTATGAGGAGCTGGAGGGCGAGGCGGTCATGCCGGACTTCGAGGCGATCTATCAGGCGCTCGCCGTGGAGCCGCAGGATGCGACCTTCACCGAGACCTGGGAGGTCGTGGACGAGACCGTGGGCTGCACCTTCGGCGTGGAACAGGCGCTTGCCATCTGGAATGAGACGCCCCCGCTCGAGCTGGTGCGGGTGCCGCTCACCATCACCTACCCCGAAAAGACCGGCGAGGAGCTGCGCGCGCTGCTGTTCCGGGACAAGCTCGGCGAGGAGACCTCCTACTTCCCCAACAGCATCCAGAACCGTATCAGCAACATCGAGCTCGCCGCCTCGAAGATCGACGGCATCGTGCTCAATCCCGGCGAGACCTTCAGCTATAACGAGGCGCTGGGTGAGCGCACATTGGACAACGGCTTCCTGATGGCGGGCGCCTATTCTAACGGCGAGGTCGTGGAGGAGGTCGGCGGCGGCATCTGCCAGGTGTCCTCGACGCTCTACTGCGCCGTGCTCTACTCCCAGCTCGGCATCAAGAGCCGCGACAGCCACTACTTCAAGGTCGATTACCTCCCCTGGGGGCGGGATGCGACCGTGAGCTGGCCGCAGCCGGACTTCAAGTTCACCAACACCCGGGACTACCCGGTGCGTATCGTCGCCGTGGCCGATCCCGTTGAGCGCTTCATCCACATCGAAATCTGGGGAACGGACACGCTCGGTACGCATATCGAGCTGTTTGAGGATCGCTATACGATCTACGACGAGACCTACTACGTCGCTGTGGGCTGGAACGTGTATCTCTACGCGCGTGTGTACGACGCGGAGGGCAATCTGCTCGAGACGCGAGAGCTGCCCGCCAGCACCTACCACAAGCACGACGAGGATATCGACTGGCCGCCGGAGAAATACGCGGCAGAAGGTTAAAGGGCACTCGCTTTTATCGCACCCGGCGCACGGGGGACGCGCGAGGCCTCGCGCAGCTCGGCGCAGCGTGTTCTTGAAGCGGCAAAGCTGCCTCAAAAACGGATTCAAACCTGTTTTTCGCCTTCCGAGGCGGCAAATCAGAGGGGAGCGCCCCTCTGAACTCCCCCTTTAGTGACCAAATAAGTGAATCGTCACGCAAAAAGGAAACTTTTTTGACAGAGGAGAGACACCATGGAGAAGACACCCTTTTTTATCACCACCCCCATCTACTACCCCTCCGACAAGCTGCACATCGGGCACACCTACTGCACGGTCGCGACCGATACCATCGCCCGCTACAAGCGGCTCTGCGGCTATGACGTGATGTTCCTGACCGGCACCGACGAGCACGGCCAGAAGATCGAGGAGAAGGCGAAGGCCGCCGGGGTCACGCCGCAGCAGTTCGTGGACAAGATCGTCACCGGCGAGAACGGCATCCTTGACCTCTGGAAGCTCATGAATATCTCCAACGACCGCTTCATCCGCACCACCGACGACTACCACGTCGCCGCCATCCAGCGCATCTTCAAGAAGATGTACGACAAGGGCGATATCTACAAGGGCTCCTACAAGGGCAAGTACTGTACGCCCTGCGAGAGCTTCTGGACGGAGAGCCAGCTTGTGGACGGCAAGTGCCCTGACTGCGGCCGTGAGGTTCACGACGCGGAGGAGGAGGCCTACTTCTTCCGTCTCTCCAAGTACGCAAAGCCCGTGCAGGAGCTGCTGGAGACCGGCACCTTCCTCGAGCCCGCCTCCCGCGTCAATGAGATGATCAACAACTTCATCAAGCCCGGCCTGGAGGATCTGTGCGTCTCGCGCACGAGCTTCACCTGGGGCGTGCCGGTGGACTTCGACCCCGGTCACGTCGTCTATGTCTGGGTGGACGCGCTCTTCAACTACGCCACCGCCCTCGGCTATATGAACGACCGCTACCACGACTTCGACAAGTACTGGCCGCCGGTGAACATCGTCGGCAAGGAGATCGTGCGCTTCCACTCCATCATCTGGCCGGCCATGCTCATGAGCGTGGGCGAGCCGCTGCCGAAGAAGGTCTACGGCCACGGCTGGCTCGTCATCGACGGCGGCAAGATGTCCAAGTCCAAAGGCAACGTGGTCGATCCCTACCTGCTCGCGGAGAAGTTCGGCG
>JAZQCO010000059.1:0-9436 GCA_045546335.1 Candidatus Limivicinus sp. | reverse complement strand
CGGCGGGTTTTTGCCTGTTCAGTCCCCTGAAAGGGGACTGAGCAGGTAAAAACGGATTTGATTTTGTTTTCCGCCTCGGAAGGCGGCAAATCAGAGGGGAGCGCCCCTCTCAACTCCCCCCTCTTGTGTGTGAAAAAAGCGGACACGGCAAGCCATCCGGTTTACCTGTCCGTTTCTGTGTCAGGATTCTTTTGAAACTCCATGATCTCTTCTACCCGGCAATCGAGCAGGGTGCAGAGCGCGTCCACCGTTTGCGTGGAGATATGCTTGCCCCGGCGGATGGCGTGATAGGTGGACATGGGAAAGCCCATCTTGCCGAGCTTGTAGGATGAGATGCCCTTCTTCTTCATCGTTCTGAAAAAAGGCTCGTAACTGATCATAGCCTCGCCTCCTGCACAGTATGACCAGTATAAAGTTTGAATATGGGATTGCGTAGATACGGAAAATCGTATATACTATATCCTGCATAGGAGGCGATTAAAATGACAAAGACTGGTACTGCTTTTTTCGTGGCGTATCCCCGCATGATCGAGGAGTTCATGACGGTGGAGAAGAGAGGAATGAGAGCAGAGTATGAGATCGTAAAAACAATCAGCCTGACCGGGATAGACTATGAAAACTTTATCACGGATATGGTTGCTGACAGATGGTTCCTCGAAGAAGATTCTCCGCTTTCCAGCAGCCCAACCGTCCGCTGTCTGCTTGTGAAGCAGCGGAACAAGGACGGCGGTGTGCTTGTTGTCCCGGAAAACGGAAGGGTCAAATTGGCTGCGCTGCTGCCGTAGGGGAGGGGCTTGCCCCTCCTGGGGATTTGCAATAAATTCATGGTGTCCGCCACGGCAACGGGCGGCTCTTCTCCAAAAGTTCACTTTAACTTGACAAAAGTACGAAACGGTGGGATAATGGAGGCATACACAGAGAGGGGGAACGAGGGATGAACGTATCGCAGGCGATGAAGAAGTGGGAGCTGTCGGAGGAGAAGGTCTATGAAGTCTGCCGGGCGCTGAAGCTGCCGAAGGGGCGGCACGGCTACCTGATCCCAAACGACATGAAGACCCCCTACCTCCCCGACCGCCGCGCCTTTCTCAAGAAGAACCGGCTGCACGTCTACATCCACGTCCTGAACGCGATCACGCAGGAGCAGCTTCTGATCCCCTCGCTTCTCGGGACGGACGAGCAGCACATCCGCACCGCCGTGCGCGAGCTGCGGCGAACCGAGGCCATCGTGCTGCTCGAGGGGGCGGAGGACGATCTCGATTACCGGCACTACATGATCGGCATGAACTACGCGGGCTGGACATATCGCAGCGTAAAGGACAAGCTGAACCTGGTCTCGAACCTCCTCGGCACGGCCAGGGAGGGCAAGGCGCTCGTGCTGACGAAGTGAAGAAGGGATGGTCTCAAAAGTACGAAAGAGAATGCAGGGGCGGCTATGATAGCCGCCCCTGCGGTCGCTCTCAGCGTTTTGAGATAGTTCCTTTGCCGGTTCAGCCGATTGAGTGGTGTGTGCCGACACCGAGATCCACATAGCCGACGAAGCTGCTTAGCTGAATGTACATCGGCGCGCCCTCCTGGTCGCCCTCGAAGAAGACGGTGAGATAGTAGTTCGTCTGGTAGGAGGGCAGATCCTTCAGCAGCGTGGAGCCGTCCACGGCAGGCCAGTTCTCCTGATAGAAGTCGTCCACCGTTTTGGAGATCTTGTAGCCGCTGAAGCCCCAGTACTCCGCCAGCAGCGAGCAGAAGCGATCCACGGTCATGTCGGCGGGGAAAAGGTCCTCAAAGTTGTCGTAGAAGTAGGCGGTTTCGTATTTCCCTGGCTCGATCTCGACCTGGAGCTCGTCGATGGGCTCACGCCCCTCGTCGGGGCGGGCGTCGAGGTAGGCGGAGGTGATCTTGCCGCTCAGCGTGTCCACATAGATGAAGCCGCTGTACTTCTCGCCGCGCAGCGCCACGCCGTAGCTGTGCTGAAAAATGCGCCCGTACCAGTAGCTGCCGCCGTCGCGCTCCTCGATCTCTGTCACGCGCGTCGCCGGCGCCTCCAGCGTGAAATCCTCGTTCAGCAGCCCCAGCTCCTTCCAGACCTCGATCTGCTCCAGCGCGACCCGTTCCGCCGCCTGCGGCGTGCCGACGGCGCTGTAGGTCGCGTAGGCCGCGATGCTCAGCGACAGGATCAGCGCCGCCGCCAGCGCGAGGGTGATGATGCGTCTTGCCTTCATGTGCTCGATCCTTTCCGAGGGGTGTGCCGCTGCCTTGGGATCGAAGCGCCAGGCTTCGGCGATGTGCTTCTCGTCAAGGCCGCCGATCACGGCGGCGAGCTGTTCCCGATTCATTCCAGCAGCCCCTCCTCTTTCAGATAGTGTTGCAGTTTCTTTCGTGTGCGTGAAAGGCGGACGGAGATATAGTGGCAGCCCCGCCCCGTCTGGGCGGCGATCTCCTGTACCGCGTCGGCGTACCAGTAGCGCCGCACAAAGCAGAAGCGGTCGAGATAGCCGAGCGTGTCCAGAAAGCGGCTGACGGCGGCGGAGAGCTCCCGCGTCTCGAGCGTTCCCTCTACGCTGCCCGCAGCCGGGAGACACTCCGCCAGCTCGTCCAGCGCGAGATCGAAGGCGGCGCTGCGCTTTTGGGCGGTGTTGGCTTGCCAGCGCTTGACGGCGAGGTTGCGCGTGATGCGGCAGAGGTACGCGCCGAGAGACTGGGGGCGCTGCGGCGGGATGCTGCGCCAGACGGCGAGCAGAGCGTCGTTGAGGCACTCCTCGACATCCTGCCGATCGCTCAGGAACCGGGACGCGGTTCGTGTCACAACAGCGCCGTATTGTTGGTTCAGCGCGACAAGAGCCTGCTCTGAGCGCTCAAAGAGCAGGGCTATGATCTGGCTGTCCTCCAAGTCCGTCACTTCCTTTCACCCATACTGTCCGAAAACACGCGGGGATATCTCACGCAAAAAAGAAAAATTTTCGCATTTTTATGAAAACTATGGTATACTGGGAAAAACCTGAGGTACAGGAAGAGACGATCATGGCGGTGGAGGTTACAGGAACTCGGAAAGGGGAGTAAGGCATGAGTGAAACATACAGCGGCGCGCTGGAGCGCCTGATCGAAGGAAACCGCGCCTTTCGCGCCTCGGCGGACGCGCGGCGGCTTGCGGCGCTCGCCTGCGGGCAGCAGCCCTGGGCGATCGTGCTGTGCTGCTCGGATTCCCGCGTCGTGCCGGAGCAGATTTTTCAGGCGGCGCTGGGTGAGCTGTTCGTGATCCGCGTGGCGGGGAATGTCCTTGACCGCCACCAGCTCGGGAGCGTCGAATACGCCGCGGCGCATCTGGGCTGCAAGCTGATCGTGATGCTCGGGCACACGGGCTGCGGCGCGGTGGGGGCGGCGCTCAGCGGGCACGCGGAGGGCTATATCTCCTACATCACGGCGGATATCCTCCGCGCGGTCGGCGAGGAGCGCGAGCCGGACGCGGCCTGTCGGCTGAACGTGCTGCACGGCGTCAAGCGCCTGCGCCACGCGCTTGCGCACGAGCGCGCGCTCGCGGATATCGAGGTGCGCGGCGCGGTGTACGAGCTTGAAAGCGGCGCGGTGGAATGGCTCGAAGAAAGCGAAAAATGAAAAATGAAAAGTGAAAAAATGTGGTGTCCGCATTGCGGACAGATTCAAAAAAGGGGAGGAGCGTAAGCTCCTCCCGTTTTCAGTTGAGCATCCAGACGCCGTAGTTGAGATAGCCCGCGAAGAACACCCACAGCAGATAGGGGATCTGCAGCCAGGCGCTCGGCGCATCGACCTCGCGGAAGCTCAGGATCATCCGCACGATCAGCGCCCAGAGCAGCACCAGCCAGAAGAAGGCGAAGCCGTAGGCGCTGAAATTGAAAAACAGGATGCTCCAGAGGAAGTTGAAGCCGAGCTGGATCAGATACAGCCGCAGCCCCGTGCGCCGCTCCGCCGAGGGCGGGGAGAGCCAGACGCGCGCCGCGCTCACGCCCATGAGCGCATAGAGCAGCGTCCACACCGCAGGAAACAGCCAGCCCGGCGGCGAGAGCGGGGGCTTCACGATCGTCTCAGAGTAGAGCTGCGCCGCCTGCTGTGTCAGCAGCGCCGCAAGCGCGCCGACCAGCTCTGTCGCGAGGATCCAGAACAGATAGATCTTCCAGGAACGCTTCATATAACATCACCCGGGAACAGAGTATGCGCCGGGGAAATGAAAAATGAAAAGTGAAAAGCGAAAAATGATGGTGTCCGCTGCGCGGACGGATTGAAATCGGCGCGGGTGAATACCCGCCCTTACAGCTCCTTCGTGTACAGCACGTCGCAGAGATAGTGCCCCGTGTCGCCGAGGCGCTCGCTCGTGCGCGTGAAGCCGTGCTTTTCGTAGAAGCGCCGGGCGGCAAGCATATTCGAGAAGGTCTCGAGGTAGCAGCGGCGATAATAGCGCGCGGCGTAATCGAGCGCGGTTTCGAGCAGCGCGTGGGCGACGCCCGTGCCGCGATGCTCCGGCAGACAGTACATCTTTTGCAGCTCGCAGACACCGTCAATCCCCATCGGGCCGATCCCCGCCCCGGCGACCACCGTGCCGCCCTCGTCCTCGGCGACCCAGTAGGCGCGGCCGGGGACGTTGTAGATCTCCGAGAAGCGGTGCAGATCGGGGTCAGCCCAGGCGCTGCCCTCGTGCGGGGCGTGGTACTCGTCCAGACAGAAGCGGATGATCCCCTCGATGCGCCGGTCGTCGCGCGCCTCGATGGGTCGGATCGTGTAGTTCATGCCTTGTCCTCAATAGATCGTCGGGATCTCCTCCGCCTTTTTGGAAACCAGGCGGCAGAACTCCCGCATATCCTCCTCGCTGCGCAGCAGCATGATCTCCCGCAGCCGCCCGTCTACACGGTGGCGCAGACAGCCCGTGCGCTCGCCGGTGCAGATGCTGCTGCGGATCACCGGCTCGTACTCCTCCGGGGAATAGTCCAGCGCAGGCGCCTTTTCCTTCCGAAACCAGCTCATGCCTGCCTCGCCTTCAGTGCCTCCGCCGCCGCGGCGCGCTCGGCGCAGATCGCCTCCCAGCTCTTCTGGCTCGCCATGAGCGCGTCGAGCTTTTTGAGCTGAGTCGGCACGTCGATCTTCTGCGGGCAGGCGCGCACACACTGGCCACAGCCGATGCAGTCCGCGCCCTGCTTGCCCTCGCCGAGGGCGGCGTAGCGCGAGACGGTGTTGAAGCTCTTTGTGACGGCCATGTCGTTGGCCATCGCGAGCATGGTCGGGATATCCAGCCCCTTCGGGCAACCCGCGCAGCAGTAGCGGCAGGCGGTGCAGGGGATGAACTGCGCGAGGGACGCCGCGATCTCGTCGAGCAGCCCCAGCTCCTCGGTGCTCAGAGGCTTATCCTCCGAGAAGGTCTTGAGATTGTCCTGCATCTGCGCGAGGTTCGACATGCCGGAGAGGATCATCGTCGGCTTCGGCACCGTGCGCAGCCAGCGAAACGCCCAGGCGGGCACGGATTCCTCCGGACGCAGCGCCTTCATGCGCGCCTCGGTCGCCTCGTCGAAGTGCGCGAGACGGCCGCCGCGCACAGGCTCCATCACCCACACGGGGATGCCCCACTCGCGCAGGATCGAAACCTTGCTCTTCGCGTCCTGCAAGCTCCAGTCGAGGTAGTTGAGCTGGATCTGGCAAAACTCCATGTGCTCGCCGTAGAGCGCGAGAAACTGCCCCAGTCCCTCCGGCGCGGCGTGGCAGGAGAAGCCCAGGTGCCGGATGCGCCCGCGCGCCTTCTGCTCGAGAAAGTAGTCCATGAAGCCGTTTTCCGGCTTGCCGTAGTAGCGCATGGAGTTCTCGTTGACATTGTGCAGCAGGTAGAAGTCGAAATACTCCACGCCGCAGCGCTGAAGCTGCTCCTCAAAGACCTCGGCGGGCTGCAAGGGCCGCACGCCGGGGACGTTCTGGTGCCCGGGGAACTTGTCGGCGAGATACCAGCTCTCGCGCGGATAGCGCGAGAGCGCGCGGCACAGCGCC
Organism: Candidatus Limivicinus sp.; assembly: GCA_045546335.1. Lineage (GTDB taxonomy): Bacteria > Bacillota > Clostridia > Oscillospirales > Oscillospiraceae > Limivicinus. The sequence continues at coordinate 3,442 of JAZQCO010000059.1, read as the reverse complement.
CCCTCGGACTTGCCGTTGTGGTAGGGGTGGGCGGTGTCAAAGTAGTTGACCCCGGCGGCCATCGCCGCGTCCACCATCCGCTCAAGCTCCTCCTGGTCGATCACGCCGCCCTCGAGAGTGGGCAGCCGCATCGCGCCGAAGCCCAGCGCGGAGAGCCTGAGAGATTGAAACTCGTTGTACAGCATGGGCGGCCTCCTTGTAGTAATGAATAATTAATAGTGAATAATGAATAATTATTGTGTTCCCCTTCGGGGAACGGATTTCAAATCCGTCCGCGAAGCGGACACCTTACTTTTCACTTTTCGCTTTCTTATCGCTTTCCCCTTAATAATTAAAAGTTAAAAATGAAAAATTATTGTGTTCCCCTTCGGGGAACGGATTTCAAATTTGTCCGCGAAGCGGACACCTTAATTTTTCACTTTTCACTTTTCGCTTTTAATTTTCGCTTTCCCCGGCGCCGGTCACTGTGACACCGGAGACGAGGGTCGCGGCGGGGATGAGCCAGTTGTCGTACTGCGCGCTCTCGCGGCTGAAGCGCAGCGCCCCAGCAAGCTCCAGCATCGAGCCGGAGACGGAGCCGCCCGTCACGGGCGTGACGCTCTCGCCGTCGTGCCAGTAGCCCAGGCGAATTTCACCGAACACGTCGCCGGTCATGCTGTCCACCTGGAAATCGGAGAACTCCACGACCTCGAGATACGCCCCCGCGCGCAGCGCAGCCTCACGCTGCGTGCCGCCGCTGACGGCGAAGTTCGTGGGATGGAAGGCGCTCTCCAGTCCGAGATACGCCGCGAACATCCGCGAACCGAGGTAATTGCGTGCGATGCCGTCCTCCAGCAGCGGCGTGTCGCGGATCGGCGCACCCTCCGCGTCGAAGCGGCGGTTGCGCGAGGAGTTGGGCAGCTCCCGCAGCGCGGTGATCGTCGGGCGGTCGCCCGCGAAGTCCGCGACGGGCTTGCCGAGCTCCCAATCGCTCATGCGCCGATAGATCATCGAGGCGTTGAGGCGGTCGGTGAAATAGGAATAGAGCGTGACGGCCGCGCTGGTCGTGAGCAGCAGATCGGCCTTGCCGAGTGCGGGCGTGGGGGAAGCGCACAGGCGGTCGCGCCCGAAGCGCATCGTGCGCTCGAGGTCGCGGTGCAGCGCCGCCGCGTCGCAGCCGCCGGCGGTGTAATTGCGGTACAGCTCGATCTCATGCCCCTCGCGCCGGGCGTTCACGACGATCTCCAGCATACTCTCAGGGCAGCGCTCGGTCACGTCGATCCCCTCGGAGTTGAGGAAGCGCCGCGTCTTTTCCGAGACGAAGAGCTCATAGCTGTTGACATCCTCGCCCTCGGTCTCGGGGAGAGAGCGCACCGCGCGGAGAAACTCCGCCGAGATCGCCGCGAGATCGACCTCCTCCAGCGCGGGCAGCTCCACCGCCTCGGGGCCGCGCAGCGTGTAGGGCTTGTTCTTGACAAGCGTCGCGCGGTAGCAGAGCGCCTCGATCTGCGCGCGCATCTGCGCCTCGCTCGCCGTCGGGGCGATCTCGCAGCTCGCACTGCCGAGATACGCGCCGTCCTCCACGGACTGATAGACCTTCACGGTCAGATGCTCCACGTTCTTCGCGCGGTTCTGGTCGAGCGCGTGGCGGATGAAGTAGAACTCCCAGCCGCGCGTCTCCACGTCCCAGACCTCCCAGGCGGCAGCGCCCGACTCCTTAAGTATCGTAAGCAGGGTATCCAGCATCATCCAAGCCTCGCTTTCGTTTTGAGATAGGGGCCGCCGTCGGAGACCTTGACCCACTCCTTATAGCCCTTGCCGCAGCCGCCGGTGCCGAAGACACCGCACTCGCGCGAGCGCATCGAGATGTTCCCCAGCAGCTCGGGGACGCTGCCGGTCATAATGATCGGCGCGACGAGCCTGCCGGTGAGCTTGCCGTCGCGGATCTCGCGCCCGGCCTTGACGATGCACTGGATACCCCAGTGCTTGGGATCCTCCATCCCGCTCTCCACGCCCTCGAGCAGGTAGCCGTGCTTCACCGAGGCGATCATGTCCTCGAGCGTGTCCTCGCCCGCGTCGAAGAGGGTGTTGGTCATGCGGGTGTAGACCTTGTGTTCAAAGTTCTCGCGCTTGCCGTTGCCGGTCGGCGCCACACCCAGGCGCAGCGCGCTCAGCGCGTCGCAGATACCGGTCTTGAGAATGCCGCGGTCGATCTCGATCACGTCCCCGGCGAGCGTGCCCTCGTCGTCGAAGGCGTAGCTCGTCACATCCTCGGCGCAGAGCGCGCCCTCGTGCATCGTCACAAGGTCGCTGCCCACGCGCTTGCCGATATAGTCCTTGCCAAGCGCGCGGTTTTTTACGAACATATCCATCTCCACACCGTGGCCGAAGGCCTCGTGCGCAATCAGCCCGGAGACCTCGGGCGTCGTGATGATCTCATACTCGCCCGGCTCGATGCGCCCGGCGTCCAGCAGCTCCTCCGCCGTGGCGACGGAGGTCTCGAGCTTCGCCTCCAGCCCCTCGAAGAGCTCGGGACCGCAGAGACCGGAGAGACCCTCATAGCCCACCTGCGTGCGCCCCTCGCGGCTCGCGATGGCGGCGACGGTGCCTTCGGAGTAGACGTAGCTCTGCCGCAGGTCGCGATTTGCCGTAAGGAACAGTTTGCACACATGGGTGCTCTGCGCGCTCGCGATGCAGTCGATGAGGTCGGCGCCGAGGCGCATGCCCTTGTCGGACAGGGCGGTCAGACGCTCGACCAGCGCCTTGATATCGCAGCTCTCGGGCAGCTCGCGCGTCTCCTTCTCGACAAAGAGCGTGAGCGGCTCGTCGGGCAGCGCGGCGGTGTCGTAGACCGCGCAGCCGCACGCGGCGGCGAGAGCGCGCTGCGCGGTGACGGCGGCCTTGAGCTCCGCCGCAGCGGCGGCGGGATCGGCGGGGTCGAAGCGGTTGAGCGCGTACTCGCTGTAGAGCCCGTCCTTCCGCACGCGCACGACCACGCCGCGCTCGGTGGTCATGGTCTCGCTGCTCACGGACTTCGCCCGCTGGGAGATGCGCACCGCGAGCCCCACGGAATCGGTGGCGAGCACGCTCACATAGTCATAGTCCTGCCGAAGCAGGACGATCAGTTCCTGCAATCCGCCATGGAGGGAGTTGAGATAGGCGGAAAAGGGTGCTTTCATACAGTTCCTCCTTGGAAAGTGTTTTCACCTTATTGTACCTGATTTTTGAACTTTTGCAAGCACTATTTGTGCCTCTTGCAAAACGGCGGCTTTTTCTTTATACTTAGGAACTGTTCCAAAATAACTTGAACAATCTGGCTTGCCTTTTTCGCCTGTAGCTGCGTTGCCAAATCTTGAAATACACAAAGTATTCCTGCGATTTGTCGCCTTGCTACAGGCAAAAAATCCTAAGCCATCTTTGTCCACCTTATTTCTTCACAGTTCCTGAGTAAAAAAAGAAGCGG
>JAZQCO010000058.1:0-4745 GCA_045546335.1 Candidatus Limivicinus sp. | reverse complement strand
TATTTCGGCGACCACTACAAGTGGCGCGTCATGCGCTCCAACGGTGTGAGCGAGGAGGATATCACCGGCGACAAGCCCGCCTATGAGCGCTTCTTGAAGTTCGTGGAGTCGCTGGAAATGGCCATCGGCAACCCGATGTACCACTGGTGCAACCTCGAGCTGCGGCAGTTCTTCGGCTATGACAAGCCCCTGACCGTCGAGAACGCGAAGGAAGCCTGGGACTTCTGCAACGAGAAGCTGCGCACCGATCCGAACCTCACCGTTCGCGGCATCATCCGCAAGGCCAACGTCGCCTTCATCGGCACGACCGACGATCCGATTGACTCCCTCGAGTGGCACGCCAAGCTCGCCGCCGACCCGACGCTCGAGGTCAAGGTCTGCCCCTCCTTCCGCCCCGACAAGGCCATCAATATCAACAAGCCCGGCTTTGTGGAGTATATCGGCAAGCTCGGCGCCGCTGTCGGCAAGAAGCTCGAGAGCGCGCAGGACGTGATGGACGCGCTTGTCAAGCGTCTGGAGTTCTTCAAGAGCATGGGCTGCCGCGCGAGCGACCACGGTCTGGATTACATCCCCTTCCGCCCCGCCTCTGACGAGGAGGTCAACGCCGTCTATCAGAAGGCGATGGCCGGAAAGCCCATCCGCATCGAGGAGGCCGAGGAGTATCAGACGGCGCTGCTGCTCTGCCTTGGCCGCGCCTATGCCCGCCTCGGCATTGCGATGCAGCTTCACTATTCCTGCCTGCGCAACAACAATACCCGTATGTACAAAAAGCTCGGCCCCGATACCGGCTTTGACATGATCGCCCAGAACACCTGCGGCGGCGATATCGCGGCGCTGCTCTCCGCGCTCGACGAGACCGGCGAGTGCCCGCGCACCATCCTCTACTCCCTCAACCCCGCCGACAACGCCCAGCTCGGTACGCTCCTCGGCTGCTTCCAGTCCGACGAGGTGCCCGGCAAGATCCAGCACGGCTCCGCCTGGTGGTTCAACGACACCATCCTCGGCATGGAGGCGCAGATGGAGACGCTCGCGAGCCTCGGCCTGCTCGGCAACTTCGTCGGTATGCTCACCGACTCCCGCTCCTTCCTCAGCTATGCGCGCCACGACTACTTCCGCCGCATCCTCTGCAATCTCATCGGCAACTGGGTCGAGAACGGCGAGTACCCCAATATCGACGCGAGCCTCAAGAAGATCGTCGAGGGCGTGAGCTACAAGAATGCCGTTCGCTACTTCCAGATGTAATAGCCGCAATGAATAAGTAATAATGAATAAGTAATAATGAATAATGAATAATTAGTGTGTCCCCTTCGGGGACGGATCAAACTGAGCAATTCAAATCCGTCGCGGAGCGACTCCATAATTTTTCACTTTTCATTTTTAATTTTTCATTATCTCCGGCGTTTTCTCCGCTAAACTACACACATAGGAGGCCAAACAATGGCACTGCACGTTATGGAGGAGGCCAATCGCTGTCTCGGCTGCAAGAAGCCGCGCTGCCGTGAGGGCTGCCCCATCCACACGAATATCCCCGAGGTCATCCGCCTGCTCAAGGACGGCAAGCTCAACGAGGCCGGCTGGATGCTCTTTGAGAATAACCCCCTCACCACGGTCTGCTCCATCGTCTGCAACCACGAAAAGCAGTGCGAGGGTCACTGCATCCGCGGGATCAAGGATGTTCCGGTGCACTTCTCCGTGATCGAGAACTACATCTCCACCACCTATGCCAACCAGATGGTCGCAGGCCCCGCCCCGTCGAATGGCCGCAAGGTCGCCATCATCGGCGCCGGCCCCTCCGGCCTCACCATCGCCGTCATCCTCGCCCGCTACGGCTATGACGTGACGATCTTCGACTCCAAGGACAAGATCGGCGGCGTCATGCGCTACGGCATCCCCGACTACCGTCTGCCCGACGCGGTGCTCGACGACTTTGCCTATCGCCACCTCGAGCTCAAGGGCATCAAGTTCCGCCCGAACACCACCATTGGCGGGGCGATCAGCCTCGACGATCTGTTCCGCGACGGTTTCCAGAGCATCTTCGTCGGCGCGGGTCTCTGGCGTCCCAAGACGCTGCACATCAAGGGCGAGACGCTTGGCCACGTCGCCTTCGCCATCAACTATCTCGCCTCGCCCAAGGCCTTCCGCCTCGGGGAGCGCGTGATCGTCATCGGCTCGGGCAACTCCGCCATGGACTGCGCGAGAACCGCCATCCGCAACGGCGCGCGCTATGTCACGGTCTTCAACCGCCGCGACCAGATCGCCGCGAGCCAGTACGAGGCCAGCTACGCCAAGCTCGAGGGCGTGGAGTTCGAGATGCTCAAGACCCCGCTCGAGATCCGCGACGACGGCGTGGTCTTCGCCGACAACGAGATGGGTGAGGACGGCAAGGTGCATCCGATCCCCGGCTCGGAGAAGCTCTATCCCTGCACGGGCGTGATCGTGGCGGTCAGTCAGGAGCTCGGCAGCAACATCCTCAACACCACCAAGGGGCTCGAGAAGGAGCGCGGCGGCATCATCGCCGTCGATGAGGACGGGCACACCTCGCGCGAAGGCGTGTTCGCCGCGGGCGACGTGGCGCACGGCGCGAGCACGGTCGTCCATGCGGTGGAAAACGGCAAGCGCGTGGCGGAGGCGATGCACGCCTATATGCAGTCCCTGCCCATGCCGGAGCCCTCGCTCTACCCGAACGCCCCCATCGTCGAGCCGGTGGCCTCCTCGGTACTCGCCGAGCAGGTCATCAAGTAACAAACACAAGAGGCAGAGCCTCAGTCATTCTTCACATACGGCACAGCAGGGGAGATCCCGGGCGGAAAATGCGCGGGATCTCCCCGTTTCCCGGCATTTTCCAGAGAGAAACGACACGCTCTCATTCTGCGGACGAAAAGAAACAAAAGAGAACAGAACACAAGATATTGTGGTCAAAGCGGTTACAGAGAAAAAAGACAACAATATTTTGTTTACCTTGCCCCTTGACAACTGCGTCAAGGGGCGCTATTATATGTCGCGAACGTTACAGACAGCGGAGTCATCTGCTCCGCTGTATAAAAGGAGAATCCCATGCGCATTTCCGGTCTGCAAAAGCTGACGCTGCTGGATTTCCCCGGCACGGTGGCCTGCACGGTGTTCACCGGCGGCTGCAATCTCCGCTGCCCCTTCTGCCACAACGCCGATCTGGTGCTGCCCGAGCGGCTGCGCGGGGAGGACTGCGAGGCTGAGGTGCTCTCCTTCCTCCGCTCCCGCCAGGGGCTGCTGGAGGGGGTCGCGGTCACCGGCGGGGAGCCGCTGCTGCACCCGGACTTGCCCGACTTCCTGCGCCGTGTGCGCGCGCTCGGCTACCGCGTCAAGCTCGACACCAACGGCACCTTTCCCGAACGGCTGCGCGCCGTGCTCGAGGAGGGGCTGGTCGATCGTGTGGCGATGGATGTGAAAAACTCCCCCGCGCTCTACGCCGCGACCTGCGGCCTCGAGAGCCTCGATCTCAGCGCCATCGAGCGCTCGAAGGCGCTGCTGCTCGAGGGGCGTGTGGAGTACGAGTTTCGCACCACCGTCGTCAAGGGGCTGCACACCGCCGAGAGCCTGCGGGAGGCGGCGCGCTGGATCGAGGGTGCGCGGGAGTATTATTTGCAGCAGTATCGGGACTCCGGCGCGGTGCTGAACGCCGGGGCGCTCACAGCCTTCAGCAACCCCGAAATGCACGCGCTGCGCGAGGCCGTGGAGGAGGTTCTGCCCTGCGTCCGGCTGCGCGGCGTGGACTGAGATAATGAAAAATGAATAATGAATAATGAATAATTATGGTGTCGCTTCGCGACAGGATTCAAATTCGTCCCCGAAGGGGACACCGCAATTTTTCGTTTTTCACTTTTCGTTTTTCATTCCTTTCCGAAACCATCCACTACAAACAGGAGAGAGACAATATGTACCAGGTACTCAAGCGCGACGGCAAGGTCGCGGATTTCGACATCAACAAGATCGCCTCGGCGATCAGGAAGGCGTTTGACGCCACTCAGACAGAGTACAACGACAGCATCATCGACTTTCTGGCGCTCAAGGTCACGGCGGATTTCCTGCCGAAGATCCATGACGGGCGCATCGCGGTCGAGGACGTGCAGGACAGCGTCGAGACCGTGCTCTCGCGCGGCGGGTATGAGGCTGTGGCGAAGGCGTATATCCTCTACCGCAAGCAGCGCGAGAAGATCCGCAACACCCGCTCCACCTTCCTCGACTACAAGGAGACCGTGGACAAGTACCTCAAGATCGAGGACTGGCGCGTCAAGGAGAACTCCACCGTCACCTATTCCGTCGGCGGTCTGATCCTCTCCAACTCCGGTGCCATCACCGCCAACTACTGGCTCTCCGAGGTCTATGACCAGGAGATCGCCGAGGCGCACCGCAACTGCGATATCCACCTGCACGATCTGTCGATGCTGACCGGCTATTGCGCCGGCTGGAGCCTCCGGCAGCTCATTCAGGAGGGGCTGGGCGGCGTGCCCGGTAAGATCACCTCTTCCCCGGCGGGGCACCTCTCCACGCTCTGCAACCAGATGGTGAACTTCCTCGGCATCATGCAGAAGTCGGATCGTAGCCATGTCGTTCTGTGAGCCAAGGAGTTGTAGCTAAGTGTTGTCTTCCTAAGACCGCTTGGCCTCCGACTTGGGCTGGGCGGCGTGCCCGGTAAGATCACCTCTTCCCCGGCGGGGCACCTCTCCACGCTCTGCAACCAGATGGTGAACTTCCTCGGCATCATGCAG
>JAZQCO010000057.1:0-5133 GCA_045546335.1 Candidatus Limivicinus sp. | reverse complement strand
GAGCACGAGTTCGCCGGTGCCGCCGCCGCCGGGAATGCCGGACATGGCGACGGAGGAGACGGTCGCCACGACGATGGCGAGCAGCGCGTCGGTGGTGGGGAAGTCCTTGCCGAACATGCCGAAGAGGAAGGCGACCTTGATGATGGCGCTCATGCCGGAGCCGTCCATGTTCATGGTAGCGCCCATGGGCAGCACGATATCGGTGACATCCTTGGAGATGCCGGTGTCCTCGGGGACCTCCATATTGGTGGGGATGGTCGCGACGGAGGAGCAGGTGCCGAAGGCGACCGCCGCGGGGCGGAAGAGGTGCTGGAACATGACCTTCACCGCGCCCTTGCCGCCGCCGAAGCGGGCGTAGAGCGGGAAGCACACGAACATATACACGAAGGCGACGACATAATAGAGGATGATCGCGCGGGCGTAGCTGGAGACGAAGTCGGCGCCGTGGGCGGCGACGAGGGCGGCGAAGAAGCCGAAGAAGCCGATGGGGGCGTAGAAGCTGATGAGCTTGATGACCTTCATCAGCACCTGGGTGATCTCGTCGAGGAGCTTGGCGACCCTGGTCTCAGGCCCGCCGCACATCTGCACGCCGAAGCCGAAGAAGATCCCGGCGATGATGAGCTGGAGGATGGAGCGGCGGCTCCAGAGCTCGGGGAAGTCGGACTTGGTGAAGAAGCCGACGATCATGGCGCCGGCGCTCATGGGCTCGGAAGCGCCCGGCTCGAAGGCGGGCTCGCCGGTATAGACGGGGAAGAAGCGCACGATGATGTACATGATGACGGAGGCGATGATCGTGGTGCACATAAAGGTCAGCACGGTCGTGCCCATGAGCTTCCCGGCGCGCCTGGCGCTTCTCATGTTGGCGATGGAGGAGGAGATGGAGAAGAAGACCATCGGGACGACGACGCAGAACATCATGTTGATGAACAGCGTCCCAAGCGGCTCAAGAGCGCCGGCGCCGGGCCAGGCGAAGCCGACCGCAATGCCGAGCACGATGCCGAGGATCATCGTGAGGAAGAACCAGTTGTTTTTCAAAAAGCTGCCTTTGGATTTCATGGACAGAACCGCTCCTTTACATTTGATTCTGCTGCTATTATATCCGCCATCTCTTGCAATGTCGATTGCAGTGAATGCTTGAAATCTTGCAAAAAGTATCGTATACTGGATGCCGTAGGGGCGGATATCATCCGCACGCAGATTTGCGGCCTGTTGACAGCGGGCGGCTGATAGCCGCCCCTACGGCAACTGATGACTGAGGGGTCTGACCCGGCACGCTGACCCCTCCGCCCCTGCGGGGCACCTCCCCTTTCAGGGGAGGCAAGGGAAAGGAGGGACGTACCATGGCGGAGAGGCGCTATGTGCGGGAGGGCTATCTGCACGAGAACTACCACTTCTTCCACCTGCGCGACAGCGCGGGGCAGGAGCGGGACTTCCATTTTCACGATTTTGACAAGCTGGTGCTGCTGCTGGGCGGGCAGGTGGAGTACCTGGTGGAGGATCAGCGCTTCGAGCTGGCGCCGGGGACGGTGCTGCTGGTCAAGCAGCACACGATCCACAAGGCGGTGATCGACCGCTCCCGCCCCTACGAGCGCATCATCCTCTACCTCAACCGCGCCTTTTTTGAGCGCACCTTGCCCGAGGCGCGGCTGTTCGAGAGCTTCGAGACCGCCGGGCGCACGGGACGCTGGCTCCTCGCCCCGGACGAGGGGCAGCAGCGGGAGATCATGGCGACGCTCGCCAGCTACGAGCGCGCCGAGGGGGATACCCGCTTTGGCGCGCAGACGATGCGCGACACGCTCATTATGCAGCTTCTGGTGCAGGTGGGGCGGCTGAACGCGGCGGAGGCGGAACGGGAGACCGCCTTCGACCCGAAGATTCAGGAGACGCTGAGCTATATCAACGAGCAGCTTGCCAGCCCCCTGAGCGTGGAGGAGCTGGCCGAGCGGGTGTATCTGAGCCGCTCGCACTTCATGCGGCTGTTCAAGGCGCAGACCGGCTCGACCGTTCACGCCTACATCCGGCAAAAGCGCCTGCTCACGGCGGCGCGGCTGCTGCGCGAGGGGGTTCCGGCCTCGCGGGCAGCGGCGGAGAGCGGCTTCGGGGACTATTCCGCCTTCCACCGCGCCTTCCGCGAGAGCTTCGGCGTCAGCCCCGGCGAGCTGAGATAAGGGATAGGGAGGCTGTCTCAAAAGCACGAAAGAGCGTGTAGGGGAGGCTATCAGCCTCCCGGCAGCAACATCAAAATATCTGTAAAAAGTTGGGCGAATCCGCTGTTTTGTGCGAATTCGCCCAACATTTCAGGTGTTGATGTTTTCACTGCACGGGCGGCTGATAGCCGCCCCTACGGTCGCTCTCAGCGTTTTGAGACGACCCTTTTTACCCTGCCAGCACCGCGATGCTGTAGGCGGGGAGGGTCAGCGTGCCGCCCTCCAGGCGCACCGTGAGCGAGGGATCGGTGCAGAGCGAAGCCGCGAGCACCGCGCCCTCCCCCACCGCAAGCGCCTCCTCACCCCGGGAGGGATTCACGACGAGCAGCAGCGCCTCACCCCCGTACTCCCGGCGGATCAGGCACAGCGCGTCGCTGGGACAGGGCAGCACCTCCCCCGTCCCGCGCGCAATCGCCGGGAAGCGCTCGCGCAGCGCGAGGGCGGCGCGGTAATAGTTCAGGATCGAAGCCGCGTCCGCCTCCTGCGCGGCGGCGGAGGGGTAGGCGTATTCGAGCTTCGTCACGCCCGGCGGCGGGAGGGTGGTCTCCTCCTCGCTCGTCCAGAGCATCCCGAGGCGCTTGTTCGGATCGTCGCCGCTGCCGACCATGCCGATCTCCTGCCCGTAGTAGATGAACACGTTCCCGCGCAGCAGGCACAGCAGCCCCGCCGCCATCTTGGTCTTGTCGGGGTTCTCTCGCCCGGTGAAGCCCACCGTGCGCCCGGTATCGTGATTCTCGGTGAAGGGCGCGGGGATCGTGTTTGCGGGCAGGGTCTCGTCGAGCAGCGCGACGTACTCCCCGAACTTCTTCCCCGGCTGCGCGGCGCGGCCGCCGAGAGTTTTTGCGATGTAGCCCTCCGCCTGCGAGACCGGGAAGGTGAAGAAGCTGTCGATGCGGCTCTCACAGTAGCGCGCGAGCGTCGAAAGCCCCTCCCACGCCTCGCCCACCAGGTAGGCGTCGGGGCGGATGCCGTGCGCCGTGTCGGCCAGCCAGTTGAGAAAGGCGACATTCGCCTCCACATCGCCGGTGTAGAAGCTCGTCACCGCGTCGAGCCGGAAGCCGTCCACCCCCACGTCCTCGAGCCAGAAGCGCAGTATCGCCTCGATCTCGCCGCGCACGGCGGGGTTGGAGAGGTTCAGATCGGGCATCGTGTCCACGAAGCGGCTCTCGTAGTACTCCCCGCCGCACTCGCTGTAGCCCTGCCGCGGCGTGTCGCTCCAGTTGAACCAGTCGCGCCACGGCGAATCCGCCGAGGACACCGCGCTGAGAAACCAGGGGTGCAGGCTCGAGCAGTGGTTGAGCGGCAGATCGAGGATCAGGCGCATGCCGCGCGCGTGCGCGGCCTCGAGCAGCGCGCGCAGCTCGTCGAGCGTGCCGTATTCGGGATCGACGGCGTAATAGTCCGTCACGTCATATTTATGGTAGCTCGGGGAGGGCATGATCGGCATGAGCCAGATGCCCTCGCAGCCGAGAGAGCGGATGTAGTCGAGCTTTTCCGTGACGCCGCCGAGGTCGCCGAGGCCGTCCCCGTCGCTGTCGCGAAACGAGCGCACGAAAATTTCATACCAGTTGACCGGCGTTTCGCCCTCCGCGCAGGCGGCGGGGCAGAGCGTGAGCAGCAAAAGCGTGCTCAGCAGCAGACAGAGCAGACGGTTTTTCATTGTATTCCCTCCTTACAGCGCTAAGCCGGGGATCTCCGCGAGATCGTGCACGATCACATCCTCCCGCCCGGTCGGCTCGCCGGGGGCGGCGGGGTCGAGGTAAAGGATGCTGCGAAGTCCGGCGCGGCAGGCGGCCTCGATATCGAGGCTGCGGTCGCCGACGTACCAGGTGTGCGCGGGGTCGAGGGCGTACTTCTCCACCAGGTAGAGCAGCGCGTCCGGCTCCGGCTTGCGCGGAAAGCCGCTGCGGCTGGTCAGCACCTCGGTCAGATACGGCGCAAGGCCGGTATTTTCGAGGATCGTGAAGCTCGATTCGCCCCGGTGCGTGTAGACGAAGCTGCGCGCGCCGCCCTCGCTGAGCGCCGCGAGCGTCTCACGCGCGTGGGGCATCGGGCGGATCAGGGCGAGGCGGCTGTCGCTGCGGCGGTTGAAGCGCTCGACGACGGCGTCCGCGTCCACGCCCCGGCGCGCGGCGAGCTCGCGCAGGAGCTGTCCTACGGACGTGCGTATCACGAAGCTGTGAACATAGTCCTCGCTGTAGTCCTCCCCCAGCTCCGCGCAGATTTCCCGCGCCGACGGCACGATGGCCGGGTAGGAGTCGAGCAGCGTGCCGTCGAGATCCCAGATCAAGGCGATATTGGCCATAAAAACGCCCCCCTTCGCGGATATTGTAGAACGGAAACGCGCCGCGTGTCAAGGGTAGTATAATTTTTCACACTTCATGGGACAATACAAGCAGAACGCTACATAGACTGTTATGGGCGAAGTCTTTACGGAGTGTGAAAAATCATGGTCAAACGCGGAGATATCTATTTTGCCGACCTCAGTCCCGTCGTCGGCAGTGAACAGGGCGGGATGCGCCCGGTGCTGATCGTCCAGAACGACACCGGCAACCGCCACAGCCCCACGGTGATCGCCGCGGCGATCACCAGCCAGACCGGCAAGGCGAAGCTGCCCACGCACATCAATCTCGTCGGGCGCAGCGTCGGGCTCAACCGGGACAGCGTGATCCTGCTCGAGCAGATCCGCACGCTCGACAAGTCGCGCCTGCGCGAGCGCATGGGGCGGCTCGATCCGGGCACGATGAGCGCCGTGGACGCGGCGCTCGCGGTGAGCTTCGGGTTGGGGATACGCTGATTAATCCAGCTTCGGCGCCTGCCGGCAAATTTCCGCCGGGCTCTGCGTTGCAAAAGTTTGAAATACACAAAGTATTCCTGCACTTTTGCGCCTTGATCCGACGAAAATTATGCTCGGCATCCGCTCTCG
>JAZQCO010000056.1:0-45109 GCA_045546335.1 Candidatus Limivicinus sp. | reverse complement strand
ATGCTGATGGACGAGCCTCTGTCCAACCTGGACGCCAAGCTCCGTAACGAGATGCGTGCTGAGATCATCAAGCTCCGTCAGCGCATCAACACCACCTTCATGTACGTCACCCATGACCAGACCGAGGCCATGACCCTGGGCGACCGTATCGTTATCATGAAGGACGGCTACATCCAGCAGATCGGCACGCCTCAGGAAGTGTTCAATCACCCCGCGAACCTGTTCGTCGCCGGCTTCATCGGCATGCCCGTCATGAACTTCTTCGACGCCAAGCTGATCCGCGAGGGCAACAAGTTCTTCGTCGATCTCTCCGGCCTGAAGGTCGAGCTCGACGCCGAGAAGGAAGCCCGCCTGCTCAAGAACGACGTGCAGAGCCAGGAGATCACCCTGGGCGTGCGTCCCGAGCACACCGACGTGTCCGACAAGGGCGTCGCGGCGAAGGTCGAGGTTGCGGAAATGATGGGCTCGAGCGTGCACCTGCACGTCAATGCCAACGGCCGCGACGTCATCATCATCGTCCCGACCATCGACATGAAGGGCAACTACAACCTGGGCGACACGGTCCACTTCACCTTCGGCGGCAATGTGGCTCACGTCTTCTCCAAGAGCACCGAGAAGAATCTGGAGTTCTAAGATTGAACCCAAACCCACAAACAGGAGATGCGCATAGCGCATCTCCTGTTTGTGCTTTACAAACGCGGCTGTTTTCGGTATAATACGATGAAATGAGCCACACGGAGGGACGCACATGATCGACCAGAGCCATATCCGCAACTTTTCCATCATCGCCCACATCGACCACGGCAAGTCTACGCTCTCTGACCGCCTGATCGAGAAGTGCGGCGCGGTGGAGCAGCGCATCATGGAGGATCAGATCCTCGACAATATGGATCTGGAGCGCGAGCGCGGCATTACGATCAAGGCGCGCGCCGTGGGGCTGGAGTATCTGGCGGCGGACGGGGAGCACTACACACTCAACCTCATCGACACGCCGGGACACGTTGACTTTAACTACGAGGTCAGCCGTTCGCTCGCCGCCTGCGAGGGCGCGATCCTGGTCGTGGACGCGAGCCAGGGCGTGGAGGCGCAGACGCTCTCGAACACCTACCTTGCGCTCGACAACAACCTCGAGATTTTGCCCGTCGTCAACAAGATTGACCTGCCCGCCGCCGAGCCGCAACGCGTCAAGGACGAGATCGAGGAGATCATCGGCATCCCGGCGCAGGACGCCCCGGAGATCTCCGCCAAGGCCGGCATCAACATCGACGCGGTGCTTGCGCGCATCGTCGAGGGCGTGCCCGCCCCCTCGGGCGACCCGGACGCGCCGCTCAAGGCGCTGATTTTCGACAGCCAGTACGACAACTACCGCGGCGTCATCGTCTTTATGCGCCTGATCGACGGCTCGATCCGCCGGGATCAGGAGATTTTGCTCATGTCCACCGGGGCGAAGTACAAGGTGGTGGAGGTTGGGCACCTCAGGCCGATCGGCCTCGACCCCTGCGAGGTGCTGAGCGCGGGCGACGTGGGCTATTTCACCGCGAGCATCAAGAACGTCGCGGATACCCAGGTGGGCGACACCGTGACTGACGCCGCGACCCCCACCGCCGAGGCGCTGCCCGGCTACCGTCCCGCGCGGCCGATGGTCTACTGCGGCATCTACACCGAGGACGGCTCGAAGTATCCCGACCTGCGCGACGCGCTCGACAAGCTCAAGCTCAACGACGCCTCCCTCAGCTACGAGCCGGAGAGCTCGGCGGCGCTGGGCTTCGGCTTCCGCTGCGGCTTCCTCGGGATGCTGCACATGGAGATCATTCAGGAGCGGCTGGAGCGCGAGTTCGACCTTGATCTGGTCACCACCCTGCCCTCGGTCATCTACAAGGTCGTCAAGACCGACGGCAGCATCGTCATGGTGGACAATCCCCACAATTACCCGGACGTGGCCTCTATTGCCGAGGCGTATGAGCCCTATGTCAAGGTCTCCATCATCACGCCGAGCGACTATGTGGGCAACATCATGCCGCTGTGCCAGGATCGGCGCGGCGACTACAAGAATATGCAGTACCTGGACGCGCGGCTCGTGGAGCTGCACTACGAGATGCCGCTCAACGAGATCATCTACGACTTCTTCGACACCCTCAAGGCGCGCACGAAGGGCTACGCCTCGCTGGATTATGAGCTCTCTGAGTACAAGACCAGCGACCTGGTGAAGGTCGATATGCTCCTGAACGGCGACCAGGTGGACGCGCTGAGCTTCATCGCCCACCGCGAGAAGGCCTATGGCCGCGCCCGGAAGCTCTGCGAGAAGCTCAAGGACAACATCCCCCGCCAGCTCTTCGAGGTGCCTGTGCAGGCGGCGATCGGCGGCAAGATCATTGCGCGCGAGACGGTGCGCGCCATGCGCAAGGACGTGCTCGCCAAGTGCTACGGCGGCGATATCACCCGCAAGAAGAAGCTGCTCGAGAAGCAGAAGGAGGGCAAAAAGAAGATGCGCCAGCTCGGCACGGTGCAGATTCCGACCGAAGCCTTCCTCGCGGTGCTTAAATTGGACGAATAAGAGAAAAAGAAGGGTCAAAACGTGAAAAAGATCACAGCTATCACACTCTGCCTCGCCCTGGCTCTGGCGCTGGGCGCGTGCAGCCTGCGCGAAATGACGAGCCGCCCTGCGGCGACACCTGTCCCCACCCCCGATATCACGACCATCCCAACCGTCGCGCCGACGCCGGTCCCCACCCCGGTTCCCACGCCGGTCCCGACGCTTGCGCCGACGCCGGTTCCCACGCCCGCGCCGACCCCGATTCCCACCCCGGTTCCGACGCTTGCGCCGGTGCAGGCGAATCTCCCCGTCGTCACCAAGGACCCGACCGATGAGACCGTGGACGTAAACGGCCGCTGCCAGTTCGTCACGCGCTATGAGAACGCCAAGTGGGCGGAGTGGCACTTCGTCAGCCCCGACGGCAGCCGCGATCTCGACTACCTCGCCGCGCAGACGGAGTTTCCGAGCCTCAAGGTCATCAAGGGCTACACGAAGGATCTCACGCTCGACAGCATCCCCGCGGCGCTCAATGGCTGGCGGGTCTACTGCCGCTTCTCCAACGACAGCGGCGCGGTGAACTCCGGCTCGGCGCTCATCACGGTCAAAGGCGCGCAGACGACAGCCGCCCCGGCGGAGCGCCAGGGCTTCGAGGGGCGCTGGGCGGAGGAGATCGCCGGGCGCTGCACGATCACCTTCAGCTACGCGGGCGAGGGCAGCGTCAACGCGGAAATTTTCTGGTCGGGCTCGGCCTGGGAGCGCGCCTGCTGGAGCATGAGGGCGGATATCTGGAGGAACGATATCCTGCTCTACCACGACGCGCACGCCTGGACGGAGACCTATGCCGAGGACAACAGCTTCACCGTCTCCAACGAGAGCTTCGACGGCACCGGCAGCTTCTATATGGAGGACGGCAAGCTCCACTGGACCAACGACCAGACCGGCGAGAATACGGTGTTCATCCCGGCGTAAAAAGGGGTGTGAAAAAGGCGAAATTCACGCCTCCTCCGTAGGGGCGGCTATCAGCCGCCCGGCAGTACAACACTATTTTTCCTTACAAAAAATGGGCGAATTCGTAGCATTTCAACGAATTCGCCCATTATTTCTCGCATTTTTCATTTTCCTGCGGGGGAGGCTGGCAGCCGCCCCCTGCGGCTCGGAGGACTTTTTCACAGTCCCTTTTATGAATTACTCCACCAGGCTCTCGCCGATGCGGTAGACATCCCCCGCGCCGACGGTGAGAACCACGTCGCCGGGGCGGACGATCCGCCGCAGCTCCTGTTCGATCTCGCCGAAGCTGGGCAGGAAAATCGAGCCGGGGATGTGCTCAGCCAGAGAGCGGGAGGAGATGCCGATGGTGTCCTTCTCGCGCGCGGCGAAGATTTCCGCGAGCACCAGCACGTCGGGGCGGCGGAGCTGCGCGATGAAATCGTCAAAGAGCGCGGCGGTGCGCGAGAAGGTGTGCGGCTGGAACACCAGCACCGTGCGCTGGTATTGCAGCTTCTCCACCGCGTCGAGCAGCGCCTTCAGCTCGCTGGGGTGGTGGGCGTAGTCGTCGAACACGTCTGCGCCGTTGAACTTGCCCTTGAACTCGAAGCGCCGCCCCGCGCCGCTGAACGCGCCGAGGCCGTACTTCACCGCCGTGCCGCCGATGCCGAGGCAGATCGAGGCCGCGGCGGCGGCGAGGGCGTTCTTGACGTTGTGCAGCCCCGGCACCTGCAGCTTCACATCCGTGAAGCGCTCACCCCGGCACACGATGTCAAAGCTCGCGTTCGCGCCGAGAAAACGCAGGTTTTCAGGGTACACGTCGGCCTCGCTCGTGAGGCCGAAGGTCATGATCTGCCGATCCAGCCCGGAAACGGTCTCCATAGCGCTCGGATCGTCCCGGTTCACGACCACCCAGCCGTCGGCAGGGACGCGCGCGGCGAAGGCGCGGAAGGAGCGCTGCACGTCGGCGAGATCCTTGAAGAAGTCGAGGTGGTCGGCCTCCACGTTCAGAATGACGGCGACGGTCGGAAACAGGGAGAGGAAGGAGTTATAGTACTCGCAGGCCTCCATCACGATGGTGTCCCCCTCGCCGACGCGGTGCCCCGCGTGCAGCAGCGGCAGCGTACCGCCGATCATCACCGTGGGGTCACGCCCGGCGACCATCTGGATGTGCGTACACATCGAGGTCGTGGTGGTTTTGCCGTGGGTGCCGGCAATGCACAGCGCGTGCCGGTAGTCGCGGCTGATCGCACCCCAGGCCTGGGTGCGCTCAAAGACGGGGATGCCCTGCGCGCGGGCGAAGGCGATCTCCGGGTTGTCGTCATGCACCGCGGCGGTGCGCACGAGAAAATCCACGTCCGGGGCGATATGTTCGGCGCGGTGGCCGATGTACACCTCGATGCCCTTTCGGCGCAGGCTCTCCACGTTCGGCCCCTCGTTCATATCCGAGCCGACGATCGTAAGTCCCATGCCGCGCAGCACCTCGGCGAGCGAGGACATGGACACGCCCCCGATGCCGACAAGATAGCCCTTGCGGCCGGGACTGATAAAAGTAGAAAAATCCATCATGTTACAGACTCCATCTTGCACTTGCGCGAGGGAAATGATAAGATATAATATAGAGGTCCAGGCCTCCACAGTCAAAACTTATCGTACATTATAATATAAGCACTCGCGGATTGCAAGCGCTTTCTTTGCTTCTCGCGCGAGCTATTCTATGAGCTATTGAGAGGAGCTGTGCCATGGCTGCACCGCCCAAATATGTCCGGCAGATCCTGTTCACCCTCCAGGGGCGGGGACATACGGCCTTCCTGATGGGGGAGTGCGTGCGCGATCTGCTGCTGGAAAAGCGCCCGCACGCCTGGCAGCTTTGCACCTCCGCCCGCCCGGAGGAGCTGCTGAGCCTCTTTCCGCTCTCCCGCGTGCTCGAGGGGGCGGTCACGATCGTGCTCGGCAACCACGAGCTCGAGGCGCTGTGCCTCTGGCCGGAGGGCGAAGGGCGCAGCGAGGAGCGCGTCGCCTTCGTCGGGGCGCTCACGGAGGCGCTGGGACAGAGGGACTTCACGATCAACGCCGTCGCGCTCTCCGCCGACGGGCTGCTGGCCGACCCCTTCGGGGGGCTCGCGGATATCCGGGAGAAGCGCCTGCGCTGCGTGGGCGAGGCGGGCGAGCGCTTTGCGCGGGAGCCGGCGGCGATGCTGCGCGCGCTGCGCCTGTCGGCAAAGCTCGGCTTCACGCTGGAGATCTCGACCCTCCTCGCCATCGAGGAGCACGCGGCGCTTGCCGAGGCGCTGCCCGCCGAGCGCGTGCGCGACGAGCTGGAGACCATCCTGCTCAGCGACGCGCCGGAGACCGTGCTGCCTCTGACGGAGTTGGGGCTGCTGGATCGCTTTCTGCGCGACAGACCCCCGGCGCATCCCGGCTGGCGGCGGCTCAGAAAGCTGCCGCGCCGCGCGCTGCAGCGCTGGGCGGGCTTCGCCGTGCTGCTGGAGCGCCTGGGCGCGATCACCTCGGCGGAGGGCTTTCTGCGCGCGCTGCGTCTGGACAGCCGGACAATCCGCCTGTGCGCCGGGGTGAACGAGCTGCTGCGCGGGCCGCTGCCGGAGACGCCGCTCGCGTGGAAAAAGGCGCTGCGGCGCTACGAGGTGCCGGGCGTGAGCTGCGCCGCCGATGTGAGCGACGCGCTCTACGGCGGGCAGAGCCGCAAGGCGCTGCGCGCTGTGCTCCGAAGCGGGGAGTGCTTCTCCCTCAAGCACCTCGCGGTGAGCGGGGACGACCTGCTCGCCCTCGGCCTGCGGGGGCGGGAGATCGGCGATATGCTGCAATTTCTGCTGGACTATGTGATGGAGTTTCCCGAGAACAATCGGCGCGAGCTGCTGCTGACTCTCGCGGGAGGGGGGAGCGAGGAATGAGCGATACCTGGGAGAGCCTGCGGCAGGACTGCGCCGCCTGTCAGCGCTGTGCGCTTTGCGAGACGCGCACGAAGCTGGTCTTCGGCGTCGGGTCGGAGACGGCGGAGGTGCTTTTCGTCGGCGAGGGGCCGGGGGAGCAGGAGGATCTGCAGGGCGAGCCCTTTGTCGGCCCGGCCGGGAAGCTGCTGGACGATATGCTGCGCATGATCGGCCTCGACCGCCGCCGCGTCTATATCGCCAACATCGTCAAGTGCCGCCCGCCCCACAACCGCGACCCGCAGCCCGACGAGCAGAGCGCCTGCCGCGTCTGGCTCGAGCGGCAGATCGAGCTCTTACAGCCAAAGCGGATCGTCTGCCTCGGGCGCATTGCCGCCACCGCCCTGATCGACCCCAATTTCCGCATCACGCGGGAGCACGGGCAGTGGTTCGAGCGCGGCGGACGGCGCATCATGGCGACCTACCACCCCTCCGCGCTGCTGCGCGATGTGAGTAAACGCCCGGAGGCCTTTATGGATCTGCGCGAGTTGAGAAAGGAGATTCGGGCGAGCTGCCCGAATACGGAGATACGGTATGATACAATTTAAGCCTGTCACGCTCTGTGACAAAGCCTGGGTGGACGAGCTGGTATTCGCTGAGAACAGCCCCAGCGCGGACTACAACTTCGGCAACATCTATATTTGGGACAAGCGCTACCGCCAGCTCATTGCCCGCTGCGGCGACAGGATGCTCACAAAGCTGCGGTATGAGGGGATGCCCTGCTTCGTCTTCCCCATCGGCCGCGGGCCGCTGCGCCCGGCGGTCGAGGCGCTGCGCGGCTACGCGGCTGTGAAGGGCTGGCCGTTCGTGCTGCGCGGCGTCACCGCCGCGCACCGGGAACAGCTCGAGGCGGAGTACCCCGACCGCTTCCTCTTCGTCCCGGAGACGGACACCTGGGACTACCTCTACGACGCGGAGAAGCTCGCCACCTACTCCGGCAAGTCCCTGCACGGCAAGAAGAACCACTGCAACCGCTTCGAGGCGGAGAACGACTGGGAGTTCCGGCCTCTGAGCTATGAGCTGATCCCCGGCTGCCTCGATATGCTCGATCTCTGGAGCGAGGAAAACCGCGAGCGTCTCGACCCGAGCGTCGCGGACGAGCACGACGCGATCATCCGCGCCTTCGCCGCCTACGAGTGGCTGGGGCTGGAGGGCGGCGTGCTCTTCGCAAACGGGGAGATCGTGGGCTTCTCGATCGGCGAGATGTGCGCCTCGGACACCTTCGATGTCCACTTCGAGAAGGCGCGCATCGACATGAACGGCGCCTATCCGATGGTGTGCCGGGAGCTCACGCGCCTTATGCTGCAAAAGCACCCCGGCCTCACGACCATCAACCGGGAGGACGACATGGGGCTTGAGCCGCTGCGCCAGTCCAAGCAGTCCTACAAGCCCAGGGGCATGGTGGAGAAGTATCTCGCGGGGTGGAAGGACGATGGAGCTGTGTGACGCGCTGCGCGCCGACCGCGCCGCGCTGACGGCGCTCTGGGCGGAGACCTTCGGCGATCCGCCCGCGCTGATCGGCCGCTTTCTCACACTTTTGCCGGAGCTGGGCTTCGGCCTCGCCGCCGTGGAGGATGGGAGACTTCTCGGCGCGGCCTACTGGATCGACGCGCTGCGCCTGGAGGGGCGGCGCCTCGGCTATCTCTACGCCGTGGCGGTCGATCCCGCGGCGCGCGGGCGCGGCGTGGGCGCGGCGCTGAACCGCGCCTGCATCGGGCAGGGGCGGGAGCGCGGCGCAGCCTGGTGTACGACCGAGCCCGCCGAGCCCTCCCTCTTCGCCTGGTATGCGCGCGTCGGGCTGCGCCCGGCGCTCTCTATGCGGCGCACCGCGCACAGCGCCGCCGCCCTGCTGCCCGTCGCGCCGCTTACGGCGCGGGACTACGGCGAACGGCGGGAGGCGCTGCTTGCGCTGACACCCCATGTTACGCTCCTGCCCGCCGCGCTGGACTTCGAGGAGGCGCTGCTGCAGAGCTTCGGCGGGGGCTTTTTCGCCGTGGGTCGGGGCATCGCCGCCGTGGAGCGGGAGGACGGGCGCGCCCTCGTGCGTGAGGCACTGGGCGAGGACACAGCCGCTGCCGCGGCCTCCCTCGCGGCCTTCCTCGGCTGCGGGAGGGCGGAGAGACAGGAGACGGCGGATAAGGGGGAAGCCCTGCTTGCCGCCGACCGCCCCCTGCCGCACGGAACCCAGTGGGGACTCCGATTTGACTAAAAAAACGGGGCTGTCTCAAAAGTCCGAAAGAGAACGTAGGGGAGGCTATCAGCCTCCCGGCGTCATAGCCAAAATATCTGTAAAAGGTATGGCGAATCCGCTGGTTTGTGCGAATTCGCCCAACTTTTCAACTGTTTTTGCCTTCGCTGCACGGGCGGCTGGTAGCCGCCCCTACGGCTGCTCTTCCCGTTTTGAGACAGCCCCTTTTTGGCTCATGGATTATGCAAAGTACCGTCTCTTCCCATCGGCGGGCGGGACGTAGCCGAAGGCGATCTCCGGGCGGATCTCCTGCAGCCGCGCATGGATGCGCTCGACCTGCTCCTCCTTCTCGAAGATCAGGTTGGCAAACTCCTTTTCCCCGTGAACCAGGATCAGACGGTAGTAAAAGTAGGCGGGGCTGTCGTCCGGCTGCACGGTGCTCACACGGGTGAAGCGGCGGTCGATGTACTCATAGGGGACGCAGTATTTTCTGCCGAGGTCGCGGTAGTACAGGCAGAGCTTGCCGAGGCGGACGCGGCCGATCTCTTCGGCGCTGTTCCAGTCGGCGATATGCGCTTCATCGTCAACGATTTTTCTGTCAACGCCGCGAAAGCGCAGCCTTCCAAAGAGCTTCACTGTGCTGTCTCCTTCTTTTTCCCAAGCTCCCAGCGATACCAGCTCTGTGGGAGATTCACTGCGATCAGCGTACCGATCATACCGGCAATCGTTCCGGTGATCAGCCCACCGATCACGTCGGTGGGGAAGTGGACGACGAGATAGATGCGGGAAATGCCCATCAGCACACCGAACACAAGCGCCAGCCAGCTCCACTTCTTATTGCCGAGCAGAAATACCGGCACCATGGCCGCAAAGGCCGCGTTCGTGTGTCCGGAGGGAAAGCTGTTGTCACTCTCGATATTCTGTCCAACAGTGAGCCAGAGCGGATAGAAGAAGCCCTCCGGATCGGCATAGGGGCGTGGACGGGCAATCGCGACCTTCAGGAAGACATTGACCGCAATGGCACCGATGGCAAGCCCGAGGATCATAGCTGTCCCGAAGCGGCGCGTCTTCTTGATGCACAGCAGTGCGAGCGAGAGCACGATCAAAAAGATTCCGCCCTTTCCGAACAGCGACACGAATTCCATAAACGGGGTGAAGAAGCCCCCGCCGAGATCGTACAGCTTGTGGATAGACGCGGTCACACTCTGGTCAAAGGAGGCGAAGACGGTGTTCAGCCACAGAGCGACGGGGGTCAGGGCAGCAGAGGTAAGAATCATGGGAAATCTCCTTTCAATTTCTCCGGACGATCATTCTATTTGAGGACGTACAGCCAATGGAGGCGGAACCGATCCAAGCGGCGAAGCATCGGTTCACCGTCCTCGAGGAACTGCTCATACACCGCACGGCAGCGCTTTCGCTCCTCCTCGGATACGCCGCTGCGGCTGAATGCAGCTTTCTCCGCCAGGCTGATAAGCTCTGGCGGGGTTGTCAAGCCCAGGGCGGCGGCGATGGAAGCACAACGGTAGAGCGCAACCACAGCGCGCCCTGCGTCTGGCTGCTCGAAGGATCGTTTGCGCAGCTTGAGTAGGATCAGCCTTCTCAGCGGGAGAATCGCCGCGAGCAGCAGCACAGCAGAAATCCAGATCGGGACGGTAAAGCCGCGATTTTGCGCGGAGGATGTTGCCTCCTCAAGTGTATCCTGTGTGAGCACGCCGACGGGGATCGAGGGCTGTACTGTCTCGACCGGCAGAACGGGGGTGAGTTCCGCCTCTCCGGGCGCGCTCTCCGGCGCGGGCGTCGGTTCCGGTGTAGGTTCCGGCGTCGCCTCGCCGGCGCCGAGAGCGTCGCTGCTGCGTCCGCTCTGCCCCGTCACCTCGACCGGCAGCCAGCCCAAGCCGTCCTGATACACCTCGACCCAGGCATGGGCATTCTCGCCCTTGACCTCGACAAAGCGCCCTGCCTCCGCGTCGGCGAGGAAGCCCTCGACGATGCGCGCCGGGATCCCGAGGGTGCGATAGAGCGCCGCGGCCGCCGTGGCAAAGTGCAGACACCAGCCCTCCCGGGCAGTGGTCAAGAAGTACAGCGCATAGTCAGAACTGGGATAGGGCAGGGTATCGAGCGAATAGGTTCCGGTCTGCTGGACGTAAGCCGCGACATCTCGGATCAAATCATCAGTATCTCGAAGCCCCGCCTCCTCAATGAGATTTGTAAGCGCTGCTCTCGTGTCGGAGGGCAAACGGGTATAGACCTCATGGGCGTAGGCGCGGTATTGCAGCTCACTGTCCGCATACGGTGCACTCAGCGCTGCGCCCTCGAAGCTGCGGGGGAAGGGAATATAGGCGGCGGAATAGCTGCTTGTTCGTCCTGCGGGCACAAAGCTGTCGCTGCCGTCTGATTCAAGGCTGAAATAGGGCAGATAACGATACTCGGAATCTGCAAGCATCTCGATCCGGATGCTGCCGCTCTCCGAGCCGGAGAGTGCGGAAGCGGTAAAGCCAAGCGACGACACGGAGCTGTCCTCCTGTGAGACTGCCCAGGCGGTTCCGAGATAATCGCCGTAGGAGACGGCGCGCAGGTACACAAGTCCGCTGCGATCAGCGCGGACGCGCAGATATACGCGAGCCTGATCGTCGCGGTCAAAGGGCTGCGAGAGCTCCAACTGTCCGCGCTGCGATTGCCAGAGCGCCTCATCGGGGACGCTCTGTTCCTCGGTGCCGTCGAAATTCTCCGGCTGACTCAGGCGCGAGAGCTGGTCATCGGAGAAGAGCTCGTTCCAGCGCTCGTCCAGCTTCTGCACGAGTTCATCCAGCCGCTCTGTCAAATCAAGCTGCATCGGCTCGTATTGGTAGCGCTCCGGGTCGATCCGCCAGATCAGCAGTCCCAGCAGCAGCGCGATGGGCAGCAGCAGCCCGAGCACCGAACGGTAGCTCTCGTCGGCCTCCTGATAGCGGCTGCCCCCAGCGGCAAGCAGAAGCCAGAACAGCAGCATCCCGACGATGGCCGGAATCGAAGGATGGATCGTGACCGTCAGGCAGGCCGCAAACAGGGGAACGCTCCCGAGAAGGGCAAGCCCCACGCGCCCGCTGCGTGAGGAGAGGGCGGAGCCCATATACGAGGCCAGCAGAAAGGCCAACAGCAAAAAGAGCAGGCTGTGATCGGAGGCAAGATTCAGATAGTCATAGGTGTTGCCCGGATAGACGACCTGCTCGAGATAGACCCCGGTCAGGCGGTCGAAGGCATCGTTGAACTGCTGCGTGAGATTATCCGGGAAAACATAGAAGCTCAGGCACAGCAGCAGCACCGAGGAGGGGAGACCCACCATCCAACCGCGCCGCGTCCCGGTCGTGATCCAACCGGTCAGGCACAGCAGCGCCGCAAACAGGTAAAACAGCGGTGAGACGTGACAGCCTATCGCCTCGATCAGAAGCACGAGCTGAGAGACGGTGTAGAGTACGAGCAGGGACAGGCTCACCGCATGATTGAGAAAGCGCTTCACGGCAGCAGCACCTCCCGTCCGACAACGCGGAAGATGCAGCGCGCCAGCGCGCCGTCGAAGGCCGCAGGTTCAGAGAGGGGAGAGGACAGCAGCCTCATAAGCGCCTCGTGCGCCTCTGTCTCATTCCCAACGGAGTAGAGGGCGTTTGCGGCGATACGGTGCGGCAGTTCCCGCTGCAAAAGCGCGAGCGTCAGCCAGTAGAGCACATCCAGCCCGTCCTCGTCCGCGCCGCCGCCGGAGAGGACAACAAAGATATCCTTATTGGCCTCCTCCTGCGCTTCCCGCACGATCAGTTTGTCCGCCTTGGAGCTGAGCTTCCAGTGGATGCTGTTGCTCATGTCTCCGGGGCGGTATTCGCGCAGCTCGTGCTCCTCCGCAAAGCCGCCGCCGTATTTTGGGCGCAGTCGGGTCTGTGTCTGAAGCGCGGCTTCAAAATCCACCATCGGTTCCGGCTCATGCGGAACCGGCATCACCACGCAGACTACCGGGCTCGGGCATCTCTTGCCGATGCGCAGCAGCCCCAAAAGGTCACGGCATTCCCAGCGCTGCACCTGGATCAAAAGCGCCCCGCAGGCATCTGTCGGAATCGCAAAAGAGGCGCTGCCCCGACGGAGATTGTAATAGCGCGGGGTATAGTTCACCATTTTGCCGGTGAAGCGGTTTTTTGCACTGATTTGCAGCCGCATCGCGCCGACCGGAAGAAAGCTCCTCGCTGAAAAGCGCAGCCGCAGCTCTCCCTTCTCACCGCGCGTGACGCTTGGCGGGGTCTCCAGAGTGAGGCGCATGGTCAGCATGGCAGGGAGGGAGAAGAGCAGGATCAGAACGGGGGCTGCGGCCAGCGACCAGAACAGAAACGGGGCAAACCACCCGCGATAGCTGATGCGAAACAGCCACGCAAGCGCAAGCGCGCCCAGATACAGGAAAAAATTCAGCGTCGGCATCTCAGCGAATAGCGGGCGCCTTCACGGATCGCAGCAGCTCGTCCATCACGGCGGCACGGGCGGCCGGGTCAGACTGCTCATGCGACCAGAGCAGACGGTGGGCGATGCAGTCCTGATAGACAAAATGCACGTCCCGCGGCAGCACATAGTCTCGCCCCTGGATCCAGGCGGTCGCCTTGGAGAGCGCCGTGAGCGCGAGAGAGGCGCGCGGCGAGGCGCCCTGCAAAATGCTCGGATGGCTGCGCGTACACTCGCAGAGGCTCACGATATAGTCGATCATGTTGTCCTTGACATAGACCTGCTCGACCTCACGCCGCAGCTCAAGAAGCTCCTCTTTTGTCACCACCTGCTGCACAGATTCCGGGCTCACACCGCCCTGACGGCGGCGGATCATCTCGATCTCGTCCTCGTGAGAGGGGTAGCCCATGGACAGGCGCAGCATAAAACGATCCATCTGCGAGTCCGGGAGCATCTGCGTCCCCTTTGCGCCGGTGGGGTTCTGCGTGGCGATGACAATAAAGGGCTGGGGGACGGGATAGGTCTGGTTATCCACCGTGACCTCGCCCTCCTCCATAGCCTGCAGCAGCGCCGACTGGGTGCGGCTGGTGGCGCGGTTGAGCTCGTCGGCGAGGAAGAGGTTGCAGAGGATCGCACCCTTCTGGTAAATCATCGTACCGCTGTTGCGGTCATAGAGCGAATAGCCCGTGATATCCGAGGGCAGCACGTCCGGCGTAAACTGCACACGGTTATACTCAAGCCCCAGCGCGCGGGAGACGGAGACAGCCAGCGTCGTCTTCCCGACGCCCGGAATATCCTCCATCAGGATATGCCCCCCGGCGAGGATCGCGAGCAGCACCTTGATGACCGTCTCATCCTTGCCGACGATCACGCGGCTGACCTCGCGTATAATCTGTTTGGCATTGCCAATCGAATTCAAGCTCTCCATAAAAGCCTCCATGAACAACGCCGCACCGGCGGCGAGAAAAACGCTTCCATGTGCACGGCAGCACATTTGGAGTTATTATATCATGCGTTCAGAAAAACAACAAGAGTTTTTCTGGAAACAGCTTGTGGATTCATACGAAAAGTGATATACTTTCTTTATTATTATGCAAAGGAGCAGCTTATGGAACGCTTCAAGCTCGTTTCCGACTATCGTCCGACCGGGGATCAGCCGGAGGCGATCGACGCGCTCACGGCGGCGATCGAAAACGGGATCGACGAACAGGTTCTGCTCGGCGTGACCGGCTCTGGCAAGACCTTCACCATGGCCAACGTCATCGCCCGGCTCAACCGCCCGACGCTGGTGCTGGCTCATAACAAGACGCTGGCCGCCCAGCTTTGCAGCGAATTCAAGGAGTTCTTCCCGGAAAACGCAGTGGAGTACTTTGTCTCCTATTACGACTACTACCAGCCCGAGGCCTATATCCCACACACAGATACCTTTATCGAGAAGGACGCCTCCATCAACGATGAGATCGAGCGGCTGCGTCACAGCGCGACCTCGAGCCTTTTTGAGCGCCGGGATGTGATCGTCGTCGCCTCCGTCTCCTGCATCTACGGTCTGGGCGACCCGATCGACTACGCCAACATGGTCATCTCCCTGCGCCCCGGGCAAACGCGCGACTTTGACGAGCTGCTGCGCAAGCTCATTGACATCCGCTATGAGCGCAACGATATTGCTTTCGAGCGCAATATGTTCCGCGTCAAGGGCGACACGGTGGAGATTTTCCCTGCCTACTCCAACGACCGGGCGATCCGTGTTGAGTTTTTCGGCGACGAGGTGGACAGGATCAGCGAGATCAACGTCGTCACCGGCGCGCCGACGCGGCAGCTCAACCACGTCGCCATCTATCCGGCGAGCCACTATGTCACGACAAAGGAGAAGATGGCAAGCGCCATCGAGCGCATCCGGGTCGAATGTGACGAGCGTGTGCACTGGTTTGAGGCCAACAACAAGCTCATCGAGGCGCAGCGCATCCGACAGCGCACGGACTACGATATTGAGATGATGCAGGAGCTTGGCTACTGCTCCGGTATCGAGAACTATTCCCGCGTGATCTCCAACCGTGCCCCCGGGAGTCCTCCGATGACGCTGCTGGATTACTTCCCGAAGGATTTTCTGCTCTTCGTGGACGAGAGCCATGTCACCCTGCCCCAGGTGCGCGCAATGTATCGGGGTGACAGGGCACGCAAGGAGTCGCTGGTCGAGTACGGCTTCCGCCTGCCCTCGGCCTTCGACAACCGACCGCTGCAATTTGACGAGTTCACTGAGCGCATCCACCAGCGCGTCTACGTCTCCGCAACGCCGGGGCAGTATGAGCGCGAGCGCGCCGGGCAGATCGTCGAGCAGATCATCCGTCCGACCGGCCTGCTCGACCCGGAAATCTTCGTCCGCCCGGTCGAGGGGCAGATCGACGATCTGGTGGGGGAGATCCACGAGAAGATCACACGCGGCCAGCGTGTTCTGGTCACGACACTGACAAAAAAGATGGCGGAGGATCTCTCCGCCTACTTCGGCACGGTGGATATCCGCTGCCGCTATATGCACCACGATATCGGCGCCATGGAGCGTTTGGAGATCATCCGTGATCTCCGCCTCGGGGAATTTGACGTGCTGGTCGGCATCAACCTCCTGCGTGAGGGTCTGGATATCCCGGAGGTCGGGCTGGTCGCGATCCTCGATGCGGACAAGGAAGGTTTTCTCCGCAGCGAGACGAGTTTGATTCAGACCGTCGGCCGCGCCGCGCGAAATGCGGAGAGCAAGGTCATCATGTACGCGGACACGATCACGCCCTCCATGCGCGCCTGTATCGACGAGACCGAGCGCCGCCGCGCGATCCAGATGGCGTATAACGAGGCGCACGGCATTGTGCCGAAAACCATAGTCAAGAGCGTGCGCGACCTGATCGAGATTTCGAGCGAGGCCGCGCCCACAGAACGCGCCGACGGCGTGCGGATGACCGAGCGCGAGCGGCGTGAGCGGATCGAGCAGCTCGAAGCCAAGATGAAGAAGGCTGCGAAGATGCTCGAATATGAGATCGCCGCCCAACTGCGTGATGAAATCATCCGCCTGCGCGGCGAGAAAGGCGGCAAAGCATGAAACTGATGATATTGGACGGCAACAGCATCGTCAACCGGGCGTTCTTCGGTATCCACACACTCAACGCCCCGGACGGTACGCCCACCAACGCGATATTCGGCTTTGTGCAGATTTTGCAGCGTATGCTGGACGAACAGAGGCCGGATGCACTGTGCGTGAGCTTCGATTTGAAGGCGCCTACCTTCCGCCACAAGCGCTACGACGGCTACAAGGCGCAGCGAAAGGGGATGCCGGAGGAGCTCGCGGTGCAGATGCCGATCCTCAAGGAGCTGCTCGACGCCATGGGCATACGCCGCTACGAGCTGGAGGGCTACGAGGCCGACGACATTCTCGGCACCGCTGCCGCCGTCTGCGAGCGCGAGGGCTGGGAGTGTGTGATCGTCACCGGCGACAAGGACAGCTTACAGCTTGTGAGCGAGAGCACCGCTGTCTGCAACGTGAAAAGCCGCATGGGGCAGACGGAGACGATCGTCTATACGCCGCAGCGCTTTGAGGAGGAGTACGGTTTTGAGCCGGTCCATATCATCGACCTCAAGGCGCTGATGGGCGATTCCTCGGACAACATTCCCGGCGTTCCCGGCGTAGGGGAGAAGACAGCCATGGCGCTGGTGCAGCGCTATCGCAGTCTGGATACGATCTATGCACAGCTTGAGACCCTGGACGTGAAGGAGGGCGTGCGCAAGAAGCTCCGGGAGGGCGAAGAGAGCGCACGGATGTCCTATTGGCTCGCCACGATCGTGCGCGACGTGCCGCTGGACTTCCACCCGCAGGACAATCTCTGGGATCACAGCTATCGCCCGGAGCTGTATGAGCTGCTTAAACACCTGGGCTTTCAGAAATTTATTGAAAAATGGGGACTCTCACCCACACAGCAGGCCGTTAAGGCCGCGCAGGAGAGCGCGCTGCCGCGCAAAGTGCTGCACACCGAAGCGGAGCTGGACGCGCTGCTTCGGGCGCAGGCGCTCGCCGTGTACGCCGCGCAGGGGCTGGACGCGCTGGAGCTCTGCGACGGCGAAACAGTCTGGGAGCTGACGTGGGCGGAATGCGGCGAGAGCTATAACGTGCTGCTGAAAAAGCTGTTTTCCTCTTCTGTTTCCAAGTTCACCCATCTGCTCAAGGAACTGCTCAGTCTGCTGTTGAGGGAGGGGCTTCCGACGGAGGGGTTTGCCTTTGACACAGCGCTCGCCGCGTATCTGCTCGATGCGACAGGCAGCGACTACAGCCTTCCCCGCCTGTCGCTAAGCTATCTCGGCACCGAGAAAACCGGCGCGGAAGCGATTTATCTGCTTGCCCCGCTGCTCTCGGGCAAGCTCGAAGAGCTCGGGATGACGGCGCTATATGAAAACGCCGAGCTGCCGCTCTGCGAGGTGCTCGCCGAGATGGAGCAGAGCGGTTTTCTGGTTGACCGCAAGGCGCTGTACGATTTCGGCGAGAGCTTGAACGCGGGCATTGCCGCGCTGCAGGAGAGCATCTGGGCACAGGCGGGACATGAGTTCAACATCCAGTCCCCCAAGCAGCTCGGCACGGTTCTCTTCGAGGAGCTGATGCTGCCCTCGGGGAAGAAGACAAAAACCGGCTGGAGCACCAATGCCGATGTGCTCGAGAAGCTGCGCGGAAAGCACCCGATCGTGGACGAGGTGCTGGAATACCGGATGCTCACCAAGCTCAAATCCACCTACGCCGACGGGCTTCTCAAGGTCATCTCGCCGGATGGGCGTATCCACACCAGCTTTCAGATGACCGTGACCGCGACAGGGCGGCTCTCGTCCACAGAGCCGAATCTGCAAAACATCCCGATCCGCAAGAAGCTCGGCGCACAGATCCGCAAAATGTTTGTCGCCGCGCCGGGAATGTGCCTTGTGGACGCGGACTACAGCCAGATCGAGCTGCGTCTGCTCGCTCACATCTCCGGGGACAAGGCCATGCAGGAGGCGTTTCGCAGCGGGGAGGACTTCCACACCGTCACCGCCTCGCGTGTCTTCGGCGTCCCGCTCGAAGAGGTCACGCCGCTGCTGCGCAGCCGCGCAAAAGCGGTCAACTTCGGTATCGTCTACGGCATCTCCGCCTTCTCTCTGGCGCAGGATATCGGCGTCTTCCCGAACGAGGCGAAGGCGTATATGGAGGCGTATCTCGAGAAATATCATGGTGTGCGTGACTATATGCACAATATCGTCGAGCAGGCCAGACGCGACGGCTACGTCTCCACGATCTACGGTCGCCGCCGGGAATTGCCCGAGCTCAAGAGCGCGAACTTCAATACCCGGCAGTTCGGCGAGCGCGTGGCGCTCAATATGCCGGTGCAGGGAACCGCAGCGGATATCATCAAGCTCGCCATGGTGAACGTCTATCGCCGCCTCAAGCGGGAGGGCTTACAGGCGCGGCTGCTGCTACAGGTTCACGATGAGCTGATCGTCGAGTGTCCGGAGGCTGAGCGCGAGCGCGTGAGCGCCATTCTCAAGCAGGAGATGGAACAGGCGGCCTCGCTCTCCGTGCCGCTCACCGTCGAGGTCAAGTCCGGCAAGAGCTGGGCGGAGGCGCACTGATGGAGATTATCGACGCCTCCGCAGCCTGGCTCTCTCAATTGGAGGACTTGGAAAAAAGCTGCTTCTCCCTCCCCTGGACACGGGAACAGCTTATCAGCCAGCTTCCTGACACTATGCACGTCTTTCTCCTCGCGGTCGAGGGGGCGCGGCTTCTGGGCTATGTCGGGATGACGGTGGTTCTGGACGAGGGCTATATCTCCAACGTGGCTGTGTCGCCTCAGGCGCGGCGGCAGGGGATCGGCGATCAGCTGCTCGATGCGCTGATCACACGCGCCAAGGAGCGCTCTCTGAGCTTTGTCACCCTCGAGGTACGCGAGAGTAACGCCCCGGCCATTGCGCTCTACCGGAAGCACGGTTTTCTCCCGGTGGGATTGAGAAAAAAATACTATGATTTACCGACAGAGGATGCTATACTGATGACGGTAACATTTGACAAGGTAGGTTCTGCATGAAAATACTTGCGTTTGAGTCCACCTGCGATGAAACGGCGGTAGCCGTCGTGGAGGATGGGCGACATATCCTGACCGATCAGATTTTCTCCCAGGCAAAGCTCCATGCCGTCTATGGCGGCGTGGTGCCGGAGATCGCCTCCCGCTGCCATGTGGAGTCGATCTCCATTCTGACACAGCGCGCCATTGAGGCCGCAGGGATCAGCCGCGCGGACATTGACGCGGTGGCCGTGTCTTATGCACCGGGGCTGATCGGGGCGGTACTGGTGGGGGTGAACTTTGCCAAATCCGCGGCGCTGGCTCTCGGCGTGCCGCTGATTCCGGTGCACCACATTCGCGGTCATATCGCCGCAAACTACCTCGCCTATCCCGAGCTTGAGCCGCCGTTTCTCTGCCTTGCGATCTCCGGCGGCAATACGCTGCTGGTGGATGTGCGCGGCTACACGGATATGAAGATCCTTGGCGCGACCCGGGACGACGCGGCGGGCGAGTGCTTCGATAAGACCGCGCGCGTGCTCGGTCTACCCTATCCGGGCGGCAAGCCGATCGACGAGCTCTCTCAGCAGGGCGACGACAGGAAATATGTTTTTCCCATCGGCCATGTGGACGGCAGTCCCTACGACATGAGCTTTTCCGGGCTGAAAACCGCTGTCATCAACCTGGTGCATAACGCCGAACAAAAGGGTGAGGAGATCGACCGCGCCTCCCTTGCCGCGTCCTTCACGAAGGCGGTGAGCGACAGCCTCGTGCCGCGCACGATGCAGGCGGCAAATGAGCTTGGCTACCGCACGATCGTAGTTGCGGGCGGTGTCGCGGCAAACTCCCGCATTCGCGCTGATTTCAAGGCGGCCGCCGAGGCTGCCGGCTGTAAGCTGTACATCCCGCCGCTCAAGCTCTGCGGCGACAACGGCGCGATGATTGGCGCCCAGGGCTACTATGAGTATCTGGCCGGAACGCGCGCGGGCAGCGACCTGAACGCTTACGCAACGATGGAACTGTAAACAGAGAAACGGAGGATCGGGTATGGGTGTGCACGACGGACACAGAGAGAGAATGCGGGAGCGATTCTTTCAGCACGGGCTACAAACCTTCAACGAGATAGAAGCGCTCGAGTTTCTTCTATTTTACGCAATCCCGCAGAAGGATACCAACCCCCTCGCGCACGCGCTCCTCGACCACTTTGGGACGCTGGACGATGTTCTGAACGCGACGGAGCAGCAGCTCTGCGAGGTGCCCGGAATTGGGCTGAGAACAGCGGCGCTGCTGATGCTCGTTCCGCAGATGCACCGCTTGAGCGAGGTGAAGAAATCTCAGCGGATCGGGGAGATCAAAAGCACGCAGGACGCGATCAATTACTTGCGGCCTTACTTCGACGGGCGCAAGGATGAGATGCTGATGTTTGTCTGCCTTGATTCCACCTGCAAGATCATCAGCGCGGAAATCATAAGCGTTGGTGTGGTGAACAGGGTTCGCTTTGACAGGCGGCAGCTTGTTGAGATCGCTCTGAAGCGGAAGGCCACTTTAGTCGTGTTGGCACACAATCACCCTGACGGTGATCCGACTCCCTCGCGAGAGGATGATGCTGCAACCTCCAGGCTCCTTCACTCCCTGCTTGACTTCAATATCGAGCTTTTCGATCACGTCATTTTGTCCGGTGAAAAGAGCTACTCCTACCGCATGAAGGGAACGCTCAGTGTCTTTCGGCGCCAGCCTTACATATAAGTTACTCTTTGTCTTTATTTTGAAACTTTTTACTGGCTGTTTTGTTTGCAAAACCATCAAAATATTCGGCTTTTAGTCCTTTTCAACCGATTTCGCTGTGGAAAAGCCTGTTGAAACTGTTGATAAGCCTTTGAAAAAGTTTCAAAATAGAAAAAGTTATGTTACCTTAAAAAAGAGTTCGGATAAACCGGAAATATCCGGTTATCCGAACTCTTTTCGTCATGGTCGGTATGGTATCCCGAGATCAGGCATTGACCGCGCCGCCGCAGTACTCGCAGCAGCCGCTCGCGTCGGGGAAGGTGGTCGCACCGCACCAGGGGCAGGTGACCGCTTCCTTTGGGGCGTTCTGCGCCTCGATCTCTTCCCTCGTCGAGGACTGCATCGCGAGGACGGCCTCCTTGATCTCGTTGCCAAGCGCAACGCATTCGTTGTACTCCGTGATCCCCGCGCTGATCGGGGTACGGCGCAGCTTCCAGCCCGCGGGACTGTTCACCGCGCC
Organism: Candidatus Limivicinus sp.; assembly: GCA_045546335.1. Lineage (GTDB taxonomy): Bacteria > Bacillota > Clostridia > Oscillospirales > Oscillospiraceae > Limivicinus. Next base: position 23,703 of record JAZQCO010000056.1, on the reverse strand, counting down.
CATCGGCGTTTCGCCCGTATTGACGGAGCCGTTGCTGACAGAGAAGCGCATCTCGTCAAAATACGGGTGATTGACATAGATGGTCACATGGAAGGTGTAGGAGTATTCGTAGCGCGGCGGATTGTAGCTCACAGACTTCCCGTCCTTGTCGGTCTGTCTGAGCTCGCGGCGGCTCTCGTCGATATCCAGGTCGCAGCCCGTCACCTGAGAGTAGTCCAGCACATCGGGATTGGCGTTTTGCAGATCCCGCGCACTGGTAACGATAAACTTCCGCGCATCCTCATCCAGCAGCAGCTTCGTACTACGGCCGAGGCTGCGCGTCGTGTGAAACTCGCTCACCGCGCTCTTGTTCTCCTCGCGGTAGGCAAGCTGCGCCTTGATTTCCTGCAAGCTGCTGTGCCGTCTGTCGCTGAACCAGGGGGAGAGCTTGGCCGCACAGTCCTTGCACATATTGGCATCCTCGAGCTTTTTATTCCCGAGCAGGCCGATTTTGTTTCCGCAGATGTCGCAATACTTTCTGTCAAACAGTCCCATAACAAAGCCTCCTTTTTATTTGTCCGCTGTGTCAAGCTCCGGCTCGCTCAGCGGGTCGAATCCTCTGCTTAGCTCCATAAGATACCAGTCCTCATACTGCGCCGGGCGCATGTCGGAGAAGGGGAGTTCCTCGCCGCCGACGCTCTGCGCATCCTCCCAGCGCATCCCCCAGGGGCGCAGATAGATCTCATACCGGAACCAGTTGTGCGCATCCTCAGGGTCGGTGTAGACGCCTTTGACGAGCAGCATATGATCCAGCTCCCAGACCGGGCGGGCGCTGAGTGTTTTTTCCTCCAGCGCTCCGTCAAAGGCAAAGCCGCCGAGGGAGTAGAAGCGCCCCAACCCGCTCTCGTCCTTGAAGAAATCGCCGTTCGCCGTGAGGAAGCAGCACTCCGCGAAGCTATCATAGTCCCAGAGGACAAGAACACCGTGCTCGTCGCTCGTCTCCATGCTGCCCACCACATCCGAGCGCTCGCCCTGCCTCTCCGCGAAGCTCCCACCGGCGGCAGAGACAATACGCCAGCCGTACCAGGCGCCGTTCCACCAGAGCTCTGCCTCAGCGGAAAGGGGCTGCGCGTCCGCAGAGGCGGCGGCAGTACAGGAGAGCAGCATCAGCAGCGCGGCGAGGCACACAAGCAGCTTTTTCATCGTCAGCACCTCCCGATCCTGTTTTATACTGTCATTATACTGCCTCACGCGCTGTTTGTCACTATAGTATCACGCAATTGACGTTTTTTTCTGTTTGCCCTTTTGCTTTTACCGGAACTATGGTACAATATCAAAAAAAGGAAAGCGGGCATGGTATGGGTAAGATATTGGTTTTGGCAGAAAAGCCCTCGGTCGGCAAGGAGCTGGCGCGGGTTCTGGGCTGCACGCGCGGCAGTAACGGCTATATGGAAGGGGAGCGCTACATCGTCACCTGGGCGCTCGGACACCTGGTCACTCTCGCCGACCCGGACGTGTATGATAAAAAGTGGGAGAAGTGGGACATGGACGAGCTGCCCATGCTGCCCCAGCCCATGAAGCTGGTCGTCATCCCTGAATCACGGCGGCAGTTCCAGGTTGTGTCCTCTCTGATGAAACGCGGCGATGTGTCAGAGCTCATCATTGCGACGGATGCCGGCAGGGAAGGGGAGCTCGTCGCCCGCTGGATCATGCAGAAGGCGGGTTGGAAGGGGAAGACCCAGCGGCTTTGGATCTCCTCCCAGACAGACAAGGCGATCCGTGACGGCTTTCACAGTCTGCGCCCGGCCTCGGAGTACGACAAGCTCTATCGCTCCGCCCAGGCGCGCAGCGAGGCGGACTGGCTCGTTGGACTGAACGTCACACGCGCGCTGACCTGCAAGTGGGGCGCGCAGCTCTCAGCCGGGCGTGTGCAGACCCCCACGCTCTCCCTGATCGTGCGGCGGGAGGAAGAGATACGCCGCTTCGTCCCCAAGGAGTATTGGGGGATCGCAGCAAGGTTCCAGGGCTTCACCGCCTACTGGCGGGACTCAAAGGGGATCGCAAGCACCTTTGACAAGCAGCGCGCCGAGGAGCTGATCTCGCGCCTGAAAGGGAAGAGCGCAGTGCTGGTGCGTGTGGAGAAAACCTGGAAGCAGACGCCGCCCCCTGCGGCCTACGATCTCACAGAGCTCCAACGCGACGCGAACAAAAAATACGCCTACTCCGCAAAGGAAACCCTGTCGCTGATGCAGAGCCTCTATGAGCGCCACAAGCTGCTGACCTATCCGCGCACCGACTCGCGCTATATCTCCGACGACGTGGTTTCCACGCTGCCTGAACGCCTGAGAAGCTGCATGGTCGATGTGTACAAGCCGCTCGCGCAGGAGATTTCCCGCAAGCGTCCGCTGCAAACGCGCTATCTGGTCAATAACGCGAAGGTGACCGACCACCACGCCATCATCCCCACGGAGGAGCAGCCCTATCTCTATACCCTGAGCGGTCCGGAGCGGAACATCTACGATCTGGTCGTGCGCCGCTTTCTCGCGGTGCTGATGCCGCCCTTTGAGTATGAGGAGATCCGCCTCACAGTCAAGATCGGGGACGAGACCTTCCTTGCGCGCGGGAAGCATATTCTGAACGTCGGCTGGAAGGCGGCCTATGACCGCAGCTTCTCCATGGAAGAGGAGGCTGAGGACGAGGGAGAGCAGAGCCTTCCCGCTCTGCGCCAGGGGGAAAGGCTCTCTGTCTCGGCGTTAGAGCTGCGCCCCGGTCATACCAGCCCTCCGGGGCGCTATACCGAGGCGACGCTGCTGACCGCCATGGAGCACCCCTCCGCTACGGTCAGCGATAAGAGCCTCTCGAAGATTCTCGAAGAGACCTCGGGGCTCGGAACACCCGCCACACGCGCCGATATCATTGAAAAGCTGTTCTCGAGCTTCTATATCGAGCGGCGCGGCAAGGAGCTGGTTCCGACCTCGAAGGGGATGCAGCTTATCGAACTGGTGCCCGAGGAGCTGCGCTCCGCCGAGCTGACCGCCCGCTGGGAGGATACGCTCGCGGCAATTGCGAAGGGCGCAGCCAGCGACCGTGACTTCGTCGCCGCCATGCGCAGCTATGCCTCTGAGCTTGTCGCGCGCGTCAAGGCGAGTGACAAGACCTTCCACCACGACAACCAGACCCGCTCCCCCTGCCCGGAGTGCGGTAAGAATCTGCTGCTGGTCAAGGGCAAGCGCGGGGAGATGCTTGTCTGTCCCGACAGGGAGTGCGGCTACCGCCAGAATCTGAGCCAGATTACGAACGCGCGCTGCCCGAATTGCCACAAGAAGATGGAGCTGCGCGGCGACGGAGACAAGCAGACCTTTGTCTGCGTCTGCGGTTACAGGGAGAAGCTGTCGGATTTCAAGCAGCGGCGCTCCACAAGCGGTGCCAACAAGCGCGAGGTGCAGCGCTACCTCGCCAACCAGGACACAGGCGGAGGCAGCAGCGCCATGGCGGACGCACTCTCCAAATGGCTCTCCGCAAACAAAGAGTGAGACGCACGGCGGCATCTTTTCCTTGTGATCGGTTCAAAATCATGCTATACTGTTGAAAAAAATACGCTTTCAGGAGGCTTTGCTATGAATCATGACTTTCCTTTGGATAACGCCATCCTCGATCTTCTTCCAGACGGCGTTGTCGCCGTGGATCGAGAGCTCACGGTGATTCGTCTCAACCGCGCCGCCTGCCGCTTACTCGATCTGCGCGACGAAGCGGAGCTTCTGGGAAGCCCGGTCAGCCGTGTGATGGAGGACGAGCTTTTTATCCGCCTCCTGCGCGGGGAGAGTACCCATCTCTCCGACAGCGTCTCTATCATGGATGGCGCCATCTGGCTGGAGCGCAGCTTCTACGCCAACGCCGAGCGCACGCTGTTTCTCTGCCTCCTGCACGACGGCACGCAGGAGCGCCGCGAGCGCGAGGCCGCTTTACAGGTCACAGAGCTGGCCGAGGCCATCAGCAGGCAGCAGCTCTCCGTTGTACACGATATCGCAAGCCTCCTGGGAGAGACGGCACTGGAGACGCAGAGCAAGGTCTATGAGATCAAGCAGGCTCTTCGCCAGAGCGGGGAGGGAAGGCATGGCTGAGCTTCACTCTCTGGGCAGTGATCTCTGTTGGGAGATCGCTGTCATTCAGCGCAACAAGCACGAGGAGAGCCTCTGCGGCGATCATGTCGTCGTCTCGGCGGAGGGCGAGCAGGTAACGATCGTCCTCTCCGACGGTCTTGGCTCCGGCGTACAGGCCAATATCGCCTCGACCCTCACGGCGACGCTGCTCGCGGGCTATCTCCGCAAAGGGATGCCGCTTACAGAAGGAGTCCGCACCGTGGAGGCCGTGCTCCCTGTGACGAAGCGGCAGAATCTCGCCTATGCGACCTTCAATCTCATCTCCGCCTCCGGGCGGGATGTGCGGCTTGTGCAGTTTGACAGCCCCCAGGCGGTTTTTTTCCGTGACGGCGTTTCGCTGGCGTATCCGTTTGAACTGCAGGAGCTGGAGGATAAGAGCGTGCAGGTGAGTGAGCTCACCATGAAGGCCGGAGATATGCTGATCGTGTTCAGCGACGGCGTCTCAGAGGCCGGGCGCGGTGTGACCACCTACGCCGGCTGGGATCGGCGGGAGATGGAGGACTATCTGTTCCGCAGCATCAAGCCGGAAGATCATGCCCGCCACGTCGCCGCGAGCATCGTCTCCACCGTTCAGGCGCTCGATCTCTTCGATTTTCACGACGACACCAGCGTTGCGGTACTGCGGCTGCGAGAGCGCTCAAAGCTCAATTTGCTGCTCGGCCCCTCGGACGCCTGGGTGCCGGACGGCGAGACGCTGCGCCGCTTCTTCGCCGCGGAGGGGAGGCGCGCCATCTGCGGGAATGCGGCCGCACAGGCCGCGGCGCGCCATCTCGAGACAGCGCTGCACGTTCTGCGCCATACCGTGACCGAGACGCTGCCCCCGATCAGCGTCATGGAGGGCGTCGAACTTGCTGTCGAAGGGGACGTGACCTTTGCCGAGGCGCTTGAGAGCCTCGGGCGCTACCGCGAGGACGGGATGCTTTGCCTGAGTACCTGGAAAGCGCAGGACGGCGCATCCCAGCTCATTAACCTTCTCGCCGAGGAAGCGAGCGAGATAGAGCTCTTCTACGCGGCGGAGAAGGACAATACGCAGACCGACCACCGCACCGGGCAGGTTTTGCTTCTCCGTGACATCCTCACAAATCTCGGGAAGACAGTGAAGCTGTCCTTTTGCTGATACAAAAAGAGACAAGGCTCAAAAAAACGGAACCTTGTCTCTTTTTATGCAAAAGGGGAGTGCTTAATCCCGGTGCATGGGTACCTGTTCGGCATCCATCATGCGCAGGTTTTCGTGTACGCCTCTGCCATCGGCGCGGGCGATCATGGCGTCGCGATCCTTCTTCAGCTCGAGCACCGCCTTCTGACGCGCGGGACCGCCGACGCAGCCGCCCTCGCAGATCATGCCCTCGATGAAGCTCTCGGGCAGACGGCCGAGCTTCATCAGCGACAGCGCGGCCTTGCATTCCGTCGCGCCGTTGCAGACCTTGACGGGGATCTTGTCGGGATCGATGTCGCGCTCCTTCAGGCACTGCACGACAGCCGCCGTGACACCTGCGCTGTTGCCGAAGCGCTTTCCGTAGGTCGAGCCCTGCTGTGTGTACTCCGGCGCGGGCTCAAGCTCGATATCCTTGCCGCGCAGCATCTCGACTGCCTCGTCAAAGGTGAGGACGTAGTCGGCGTTATCAGTGATCGTGAGATCCAGCGCCTCGCTCTTCTTGGCCTGGCAGGGTCCGATAAAGACGGTGATCGCCTCGGGGTCGCTCGCCTTGATCAGGCGGGAGACGGCGCACATCGGGCTGACCGTGGTGGAGATCTTATCGGAGAGCGTGGGGAAGTGCTTGCGGATCATGTTCACGAAGGCCGGGCAGCAGGAGGTCGTCTTCTTTTCGCCCTTCTCAAACGCCTCCGCCCACTCGTCGGCCTCGGCAGCGGCAGTCAGGTCGCCGCCGAGGGAGACCTCGATCATGTCGGTGAAGCCCGCCTTCTTGAGGGCGATGCGCCAGGAATCGGGTGTGATCTGCGCGCCGAACTGGCCTTCCACCGCGGGCGCGACCATCGCATAGACGCGGCGTCCGGCACGGATCATCTGGATCACGTCAACCAGGAAGGTCTTGGCGCCCAGCGCACCAAAGGGGCAGGCGTGGATGCAGTGTCCGCACTGGATGCACTTGCTCTCGTCGATGACGCAAAGCCCGGTCTCCGGGTCCATGGTGATCGCATTGGCGGGGCAAGCCTGCTTGCAGGGGCGCACCTGATGCACAATGACCTGATAGGGGCAGTTTTTGGCGCACATACCGCATTCGCGGCACTTCTGCGGATCAATATGGGCGCGCACACGGCCGTGTTCACGCACGATCGAGATAGCGCCGAAGCGGCAGGACTCATAGCAGGCGTGGCCGAGGCAGCCGTGGCAGTTATCCGTCACCGTATAGGACGAAATCGCGCAGTCGTCGCAGGCGGCAGGGATGACCTGGACGATATTGTTGGTGTTCTTTTTTCCGGGGCAGAGACCGCGCGCGAGGCGCACACGCTCGCGGATGATCTCACGCTCACGGTAGATGCAGCAGCGGAACTGCGGCAGGGGGCCTGGGATGATCGTCTCAGGGAGAAATTCCTTCTGCTGCTCCAGTTGGCCGTTCCAGCTCAGCCTTGCGACCTCTCGGAAAATTCTCTTAGTGATATCGCTGGTTGTTTTGTCACTGGTAATCATAGTCTATAGCCTTCCCACGGATACAGAGATCCGTTAATAGTATTCGTTGACAACTTTTTTCCCGATGGCATCCAGCGCCTCGGTGAGCTGCTTGGTGAGGTTCATCCGCAGTCCCAGCTCCAGCGGCAGATCAGGGTTCTGATAGGCCGCGTTCACCGCCGTACCGACGTAGAGCCGGATCTCTGTGCAGTCCTCGATAATCATGCGCGCGAGCTTCGCGGCGGGGTTGGCCTCGTCGAGACGGCGGAAGAACTGTTCATCCACGCGCTCGGGCTGGGCGTACTCCTTCAAAATCTGGATCACACGCGCGAGGGTCAGCACGCCCTCGGTCACAAGGTCGATGCCCTCGATATAGCCGCCCGGCGGAAGATCGGAGTCGCCGTAGTCCATGGAGATGCTGAGCGGCCGATTCAGCACTCTGGAGACGATCGACGCGCTGGTTCCGCCGCTGACGATCCGCTTCACCGAGCCATCGCCGCTCATAAACGCCCGCACCATCTTCTCGTCGTCGTCCTTATTGCGGGCAGGGCCGGTCATCAGGTGCAGCGTCACCTGCTTTTTGACGTGGACGCAGGCGACCGTGGTATCATCCCCCGGCGCACCGCCGTAGAGATCGTTGCAGGTGTCGCAGATACGCACCGCCTCGCGCAGGGGAGACTGCCCGTCCACATGGCCGCGCAGGGCGAAGTCGGCGATCTCCTCCAGCGGCCAGCCGAAGTCCATAAGGCTCCCGAGACCGGCGTGAATCGTGCCGTCACTCATGATCAGGAAGGTGTCCCCGACCTCGGCGGTAAAGCGGAAGGTGTTGATGCTTTTCCCGGAGATGATCTGCTCGTTCTGCGGGATGCGTACCAGCTCGCCGCCCCGGATAAAGATGCAGCCGGGGTTTTCGTACTCAAACAGGATGCCCCGTCCGTCGTGGAAGATTTGCAGTACCGTGAAGGTCGAGTACGACGCGCCGGTGCGCGGATCGGCCGGGAGGGTCGCCATGACCGTCTCGACGCACTCCTCAAGCGTGGCGCCCTCCAGCAGCATTTTGCCGAAGATCTGGCTCGTGAGCGTCGAGAGCATATTGGCGCGCACGCCGCTGCCCATGCCGTCCGCGAGGATCAGGATATCCGAGTCGGCGCGGTGGACAAACTGCACCTGGTCGCCGCACAGGATCTCCCCAACGTGGTTAAGGCTCCTGCTGGCCATCTCTGTCGTGATTCTCATACCTTGTCTGCAGCGCCGTCCCGCTGCTCTTCGCGTGAGGTGGCCTGCTTGGGCTTTGCGTACTGCGTGTTGACGCGCAGCTTAGGCTTTGCGCTCGGCGCCGCGATGGGAATGTCGAAGAGTGCAGCGTCGTCGGCCTGCGGAGCAGGCGCGGCTGACTCCGCAGCCTCGCTCTCTGCTTGCTCGTTCCCGGCATCCTGCATCGCCTTCATCAGCCTTGTCAGGGTCATCTTGGTCTCCGCCGTTGTCTCGCCGAGGAGCCCCGCAATTTTCTGCGCGGTGAACATCTGCTCGCGGATGACGTTCTCCGCAAGCTCTATGGTGGCGTTCCGGCGTTCCTGCTCGCGGCGGACGCGCTTTTCCTGCGCGGAGATATCAATGAAGGTCATCAGCGTACTGTCCTGCTTTGGAATGTAGACGATGTTTTGCAGCGTCCAGAGATCATACTGCTCGTAGTAGACCTTCTTGCCGTATATGTTCTGATGGGTGTTGTAGACTGTCTCACAGTCGCGCGGGTCGATCAGCTCCCACAGGAAGCGCTTAAGCGCCTCCTCTCTCTTGACGTGGAAAAAGCGCTCGCCGACGCTGGCATACTCCAGGATGCGCAGGGTGGAATCGGCCACGATCACCGCGTTCGGGCTCTCGTTGAGCACCAGATTCGCCATCGACTCGGCTTGGGCGATCAGATAGGGGATGCACATTTCCAGCTCAGCCTTGCCTTGATAGACGGCAATCGCCTTGTCGCGGCAGCTCGGATACCCGCAGGCGCCGCAGTTGAGATCGTCCTCCGGGTTTTGCTTGCCGGTCTTGGCAAGGATGGCGCGTATCTCCTCCTCGCTGGGCTGAGACTCCCGGTGAGAGCGATCCATGAACTGCTTGGCAAGCGAAACGCCCTCCAGGTTCCGGCGCAGCTCCTCCTCAGAGGCGGCATCCGGCTCCACCTTGTCCTCCATATCCAGCCTCGTGCGGTAGGGATGCACGTCCTTATCCATCACGGCGGAACCCTTGATGCAGCCGTTATCGCAAGTATTCATCTCGATCAGGCAGTGGTGAAGCGAGCCCGCCTCGAGATCCTTGCACAGCTCGATACAATCGTGCAGCCCATGAACGTAGAGCTGCCGATACGGCTTCTGATCGCCGCTCTCCAGCGAGGCCTGTACGGAGGTCAGTACGCCGCCGGTGATCGGATAGAGCCGATTGACCGCAGGATTGAACGCAAAGGGTTCATCCGCGCAGTTCTCGAGGCGGATCTTCTCCTCTTGCAGCCAGCTTGTCAGCTCCTGGAAGCTGATGACCGCGTCCACCGCGTCATCGTGGCGGGGGTCTCTGGCCTCCTTGCGCTTGGCGATGCACGGCCCGATAAAGACGACGCGCACATCAGCGCCGAGGCGCTGCTTGATCATGCGCCCGGCGGCGATCATGGGGGAGACGACCGGGGCGAGAGAGGGGACGAGGGAAGGGTGGTACATCTCGACGAGATCATTCACCGCAGGGCAGCAGGTCGTGATGATGTTGTCCATCTCGCCGTCCCGGATAAGCTGCAAATAGGCATCCGTCACCGCGGCGGCGCCCTCGGCAGTCTCAAAGGCGTCTTCAAAGCCGAGCTTGCGCAGCGCGCTGCGCACCTGTCCCGGCTGCTCGAAGGGGAGCAGTCCGAGATACGCGGGGGCAAGCTGCGCAACGACACGCTTGCCGCGGCGCAGCAGCTCCTTGACGTGGGCGAGCTCGCTTGTCATGGTTTTGGCCTCCTGCGGGCAGATCGCCAGACAGTGGCCACAGAGGATACAGTGATCCTCTATGATCTCCGCGCGCCCGGAGGAGACGGAGATCGCCTTGATATCACAGTTGCGGATGCACTTATAACAGTGCCGACACTTGGTAGAGTTAAAGGCAATGATCTTCATAAGCCGCTCAGCTCACACGGCTCAGAATTTCATTTTCAAAGAACGCCTCCGTCGTCTCGGGACTCACTGAATACACTGTGTCGTCGATCACGACACAGACCGCGTACTGGCAGTTGCCGGTGCAAAACGAACCGTTCAGCAGCACCTTGCCCTGAAGCTGATGCGCCGCGACAAGCTCCTTGAGCTTGGTCACGACCTCCTTGGAGCCTTTCATATGGCAGGCACTGCCAACGCAAATCGAAACATTCAACATACTTTGTACCCTCCTGATGATAGGTTTTACAAGAATTGGGTCTTCTTCATACGGATGGTTCACTGTCCTCCGCGCGCATTCCCTCTGACAGAAGCAGACGCCTTCATCGGTGGAATGCAGAGTTTCAGACATATTAAATATTATACTGTCTGCCCCGCTCTTTCGTCAAGAACAACTTTAATCCTTGCGTTTTTTCCCGATAGGATTGGCCATCGCCGCCTCATGCAGAGCGGCATTGTCCAGATGTGTGTAAATCTGCGTGGTATTGAGGTTACTGTGCCCGAGCACCTCCTGCAGCGCGCGGGTGTCCACGCCGTTTTTCAGCATGAGCGTCGCCGCGGTATGCCGCAGCTTGTGAGGGGAGTAGCGAGAGGGGTCAAGTCCTGCAGCCAGCAGCTTGTTATTCAGCATATCCTCGACACCGCGCACGCCCAGACGGCAGTTTTTTCTGCTGATAAACAGGGCGTTTTTGTCGCTCTCCTTCACTTTATCGTCATTTCTGACGCTTAGATAGTCGTCAAGCGCTTCCCGGCAGCCCTCCGCGAAAAAGACCACCCGCTCCTTGTTTCCTTTGCCGAGAACCCGGACATGATCCTCATACACGTCCGTCAGGTTCAGTGAGACAAGCTCGGAGACGCGCAGCCCGCAGGAGAGGAAGAGCATCAAAATCGCATAGTCCCGCTCGGCAAACGGCCCGTCGCAGGCTTCAAGCAGCCTTTCGCATTCCGCCTCCTCGAGATAGCGCGGCAGACTGGCCTTGCGCTTTGGCATATCGAGCTCCTGACAGACGTTATAGTCCAGCAGATGGCGCTTCAAGGTCAGGTAGTTGAAGAAGGATTTCACGCTGGAGGTACGGCGGCAGCGGCTGGCCGCCGAGAGCGCACGGTTCGAGTCCTGGAGTTCAGGAGAGAACGACTGGTAGCGGTAGAGCTCCTCGATGCGGATGGATTTGATGAAATCCAGATCCACATCCGTAATGTCGATCTCCTGAAACGGCAAGTCGCGCGGTACGAGATGCCGCCGCCGTTTCAGATAGCGGAAGAGGATTTTCAGGTCGTGATAATAGCCGTTTACCGTGAGATCCGAGTGGCCGCGCACCGTGGAATGGTATTCCAGAAACTCCATCACGATATCAGGAACGTCATTGATCGCATCAAGATTCATTGCTCAGTACCTGACTTTTCCATCCGCCACAGCCATCAAATGTACGCCATACGGGCTCTTTCCGTATCTCGCCGCAGACTCTCTCAGCTCTGCACGACCGATGAAGCCGTTGATATACGCGATCTCCTCCGGGGCACTGATGATGATTCCCTGACGGCTCTGGATCGTCTCGACAAAGTTCGCCGCCTGGAGGAGGCTCGAAACCGTTCCTGTGTCGAGCCAGGCAAAGCCCCGACCGAGAAGCTGCACGTCCAGAAGTCCCTCACGCAGGTACATCTCGTTGAGCGAGGTGATTTCCAGCTCGCCTCTGGCGCTTGGCTCGATGCGTCCGGCTCTCTCACTCACTCCGGCAGGGTAGAAGTACAGCCCCGTCACCGCGTAATTCGATTTCGGCGCTGTTGGCTTTTCTTCGATACTGAGCGCCTTGCCGTGCTCGTCAAAGCTAACGACGCCGAAGCGCTCCGGGTCGGGCACATAGTAGCCGAATACCGTGGCGCGCGCGTTCTGCTCGGCGTTTCTCACGGCCGCCTTCAGTAGGGAGCGAAGGCCGTTTCCGTAGAAGATGTTGTCCCCGAGAATCATCGCCCCGGCCTCGCCCCCGAGAAACTGCTCCCCGAGAAGAAACGCCTGCGCGAGGCCGTCAGGGGAGGGCTGCACGCAGTAGGACAGGCTGACCCCGAATTGCCTGCCGTCGCCGAGCAGATGCTCAAAGCGCGGCGTATCCTCCGGGGTGCTGATGATAAGGATCTCCCGGATCCCGGCGAGCATAAGCGTGGAGAGGGGATAGTAGATCATCGGTTTATCGTAGATCGGCAAAAGCTGCTTGCTCGTCACCTTTGTGAGCGGGTAGAGCCGGGTACCGGCTCCGCCCGCCAGAACAATTCCTTTCACACTCGCGCCTCCTCAAAAACGAAAGGTGTCTCTAAGGCCGAGCCACTTTTGATCCTTCGCGGAGAGCGTCAGGGGCGTGCCGTCGCTCAGCGTGTAGCCCTCGGCGCTTGCGGTTCCGGGATACGCCCCCAGCACCTCCGGCCAGAGGATCCCGATCTCCGGATCGTTCCAGGCGAGGCCGCCCTCGTCGTTTGCGTGATAGAAGTCGTCGCACTTGTAACAAAATTCCGCAAAATCAGACAAAACGAGAAAGCCGTGAGCAAAGCCGCGCGGGATCAGGTACTGCTTGCGGTTGTCCTCTGTCAGCACCTCCCCGTGATACCTTCCAAACGTCGGCGAGCCGACGCGCAGATCGACCGCCACATCAAAGACCGCACCCTTGATAACGCGCACCAGCTTTGTCTGCGGGAAGCGCTTCTGGAAGTGCAGGCCGCGCAGAACGCCTTTCGTGGACATGGACTGATTGTCCTGCACGAACGAAAAATACAGCCCCGCCTCATACATATCCTTCTGACTGAAGGTCTCCATGAAATACCCGCGCTCGTCGCGGTGGATCGTCGATTCGATCAGACACAACCCCTCGATACCGCTCAAATCATAGGTCACCTTGATCTGTCCCATATCACAGCTCAGCCTCCTTCAAATATCGTCTGACAGCGTCTCGCCAATCCGGCAGAGGCTGAAATCCCATCTCTGCGAGCTTGGATTTATCCAGCCTCGAATTATACGGTCTCGCCGCCTTGCTCAGCCCATATTCCAGTGTTGTCACCGGTATCACCTTGGTGTTCAGTCCGTACTGTCGATAGAACTCACAGCAAAAGTCGTACCAACTGATATACCCGCCCTCGTTTGTGGCGTGGTAGTACCCATATTTCTCCGTCTCGATCAGATCGACCAGCAGACGCGCGAGATCCTTCGTGTATGTCGGCGTTCCGACCTGATCGTTCACGACGCGGACAGTACCGTGTTTCTTGCCCACCTGAATCATCGTTTTGATAAAGTTCTTGCCATTGAGGCCGAACACCCAGGCAATACGGACAATGAAGAACCTCTCGAGGAGGGCTGCGACCGCGCGCTCTCCGTCCAGCTTGCTCTGTCCGTACACATTGAGCGGCGCGAAGCACCGATCATCCGGCTGCCAGGGGCGTTCCCCCTCGCCGCTGAACACATAGTCTGTGGAGATGTACAGCAGCTTTGCTCCAACAGCCTTCGCCGCCTCGGCGATATACTGCGTCCCCAGATGATTGACAGCGTCCACCTTCTCGCGGTTCTCCGGTTCCTCGGCGGCGTCCACCGCCGTCCACGCGGCACAGTGGATGATTGCGTCAGGGCGAAGCGCTGAGATCGTCTTCTCCACGGCTTCTTTGTCCGTTATGTCAAGCTGCACATAGGAGTTCGGGAATTCTCCTTCCTGTCGGCTGCCGGAGCCAAGGGCTGTATGGCCGCGCCGTGTCAGCTCAAGGGCAACGTCGTGACCGAGCTGTCCTGTCACGCCCGTAACAAATACCTTCATTTCATCACCGTTTCATCGTCTAATTATCTGTTTCCGTACATTTTTTCGTAGTAATTCTGATACTCGCCGCTGATGATCTCCTCCCACCATGCGCGGTTATCCAGATACCAGCGGATGGTTCTGCGAATGCCGTCCTCGAACCGGGTCTCCGGTAGCCAGCCAAGCTCGTTATGGATCTTTGTCGGGTCGATGGCGTATCTCATGTCGTGCCCCTTGCGGTCAGTGACATGGGTGATGAGACTCTCGGGCTTACCCAGCTCGTGGCAAATGAGCTTCACAATGTCGATATTCGCCATCTCGTTATGCCCGCCGACGTTGTAAACCTCTCCGATGCGCCCCTTGTGCAAAATCAGATCCACAGCCTTGCAGTGATCCTCCACATACAGCCAGTCACGCACATTTTTGCCCTCGCCATAGACGGGAAGCGGCTTATCATTCAAGCAGTTCGCGATCATCAACGGGATCAGCTTTTCCGGGAAGTGGTAGGGACCGTAGTTGTTCGAGCAGCGGGAGATCGTAACAGGCAGACCGTAGGTTCTGAGATACGCCAGCACCAGCAGATCGGCTCCGGCCTTCGAGCTGGAATACGGGGAGCTCGTATGGATCGGCGTTTCCTCCGTGAAAAACAGATCGGGGCGATCCAGCGGCAGGTCGCCGTAGACCTCATCGGTGGAAACCTGGTGGAAGCGCACATTGTTAAAATTCCGACAAGCGTCCATTAAAACGGACGTGCCGATGATGTTGGTCTGGAGGAATACAGAGGGATCTTCGATACTCCGATCCACATGGCTTTCAGCGGCGAAGTTGACGACAGCATCCGGTTTTTCCTCCTCAAAGAGCTGAAACACGCCGTCGCGGTCGCAGATATCGAGCTTCACGAAGCGGAAGTTCGGCCGATCCATGACGGGCTTTAGGGTCGAGAGGTTTCCGGCGTATGTGAGCTTGTCCAGGCAGATGATCCTGTAGTTGGGATGCGTTTTAAGCATATGGAAGATAAAATTGCTGCCGATAAATCCGGCGCCGCCCGTGACAATGATATTCATAGGTAATCGGTTCCTTTCCTTGAATTAGTCTATCGAATGGAGTTACTCTAGGAAATGGTCTCACGCAGGGATTCCGCTGCATCGAATCTCGTAAAATTTATATTATGCGAGATTCGATATCTCAGCGATAAGAGCCGTCTATGCGGCTCCCCTCCGGTGATATGCGGTTTTGCATCTGAGATGGCTACATTATACGCACTAATTCTGCCTCTGTCAACACTGACAAGCAAATTTTCGTTGACCGGGAGAAAAAAAGCGCGGGACGATTCGATTCTATCAAATCGTCCCGCGTTCATACATCGTGATTACATGATCTCGTTCAGTACAGGTGTCAGATACTCCAGCAGATCGTTGAGCGCAAGCAGCGTCTCGTTCCCGAGCTCCTCCGTCTGTTCCTCGGTGAGCTGCTGCACGTCGATCGCGCCGGCGGCTTCACCGAGCTGCGCGACCTTGATCTCGCCCTCCTCAGAACCGAAGAAGCCGGTCAGACCGAAGGACTGCTCCTCCGCCTGATACTGGAAATCGAGCTTGCCGCTTTCAGCGTTGAGGCCGACATGAACACCGATTTCACCGACCAGCAGGATATCGAGGCTGAAATCCTCCTCGGTCTCCCGCATCACCGCAGAGAACAGCGGCTCGCTGCTTGCTTCCCCGTTTTCCACCACATAGCAGTCGAGCGCGGCGGAAATGGACTCATTCTGCGTAAAGGAGCCGCTTAATGTGACACCGGAATCCTCCTTTTCCATTTCGGCGAAGAGCTCAGCGATCTCGTTCAGGTCGATATCCTCCAAGCCCTCCGGCAGGCTGACACTCTCAGCCAGCATGGGCAGGAGCTGCTGCATCAGCGAGTTGACGGCGGTATACGGGAGCACAAAGTTGACCGTGTCCCCCTTCATCGTCAGTTCCAGCTCATTCATCAGCGCGGCGGTAAGCGCGTCGATATCCAGCCCGGCAAAGGGGTCGGCCTCGACCTCCGCCTCAGCCTCCTCTTGCAGAGCAGGGATCGCGGCGCAGTAGGTGTGACTCCAGCCGTCTACATCGACAAGCAGCTTGTCCTCTGCAACGTGAAACGCCGCGGCAAAAAGCGGTGTGCCGTTACCGAGGATGTTGAACGCGACGACCTCCTGCCCGTCCACCTCAACGGGTGCGACGGCAAGGCTCAGCCCGGTCAGGTCAACGTGAACCGGCTCCTCCCCGCCCTGGACATCCACCACGGGGTCGGAGAAGGCGTAATAGGTCGTATTCTCGGCAAAAGCAGTTACAGAACCGAGAAGCAGGACAACAAGCAACAGTGAAAGCAGCTTTTTCATTCTGGTTCCTCCTTATTTATCTTTCAGTTCCGTCCTGCGCAGAGGATAAACCCAGCCCAGGATGTCATCTTCACTATACCACAGCCGCGCGCTGTTGTACAGCCTCATTTCATTCCTTTTTCTTCCCCAGCGCCAGGGCGATGGCCTCGCCGATGGAGCGCGCCGTGATCAGCCGAAGGCCGGGATATGTGCCCATCTCGTCGCGGTTATGCGCCGGGATCACGCAGCGCTTGAAGCCGAGGCGTGCTATCTCCGAGAGCCGCTGGTTCAGCGCGCTCACGCTGCGAAGCTCCCCGGAGAGCCCTACCTCGCCGATCGCCGCGAGATCCATGCCCAGCGGCCTGTCGAGGAAGCTCGAGGCGAGGGCGAGGATGGTCGCGAGGTCCGCCGCCGGTTCTTCCAGCTCCAGGCCGCCGATGACGTTGATATAGGAATCGCATTTGCCGACCGGCATTCCCCCGCGCTTTTCGAGCACAGCCAGCAGCATGGCGCTGCGGTTGTAGTCGATGCCGTTGCTGCGGCGGGCGGCGTTATAATTGCTGGGCGTGACCAACGCCTGAATCTCTGCCAGCAGCGGCCGCGTCCCCTCCATCACGCAGGCGACGCAGGTGCCGGGGCTGTTCTCCGGACGCCCGGAGAGCAGCAGCTCAGACGGATTCTCGACACAGCGCAGCCCGCGCTCCTCCATCTCGAACACGCCGATCTCGTTTGTGGAGCCGAAACGATTCTTCACCGCGCGCAGAATGCGGAAGCTGGTATTGCGTTCTCCTTCAAAGTACAGCACGCAGTCCACCATATGCTCAAGCACCTTGGGACCGGCGATGCTCCCCTCCTTATTGATGTGCCCGACGACGAAGATCGTAAGCCCGCGCTCCTTGCACGCGCGCATCAGGCGCATGGTACACTCGCGCACCTGGCTGATGCTGCCGGGAGCTGAGCTGACCTCACGGTCAGACATGGTCTGGATAGAGTCGATCACAATGATTTCGCTCGCAGACTCCTCAACAGCGGAAAGAATCGCGTCGATATCCGTCTCCGCGAGGACGTAGAGTTCAGGATTCTGCACAAGCAGGCGCTCGGCTCTGAGCTTGAGCTGCCGCTCGCTCTCCTCACCCGTGACATAGAGGATGCGCTTCTCCCCACAGGCGGAGGCGCACATTTGCAGCAGCAGCGTGGACTTACCGATGCCGGGAGCGCCGCCGACCAGATTCAGCGAGCCGAGAACCGCGCCGCCTCCAAGCACCCGGTCAAACTCGCTGATCCCTGTCGAAAAGCGGATCTCCACCCCGTGGTCAAGCTCGCTCAGGCGCTTGGGGCGGGGGCGGCGCGCCGCGCCCGCAGAGGCGGCGTAGCGCGAGGCACCGCTGTCAAATTTCACCTCTTGCAGCGTATTCCACGCGCCGCAGCTCGGGCACTTCCCCGCCCAGTTCGAGGTCTCTGCGCCGCATTCGCTGCAGCAGAACACTGTCTTTTGTTTGCTAGCCATTGTATCACCTTTATGTGTAATCATTGGATTGCGTCTGTCCAAAGCAGCGCAGGTACCCGGTCAGCAGTACCGCGGCGACGGAACTTTGATAGCGATCCTGCGAGAGCAGATCGAGGTCGCTCAGATTTGAGAGAAAGCCGCACTCCACCAGCACCGCCGGACAGGAGACGTGGGCGGTCAGATACAGGCTCTTCGGTGCGGGCTCGGCAAGACGGCGGTTCCCCGGCTGCAGCGAGGAGACCAGCAGGGCTTGCAGCGTCTCGCCAAGCCGACGGCTCTCTGCGCCCTCGGCATAGAGCACCTGGGCGCCGGAGGGCTGGCTGGTCGGGAAAAAGTTCTGGTGGATGCTGAGAAAAACACCGTTCGGCACGGCGTTTGCCAGCTTTGCCCGATAGACAAGGTCTTCGTGCTCACTGTAGCTGTCGTAGCTCGTGCGCGCGCTGTCGTCCGTGCGGGTCATGGCTGTCGCCACGCCGTAGAAGCCGGCGAGATCAGAGAGCTTGAGGCCGATGGCGAGGTTAATATCGCTCTCCCGCACGCCGTTGAAGGCGATAGCGCCGCCGTCGATCCCGCCGTGTCCGGGGTCGATGATCAGGCAGGGCGGCGAGGCCAAGTTGCCCGCCGAGACGGCGCTGAGCTGCATGGCCGTGTGGACGAGCAGCCACGAGGCGGCAAGCAGGCACAGCAGCATGGCAGCGTCCAGCAGCTTCTCCCGTTTCAGCACCAGTACTCCGGCACTCCCCTTTTCTGTATTATAGACGCTTTTTCGTATGAAGTCAAATCGGCGCGACACGGGTGCTCAAAACAGGATGCAGATCAGGCCGCCGCTGCCCTCGTTGAGGATGCGCTGCAGCGTTACGCGCAGCTTGTTGCGCGCGTGCTGCGGCATGGCCTGAATCTTCGCCATCAGCCCCTCCTCCGCAAGCTCGTTGAGCGACTTGCCGAAGATGTTCGACTCCCAGATGCGGTTCACATCTCCATCGAAGCCCTGCAAGAGAAAGTTGATGATGTCCTCCGACGCGGTCTCCCCGCCGATGGCGGGCGTGACCTCCGTCTCGGCGTTGGTCATGAACATATGCAGCACCGGGGCGTTGGCCTTGAGCTTGACGGTATACTTCCCACCCTGGCGCACGATCTGCGGCTCCTCGAGCTTCATCTCCTCCGCCTGCGGGATCACCACGCCGTAGCCGGTCTCCCGCACGGCGCGCAGCGCATCCGCCAGCTTGTCGTAGTCCGCCTTGACGCGGCTCATCTCCGTGAGCAGCGCGATCAGATCCCCATCGCTGCGAATCTCCAGCCCTGTCTGCTCGCTGAGCGTCTCATAGTACAGCGCGCGCGGGAGATGCAGCTCCATGCTGAGGCTGCCGGTTCCGAGGTCGCTTCCGCTGATGGAGACCTGACTGAAGCGCTCACAGCTCTTGAGCTTCTCCACGGCGAGCGCGCCGTCCTTGAGCTTGTGCGCGTTCTCCCCGGCCAGCACGAGCTGACTGTAGATCTCCTGCCGCAGCGGATTTTCTGCGCCGAGGGCGTTGAGCCACTCGGGCAGGAAGAAGCCGATGGACGTAAGCGGGAACTCCTGCAGCACCGATTGGAGGATTTGCAGGATATCGCCGTCGGAGAGTGAGAGACAGTTGACGCGCAGACACTCCACGTCATAGCGCGCGGAGAGCTCGGAAGCGAGCTGCACAGCACTCTCCGCCTCCGGGTCGGCGCAGTTGAGCAGCACGACGAAGGGCTTGCCGATGCTCTTGAGCTCTCGAATGACGCGCTCCTCCGGCTCGCGGTACTTCTCACGCGGGATATCGCAGACCGAACCGTCCGTGGTCACGACAATGCCGATCGTGGAGTGTTCCGCGATGACCTTGTGCGTCCCCTTCTCGGCGGCATCCGTCATGCTGACCTCGTGGTCGAACCAGGGTGTCGTGACAAGACGCTCCTCGCCATCCTCAAACTGCCCCGTCGCCCCTTCGACCATGTAGCCCACGCAGTCCACAAGCCGCACGGAGAGCGCCGTTTCATCCTCCAGACGGATCGTGACCGCGTCCTCCGGGACGAATTTCGGCTCGGCTGTCATGATCGTCCGCCCAGAACCGCTCTGCGGCAGTTCATCCTTTGCGCGCTCGCGCATATAGGTGTTCTCGATCTGGGGAATGACCAGGGTCTCCATGAAGCGCTTGATGAAGGTGGATTTGCCTGTGCGGACAGGTCCCACAACGCCCAGCATAAAGGCGCCGCCGGTACGGGCCGCGATGTCGTGATAAATGCTTGTTTGGGTCATAAAAAAGCCTCCGCTCCTCCTAAACTCGTTTGCTCGAGTGTATGAGGCGCGGAGGGCGATTATTCAGAAAAAGCGGATCAGAGCACGGTGCTTTTCCGAAACCGTGAAGCTCACGGCCGGAAACCGCGCGCTGAGCTTGGCGCAGAGAACCGGCACGACGGGGTTTTCCGTGGAGAAATGGTCGGCATCAATCAGATTGAGACCGCAGAGCGCGGCGTCCTGGAACTGATGATACTTGAGATCGGCGGTCACATAGGTGTCGCAGCCCTTCTCCCAGGCATCATGGACGCTCTCTCCCCCGGCGCCGCCCATCACCGCGAGGCGGCGGACGGGCTTTCCGGCATCATAATAGCGCAAGCCGTTGGCGCTCAGCCGCTCCTTGACAAGCGCCAGGAAGTCGGGCATACTGAGTGCCTCGGGAAGCGTCCCGATACGCCCGCAGCCGTCAGGATCCAGCGCCCCCTCGCAGGATGCGCCGAGAAGCTCTATCAGTACGTCGTTGACGCCGCCCTCGGCGATGTCGAGGTTCGTGTGCATACAGATCGCCCCGATCCCCTGCTCGATCAGCCGCAGCACCCGCGTATCCGGTGTGGCGTCCGTCACGCTGCGCAGCGTATGGAAGATCAGCGGATGATGCGACACGATCAACTGACAGCCCTTCTCCGTCGCCTCGTCGATCACCTCGTCCGTGATATCGAGCGCCAGCAGCACCCGTTCCACCGCCGTGGCGCGCCGCCCGACCAGAAGCCCGGCGTTGTCGAAGTCCAGTTGCAGCGAGAGCGGTGCAAGCTCACACAGATACTGAAATATCTCTTCCGTCGTCGTCATGGCGCTCCATCTCCTTCAATTGTTTCAAAATGCTCTGCACCAGCGCGCTGCGCGCTCTGTCGGCACCATCGTCTGAGCAGGCCAGCCCTTTCAGCATCGCCTCAAAGCGCCCTGTCTGCTGTCGCAGCATGCGTGCAAAGAGAAGCTGCCCTTCAAGCAGCGCCGCAGAGCCGGTGAACAGCTCCGCGTCCGTGAGGCGGCTCTCGCCGCCGTAGCGCGCGATGACGATGGCATACAGCCGCCCGGCATCCTCCACCAGTTCCTCCGCGGTAAGCGTAAAGCCGTTGTTCACGAGCCAGTAGCGCAGCACCTCCGCGCGCGTCATCGGCTGCAAGATCAGCGTATAGCGGGGATCCATGCACCACTCCGCGCGATCCAGGATGCCGCAGATCGTGTCTCCCCCCATACCGGCAATGACGATCGTGTCGATCGCAGAGGGCTCACAGCCGTCCAGGCCATCGCAGAGCTGAAACGTAATGCGCTCGGAGAGCTGCGCCTCCTCTGCCGCCGCCCGGGCAGTCGCCAGCGGCCCGTCGTTGATATCCGAGGCGATCAGCCGCCCCGGATAGCCCCGCCGCGCCAGGGCAAGGGGCAGATAGCCGTGATCCGTCCCCACGTCGATCAGCCCGATCCCGTCGGCGACATGAGCCGCAATGCAAGATAATCTTTTGTTCATACGATAAAGAAAAGCCGGGGACACCGGCTTTGAGTCTAGACTGTTTCCAAAAACTTTTTCAGATAGCTGAGAAAGTCATCCGGGTCAACACCGTGAGCGGCGCAGGCCTGCTCAATCGTCTCCCCGCTGGCCATGGCGCAGCCGACGCAGTGCATACCGATATCCATAAAGGCCGGCATGGCGTCAGGACAGTTTTCCACGACCTCAGAGATCAACGTGTCGCGCGTGATTTCCATAACAGGAGCTCCTTTCGGATGGATAAAAGCAAGTGGGGCGCTTTCGCGCCCCACGGTTTCAGGTCATCAGGCCTGAGCTCTCATCTTAGCGAAGCACTCGCTGCAGTAGACGGGACGATCAGACTTGGGCTCGAAGGGAACCTTCGCCTCGCCGCCGCAGGCAGCGCAAGTAGCGGTGAAGAACTCACGGGGACCGCGGGCGGCGTTCTTGCGAGCGTCACGGCAGGCCTTGCAGCGCTGGGGCTCGTTCTGGAAACCGCGCTCAGCGTAGAACTCCTGCTCACCGGCGGTAAACACGAACTCGTTGCCGCACTCTTTGCACACTAAGGTCTTGTTCTCGTACATGGTAAATCCTCTCTTTTGCTTGTTGCCAGTTTCGGCATGTATTTGCGATCAGCCCTTGCGGCTGATATCGCCTAGATTGGGGTTCCGCGCCAGCTTACGCCGGATACGCTGCACAGCATTGTCAATCGCCTTCGGCTCCTTTCTGAGACGAAAACCGATCTCACGGTAGGAGTACCCGTCAAGATACAGATCCAAAACCTGTTTTTCCAGGCGGGAGAGGCACTGTGACAGTTCGTAATAAAGTTCTTCCGTTCTCTCTCTGGCCAGAACCAAATCCTCCGGATTATGACGGAGGAAGTCCGGGTTTGCCGAAAACTGAAGCTCAGGATGTTCCGAGAGCTGTTCCAGGGAAACGCCGTCATTGAGCGGGAGATGCTTTAATCGGGATGCGGATTTTATGGCTGACAGGAGGCGCATTCGGATGCAGTGATCCGCAAAGGTCGAGAAGCTCGCGCCACAGCCCGGGTCGAACTGCCGGATCGCTGAGAGGAGCCCCAGCAAGCCCTCCTGGATCAGATCTTCGCTGTCCCCTCCTGCGAGGAAGAGCGGGCGCGCACAGCTTCGCACCAGGCGCATATAGCGCTCAACAAGCTGCTCCTCCGCGTTGCGGTCGCCCGCTGCGGAGCGCTTCAAAAGCTCGTTATCAGTCAGTACTGTGTTTTCCATCTTCACATAACAATTCACGAAAACACAATTGCATTATACAGCAATCTTGTTCATTGTCAATAGTTTTCATTCAAAATGATAAAAAAGCTGGAAGGTTTTTTTATCACAGCGGGAGCTCCTGCTGTCCGATATAGGCGATACCGAGGTGCTCATACGCCCGGCGCGTGACACAACGCCCGCGCGGCGTGCGCGTCAGGAAGCCCTTTTGCAGCAGATACGGCTCGTACACGTCCTCAAGCGTCACCGCGTCCTCGTTGATCGTAGCCGCGAGCGTCTCAAGTCCCACCGGGCCGCCGTGGTAAAACTCGATGATGCTGCGCAGCATCCGTCGGTCCAGCGCGTCGAGCCCCAGCTTATCGACCTCCAGCCTTGAGAGCGCCTCGTCCGCGACAGCGCGGGTGATGATGCCGTCGGCGCGAACCTGGGCAAAATCTCTCACGCGGCGCAGCAGGCGGTTCGCGATTCGTGGTGTGCCGCGTGAACGGGAGGCGATCTCATACGCGCCGTCCTGTTCGATCTCCACGCCGAGGATCCCGGCAGAGCGCGTCACGATCCTTGTCAGCTCCTCCGGGGTATAGAGCTCCAGCCGCAGCGTCACGCCAAAGCGGTCGCGCAGCGGCGCGGTGAGCTGCCCGGAGCGCGTGGTTGCGCCGATCAGCGTAAAGCGCGGCAGCTCCAGATGCAGGGAGTTTGCCGAGGGACCCTTGCCGAGGATGATGTCGATGGCGTAGTCCTCCATCGCGGGGTAAAGAATCTCCTCGTAAGCGCGGTTGAGGCGGTGGATCTCATCGACAAACAGGATGTCACCCTCATTGAGATTGGTCAGCATGGCAACCAGATCTCCCGGCTTCTCAATAGCAGGACCGGAAGTGATGCGCATGTTGACACCCATCTCGTTTGCGATAACCGCTGCCAGCGTGGTTTTGCCCAGGCCCGGGGGGCCGGGCAGCAAAACATGATCCAGCGCTTCCCCGCGCATCTTGGCTGCATTTATAAAGATCTCCAGATTCCCCTTCGCCTTCTCCTGCCCAATGTACTCCGTGATGGTACGCGGGCGGAGCGAACCCTCGTTTGTATCTTCCGGAAGGCTGGACGGTCTGGTGATG
>JAZQCO010000055.1:0-8794 GCA_045546335.1 Candidatus Limivicinus sp. | reverse complement strand
ACTATCTGCCCAAGCCCTTCGCCATGGGTGAGCTGCTTGCGCGCGTGCGCGCCATGCTGCGGCGGCGCGAGGAGTTCACAAGTCGGATCGTAGCCATGTCGTTCTGTGAGCCAAGGAGTTGTAGCTAAGTGTTGTCTTCCTAAGCCCGCTTGGCCTCCGACTTACTATCTGCCCAAGCCCTTCGCCATGGGTGAGCTGCTTGCGCGCGTGCGCGCCATGCTGCGGCGGCGCGAGGAGTTCACGCCAAACGAGATCGTGGTCGGCGATCTTACACTCAACCAGCAAAACGCCGAACTCCGCTGCGGCGGCAAAAGCGTCGTCCTGCCAAAGCTCGAGTATAAGCTCATGGAGCTGCTGATGCTCAACCGCGGCATCTGCCTCTCCACGGAGGATATGCTCGTCAAGGTCTGGGGCTATGAGACCGAGTCGGACATCGGCGTGGTGTGGGTCTACATCTCCTACCTGCGAAAGCGCTTGACCGCGCTTGGCTCCACGGTGCAGATCCGCGCGCGGCGCGGCGTGGGCTATCTGCTGGTCAGCAGTACGGAGGGCGGCGCATGATCCGAACGCTGCAAAAGAAGTTCATTATCACGGCGATGATCGCGGTTTCGGTGCTGCTGCTGGTGCTGCTGGGCGGCATCAACGGGATGAACGCCGTCTCCGCAAACGGTGAGAGCGAGGAGCTGTTGACCATGCTCGCCTCCTTCGAGGGCTTCGGCCCCGCGCCGCGCCCGGACGGCCTTCGGGAGCCGGACGGGCTGTTTCGGCGGGAGATGGACGAGAATGACCGAATGGCCGCGCTGACCTTCACGGTTCGCTTCGACAGTGAAGATCAGCTGGAGAGTATGAACCTCGAGCGCATCTCCTCCGTGAGCGAGGAGGAAGCGGAGACGCTTGCACGCACAGCGCTCGCAAGCGGTCGTGAAACCGGTCGGCTGCAAAGCTACCGATTCAAGATCATTGAGCCCGCCGAGGGCTATCACAGCGTCGTGTTCCTCGATATCAGCCAGACGGTTCACGCACTGCTTCGCGTCACGGCGCTCTCGGCGCTGCTGGGGCTGCTGGCCTGGCTTGCGATGCTCGCGCTGGTGACGCTGCTCTCCCGCCGCGCCATCCGTCCGATCGCGGAGAACATCGAGCGGCAGCGGCAGTTCGTCACCGACGCGGGGCATGAGCTCAAGACGCCGCTGGCCATTATTCTGGCGAATCTCGACGCCATGGAGCTCTGCGGCGGCGAGAGCAAATATAGCCGCAATATCCGCGCCCAGGCGCAGCGTCTGAGCACGCTGATGCAAAACCTTCTCACGCTCGCGCGGCTGGATGAAAACAGCGCTCCGGCCGATCTCGCCCCGCTTGATCTCGCGCAGCTCACGCGGGAGGCGGCGGAGATGTTCCGCGCCCCGGCCGAGCTGCGGCATCTGGGCTATGTTGTTGAACTGCCTGAGACGCTTCCATTCAACGGGAGTAAGACGCTCTTGCAGCAGCTTCTCTCCACGCTGCTCGACAACGCCGTCAAGTACTGCGAGGACGGCGGGACGATCCGTGTCCGCCTCAGGCAGGAGGATCGCGCCGTGCTGCGCATTGAAAACACGGTCGGAACTGAGCATCCCCCGCTGGAGCGGCTCTTCGACCGCTTCTACCGCGCCGACGGCTCCCGCAATCAAAAAAGCGGCGGCTTTGGGATCGGCCTCTCCGCCGCGCAGACCATTGTCCACCTGCACAAGGGTGAGATCAGCGCCCATTACGAGGGCGACACCATTGTCTTCACCGTGAAACTGTAAAATTCGGCACCCCGTATGGGGTGCCGATTTCGTTAAAAGAGGAAGCTCGCAAGCGCGAGAAAGACTACGCCCGGGATGCCGAAGAACCCGGCGATCAGGACGTTGATGAGGTTGATCTGGATATCGAGCCCCACAAAGTCCCCGAAGAAGCTCGCAAGGAACAGCAGCGCGTAGCCAAAGGCCGCGTGCATCAGGAACTTGAGAATGCCCCGGATCGGCGCGGAGAGGATACGGATAAGCAAAACGACGAATACAACCAGCGCCGCGAACATCAATACACTCGAAAAAGTTTCCATAAACTGCCTCCCGTTCGGATGGATAAGTTGGGATCCCCCGCATATACTATGCTCGGACAAAGCGCCGGGCGGCGAGAGAGAAAGAGCCCGCCTGTTGAAGCACCCATAAGCAAGGCTTATCGGGACCCAACCAAAACGGCGCTTTGTCAAGTAGATCGAGCGCGGACAGCCCTTCAGGGAGCCGGCTCACTGCGGGCCGGGATGCGAACGTATCCCGGCCTTGTGCATTTTCGCTTACTTTGCCTGCTTCATGGAGAGAGAAATGCGCTTGCGCTTCTCGTCCACATCGAGCACGACGACCTCCACCACATCGCCCACAGAGAGCAGCTCTGAGGGATGCTTGACATAGCGCTCGGCAATCTCGGTGATATGGACGAGTCCGTCCTGGTGCACGCCGATATCGACGAAGGCGCCGAAGTCGATGACGTTGCGCACGGTGCCGCTCAGACGCATCCCCGGCTTGAGATCGGAGATGGAGAGCACGTCCGTGCGCAGGATGGGCTTTGGCAGCGCGTCACGGATATCACGCCCCGGCTTCATGAGCTCGCTCACCACGTCATTGAGTGTGGGAAGCCCGATGCCCAGCTCCCCTGCCGCCCTCTGCGCGCCGTAGGCCTTGAGCTCTGCGGGAAGCTGCGAGAGCCGCCCTGCCGCGAGATCGGCCTTGCTGTGCCCGAGAAGCTCCAGCAGCCCCGTCGCCGCTGCGTAGGACTCCGGGTGAACCGCGGTGTTGTCGAGTACATTCTTGCTCTCCGGCACACGCAGAAAGCCCGCGCACTGCTCGAAGGCCTTGGGGCCGAGCTTCGGCACCTTTTTAAGCTGCGCGCGCGAGGAGAACGCACCGTTTTCCTCGCGGTAAACGACGATGTTCTTTGCTGTCGCGGCAGTCAGACCGGAGACCCGGCGCAGCAGCGACGGGGAGGCCGTGTTCACGTCCACGCCGACCGCGTTTACGCAGTCCTCCACAACGCCGTCAAGCGCCTGTTCAAGCTGCTTTTGCGGCATATCGTGCTGGTACTGCCCGACGCCGATGGCCTTCGGCTCGATCTTTACGAGCTCCGCCAGCGGATCCTGAAGTCTGCGGGCGATGGACACCGCCGAGCGGAGGTTGACATCAAACTGCGGGAACTCCTCTGCCGCGAGGGGGCTTGCCGAGTAGACCGAGGCTCCCGCCTCGGAGACGATCATATAGCTCAGATGCGCGCCGCTCTCGTTCTCCTGGTGGATCAGCTCCACCGCCATCTGCTCTGTCTCTCGGCTCGCTGTGCCGTTGCCAATGGCGATATGCTCCACACCATGCTTCCGCACGAGCGCGGCAAGCGTGCATATCGCCTCATTCTTCTGCCGCTCGCCGTAGGTCGGGTAGACCACGGCGGTGTCGAGCACCTTGCCGGTGCCGTCCACGACGGCGACCTTGCAGCCCATGCGATAGCCGGGGTCGAGCCCCATCGTGACCTTGCCCTTCACCGGCGGCTGCATCAGCAACGGACGCAGGTTCAGCGCAAACTGCCCGATGGCGCCCTCGTTCGCGGCATCTGTGAGGTCGCTGCGGCACTCGCGCTCGAGCGAGGGGAAGATCAGGCGCTCGTAAGCGTCCAGCGCGGCGCTCTTCACAAACGCCATGGCCCGCGAGCCGGGGATCACCACGGCGCGGTACACGCTCTGCATGGCGCGCTCCTGCTCGAGTTCGACGGAGACCTTCAGCAGCTTCTCCTTCTCGCCGCGGTTGATTGCCAGCACCTGATGCCCTTGCAGGCGGGAGATGCGCTGCGTAAAGTCGTAGTACAGGCGATAGACGGAATCCTCCTCCGTCGCAGCCTCGGAATGCAGCACTCCCTGACGGCGCAGCAGCTCACGCAGCGTCTTGCGCAGCGCCGCGTCGTCGCTGATCTGCTCGGCGATGATGTCCGACGCCCCGGCGAGCGCGTCCTCCGCCGTCTCCACGCCGCGTTCGGGATCGACATACTCGCGCGCCGCGTCCAGCGGCTCCGGGCAATCCCGCCCCTGGGCAAAGAGCAGCTCCGCCAGCGGGGCCAAGCCCTTCTCGCGGGCGATCGTCGCACGGGTGCGGCGCTTTTGCTTATAGGGGCGATAGAGATCCTCAAGCTCTGCGAGGGTCGAAGCCGCGTCAATGGCCTTCTTCAGCTCCTCGGTCAGCTTCCCCTGCTCCTCGATGGATTTCAGGATGCTCTCGCGCCGTTCCTGGAGACCGCGCAGATATTGGAGCCTTGTCTCCAAGGTGCGCAGCGTCGTGTCGTCCATCGCGCCGTGCAGCTCCTTGCGGTAGCGGGCGATAAAGGGGATGGTGTTCCCCTCGTCCAGCAGGCGCACGACATTTTCTACATACTCGGGCTTCTGGTTGAGCTCTGAAGCCAATACTGCAAGGATATCCATACTTTGCTCCTTTATTCAGCGTTCGTCCGCACATATCACCTTCACGCCCTCGGAGGGCTGTGAGAGCTCTGTGCGGAAAAATTCAGGATAGTAGCGCACCGGCGCGCTAGGATCGACCCAATAGAGCGTCTCCTCGCTCTCGCCCTCGCGGAACCGAAGCGGCGGGTCGAAGCCCTCGGGCGTCTTCATATAATAGAAAAACGACAGCTCATAGACGAGCTTTCCACGCTTTGCGCCGTAGTCCGCGGTGAAGTAGTTCTCCAGCACAAAGCCCAGCCGGTCGATCTCGAGCGCTGCGCCGGTCTCTTCATACACCTCGCGCACGATGGCCTCCTCCGCCGTCTCGCCGAAGTGGAGCCGCCCGCCGACGGAATAGTAGTATTCCGGCTCTTCGCCGCTGCCGACCATCAGCATCTTGCCTTCTCGCATGATGATCGCGCCGACGCGGATGTTGAGATAGCCCTCCCCACAGGGCACTGTCATGTCAGCCGCCATAGTCGTCTCCTATCAAAAACAGGGCATCCTCCCCGGATGCCCCGTTATCCTATGCGGGCAACAGGACTTGAACCTGCACGGTTTCCCACTGGAACCTAAATCCAGCGTGTCTGCCAATTCCACCATGCCCGCGCGTGAATAACAAAAAGCCTGCCACAAGAAGCGGCAGGTTTTTTAATGGAGCGGGCAACGAGGCTCGAACTCGCTACCTCCACCTTGGCAAGGTGGCGCTCTACCAGATGAGCTATGCCCGCGTCAGCATGGAGTATTATAGCACGCTTTTTCGACTTGTCAAGAGTTTTTTGAAATATTTTTGATATCCCGCGCGGGGCGCTGCGCAAGAACACAGCGCCCCGTCGATTCATTTCACATCGGCGATGCTCTCAAAGCCGTTTCCGAAGACGTTCTTCGCGTCGGTGACGATGAAGAACGCGCGCTCGTCTACACGGCGGACAAGACGGCGCATCTCGCCCATCTGCGTGCGCTTGATGACGCACATGATGACGTTCTTCTTGCTGTGAGAGTAAGCGCCGACCCCGTCCAGGATCGTGACGCCCCGGTGGACGTGGCCGGAGATGATCTCCTGCGTCAGCTCCTCGCTCTTCTCGCTGATGATGTAGCAGAGAGAGGAGTTGTCAATGCCGTAGAGGGCGAGATCGACCACCTTGCTCACGACATACATACCGATCAGCGAGTACATGGCGCTCTCGTACTGCTGCAGCACCAGCGCATAGGCCGCGACGATCACGATGTCGATAATGAGCACGAGGGTGCCGAAATTGATCTGCTGGTAGTGCTGCCGCAGCATCTTGGCGACGATATCCACGCCGCCGGTCGAGGCGCCGACGTAATAGATGATCCCCATGCCCGCACCCTTGATGGCGCCGCCGATGATACTGCCGAGCATCGGATCATTCGTCGCGACGATGCTCGAGGCCGCCAAAAGATCGACAAAGACGGAGGACACCGCCGTCCCCACGAGGGAGCCGACGAGATAGTCCAGCCCGAAATGCCGCCAGGCTACCAGAAACAGCGGGACGTTCATCACGATCACCATGACGCCGACGGGCCAGTCTGTAAAGCGGTTTATAATCATCGCAATACCCGTGACGCCGCCGGAGACGATGTGGTTTGGGAACATGAAGAACTGAAAGCCTATCGCGTAGATGAAGCTGCCGAGGACGATCAGCACATACTTGCTGATCTGTCGGCGCAGCGAGGGGCGCTTTTTTGTCTGTTCCATGGCTGTCCTTCCTTACTCGATCAGTGACATCTGTTCCTCTCCCCTGTCCTCCGGCTTGAGCAGAGCGCCAGCACCGGGGAGGGAGCGCACACGGTAACGGCTGGCATTCTGGATCGGGGTCTCCCTGAGCGGCACGGCGCGCTCAAGCGTCTTTTTCGCTTTGAGCGTCATGGCGTTCACGCCCTGGGTCGAGCGGCTGGTCTTGGTTTGCAGGAGCGAAGAGTGGAATACCAGGCAGCGTCCGTCGCTCGAGTAGCAGACTAGATCCTTCTCCTCCTCAAGCGGTATGACCGCGCGCAGCGGGCTCTTATCCGAGTAAGCGCCGATCAGCTTCTTGCGCTTGGTCTTGGTCTCGTAGGCGCTCAGCGCCACGCGCGCGGCCTTGCCGTTTTCAAAGACATAGAGGACATCGTGCCGGTAATCGCCCGGATCGAGCATGGTGAAAACGCTCTCGCCCTCGTCCATGCCGAGCTTGGCGGGCAGGTACTGACCGAGCACGGAGGCCTTGCTGTCCTCGATCTCGCGCAGACGCAGCTTATAAATTTGCTGCCTGTCCGTCACGATCAGCACCTCGCGGCGGTTGGAGCTCTCAAAGCTCACGTTCAGCCCGTCGCCCTCCTTATACTTCTGCTCCCCGCTCATGCGCAGGGATTGGGCGGTGATTTTCTTGAAATAGCCCTCACGGGAAAGGAAGAGCGTGACAGGGTAATCCTCCACCGTCTCCTCCTCTTCGACCTCCTCGAGCTCGGTGGCGTAGACGAGCTGGGTCTTGCGCGGGGTCTGGTACTTTTTATTGATCTGCCTGAGCTCCTCAGTGATGATGGCGCGCAGCTTCCGGCGGCTCGAGACCGTCGCCTCCAGCTCCTCGATCTCCTTCTCAAGCTCCTCGGTCTCCGCCGTGCGCTTGAGGATGTATTCGCGGTTGATGTTGCGCAGCCTGATCTCCGCGACGTACTCCGCCTGAATCTGGTCGATGCCAAAGCCTGTCATGAGGTTCGGCACGACCTCGCTCTCCAGCTCGGTGCCGCGAATGATCTCAATGGCTCGGTCGATATCGAGCAGGATCGCCTCGAGCCCCTTGAGCAGATGGAGCTTCTCCTTCTTCTTTTGTAAATCGAAGTACACGCGGCGCTTTACGCAGTCCGTGCGCCAGGCGATCCACTCCTCGAAGATTTCCCGAACCCCCATGACGCGGGGATTGCCGCCGACGAGGATATTGAAGTTGCAGGCGAAGGGGTCCTGCAGCGTGGTCATACGAAAGAGCTTCTGCATGAGCTTTTCGGGCTCGACGCCGCGCTTGAGGTCGATGGCCAGGCGCAGACCGCCCAGATCCGTCTCGTCGCGCATGTCGTTGATCTCGCGGATCTTGTTCGCCTTGATGAGCTCCGCCACCTTGTCGATGATGGCTTCCGCCGTGGTGGTATAGGGGATCTCGTAGATTTCGATGATGTTCTCGCCTGGCACATAGCGCCAGCGCGCCCGCAGCTTGAAGCTGCCGCGCCCCGTGCGGTAGATGTTCTCCATCTCCGCGCGGTCGTAGATGATCTCCGCCCCGGTCGGAAAGTCCGGCGCGGGCAGGGTGGAGAAGAGATCGTGCTCGGGGTCACGCAGCAGGGCGATGGCCGTGTCGCAGACCTCGTTAAGGTTGAAGCCGCAGATCTGGCTCGCCATACCGACGGCGATTCCGAGGTTCGAGGACACCAGCACGTTCGGGAAGGCGGTGGGCAGCAGGCTCGGCTCCTTCATACTGCCGTCGTAGTTGTCCACCATGTCCACGGTGTCCTTGTCAATGTCGCGGAACACCTCCGCGCAGATCGAGGCGAGCTTGGCCTCGGTATAACGCGAGGCGGCGCAGGACATGTCGCGGGAGTAGACCTTGCCGAAGTTGCCCTTGGAGTCCACAAACGGGGTGAGCAGCGCCTGATAGCCCGCCGAGAGGCGCACCATGGTGTCATAGATCGCGGCGTCGCCGTGGGGATTGAGACGCATGGTCTGCCCGACAATGTTCGCGCTCTTCGTGCGCGCGCCGCTCAAGAGCCCCATCTTGTACATGGTATAGAGGAGCTTCCTGTGCGAGGGCTTGAAGCCGTCGATCTCCGGGATCGCGCGCGAGACGATGACCGACATGGCATAGGGCATATAGTTCGTCTCCAGCGTCTCGGTGATGGGCTGCTCGAGCACCTCCGCGCGCAGGCCGACAACGTTGGGGTTATCAAATTTTTTCGTTTCCTGTACTTTCTTCTTCGCCATAGCTCACTTATTCTTCCGTCATGAAATGTCCGCAAGGTCGAGATACTGCGCGCCGACAGCGGCAATATGACTCTTGCGCCCGTCCAGATTGTCGCCCAGCAGCAGATCAAAGACCTCTGCCATACGCTCGGCGTCCTCGGGCATGACTTTTATCAGCCGCCGGGTCTCCGGGTTCATGGTGGTCATCCACATCATATCCGGGTCGTTCTCGCCCAGACCCTTGCTGCGGCTGATGGAGACGCCCTTCGCCGGGAGGCCGGAGAGGATTTCGGCCTTCTCGCGCTCGGAGTAGGCAAAGTACGTCTTGTCCTTGCAGTTGATCTCGTACAGCGGCG
>JAZQCO010000054.1:0-9663 GCA_045546335.1 Candidatus Limivicinus sp. | reverse complement strand
TGCAAGGGAACCTCGGCCACGCCACGGCGGCCTTTACGCTGGATGTTTACGGCCATGTTTCCGATGCCATGAAGGCAGCCAGTGCCAGCCGGATGGAAGAATATGTGCGTCAGATCCCGGGCATTTGAAAGTACGACGTGTACCAAAATCCCTCGATTTGTCTCACTGGTTGACCCTTTTTTCATCGCAGTAAGGGCACACGTAAGGGCATAGAGAAACAAATAACCGGAAAAAGTCGGGAAAACAAAAGAAAATCGGCTTGAATCGTAACGATTCAAGCCGATATCTGGCAGCGGGAGAAGGATTCGAACCCTCACATACGGAGTCAGAGTCCGCTGTGCTACCTTTACACAATCCCGCTAAACGCAAGAGCTATTATAACCGCTTTTTTGCATTTGTCAAGAGTTTTTTTCGCAAAGCGACATATTTTTTTATCCCGCCTTCAAAAGCTGATCCTGCCCGAAGCGCAGGAGGATATGCGCGACCTGGTTGCGGATGGCGGGGGTCTCGGCGCCGAGCACGATGGCGACGAGGCAGTGCTCCTCCTGCGTGCGCAGGGGGAGAGAAGCGGCGAGGCAGTAGCCTGCGCGGTTGGTGCTGCCCGTCTTGAGCCCGTTTACGCCGGGGAGATTGAAGACCAGGGGGTTAGAGTTCGCGGTAATATAATCGAGCGAGGGAAGCTCGGCAAACTGGCGCGCGGTGCGCTCAGTCAGCGCGGGGTAGCTTTTGAGCAGATACGCGCAGAGCCGGAAGAGATCGTCGGCGCTCATGCTGTTTTGCCGCTTGGCCGGGACGGCGGAGGCGGTATAGACCGGCAGACCGTGTACGGAGTAGAAGACGGCGCTCGTGAGCCCCAGCTCTGCGGCGCGGCGGTTCATACGCTCCACGAACGCCGCCTCCGAGCCCTCGCAATACTCCGCGAGCGCGAGGGCGCACTCGTTGCTGGAGGCGAGGAGCATCGCGTCGAGCAGCTCTGTGAAGGGAAGGGCGGTCCCGGCCTCGAGGATGACCTGCGCGTCGGGAAGCAGGGAGAGCGCGGCGGCGTTTTCGCTGATCGGCACCGCGTCGTCGAGCCCGAAGCGTCCGGCGTTGATATCCTCGGCGAGCAGCAGATAGACCATGAGCTTGGAGAGGCTGGCAATGGGCAGGCTGCGGCCGCTGCCAAGCGCGTAATAGACCTGCCCTGTCTCCGCATCGGCGAGCAGCAGGGCGTTCACCGCCTCGAAGAAGCCGTCGAAGGAAAGCTCCTGCATATTCGGGAGGAAGCGCTGCCCGGGCAGAAGGCGCAGGCTCCCGTCGGCGCTGCGCTCAACCGTCAGGTCAAGAAGGAGCTGGATGTCGGTGAGGCTCATGTAGAGATCGGCGCCGTCGCGACAGGTGTAATACTTCTGCTCGCGTCCGTCGAGCTGCAAGCGGTTGCGGAAGGTGTAGAGCGTGTCCACCCGGCGTGCGGCGCCTTCAACGGCGGCGGTCGGCGCGGCGGCGGGCTGGCCGGTTGTGATCGTGAAGATGTCCCCGTCCTGCGCTGTGCGCGTGAGGGCGAAGCAAAACTGCCTGTCCGTGCCGCTCAGCGCGGCGGAGAGGTCGGAGAGGGAGAGATAGAGGTTGTTGTCGTAGCTGTCGAGCCGCGCGCGCACGAGGATGCTGCCCGTCCCGACGTGAAGCGTCAGGGCGAAGGGAGCCTCCTCGGCGCAGGCTGCGCCGGGAAGGGTCAGCAGCAGCGCGGCCAGAAGCAAAAGAGCGAGAAAACGGCGCATGAACCGAGCCTCCTGTTGTTTTTTGTCCAGTATAGCAGAAAAAGAGCCTGCTTACAATTCGCCAAATAAAAGAAACCCAGGCTTTTTTACAGTAAACGTAGAGGCGCTGCAAAAGAAGCTCTCCATCACCAAGACTCCCGAGACGCGCCTGGGCGACGCGCGCAGACCTCGGGCAGCTCACGCAGAAGCTCACAGACCGGACAGAGCGGGACGCCAGGTGCGACAGACTGGACAGGGACGATTTCTTAACTTTCTTGAAATTGCCAAATCGTGATTGCGGCGCGCCTTTTCCTGGTGTATAGTAAATGCAAATAGAATTTGCGTTTACTATGTCAGAGCAAAGCCGTTTTTCTCGCCCCTGACGGGGCAAGGCGAAAAACATGGCGGAATCGTAAACTCATTTTTTTCAATTCGTTTACCATAAAAACAAACAGAAGTGGAATACTTACAGGAAAGGAGCGAGGACAATGAAGATCACCTTTCTCGGCGCGGCGCATGAGGTCACGGGGAGCTGCACCTATCTGGAGGTGGGCGACAAGCGCGGACTGGTGGACTGCGGCATGGAGCAGGGGAAGGATCTGTTTCAAAACGAGATGATCCCGGTCGCGGCCTCCCAGCTCGATTTCGTCCTGCTGACACACGCGCACATCGACCACAGCGGGAAGCTGCCGCTGCTGTACAAAGAGGGCTTTCGCGGCGCGATCTACGCAAGCGAGGCCACCTGCTCGCTGTGCGATATCATGCTGCGCGACTGCGCGAACATCCAGACCTCCGAGGCGGAGTGGAAGAGCCGCAAGCAGCAGCGCAGCGGTGAAGGGATCGTGGAGCCGCTGTACAACATGGACGACGCGCTCGGCGCGATCTCCTGTCTGCGCGCCTGCCGCTATAACGAGCGCATCCAGGTAAACGA
Source organism: Candidatus Limivicinus sp. (assembly GCA_045546335.1). GTDB lineage: Bacteria > Bacillota > Clostridia > Oscillospirales > Oscillospiraceae > Limivicinus. The sequence continues at coordinate 6,996 of JAZQCO010000054.1, read as the reverse complement.
GAGCGTGACGATCCGCCTGACGGACGTGGGGCACCTGCTCGGCTCCTCCGCCATCGAGGTCTGGCTGTACGAGGGCGGTGAGAGTCGCAAGATCACCTTCTCGGGCGACATCGGCAACCTCGACCAGCCCATTTTGCGCGACCCGCAGTTCGTGCGCGAGAGCGAGTATCTGGTCATGGAATCGACCTACGGCGACAGGCTCCATACCGAGCAGCGCGTGGACTATGTGGCGGAGCTGGCCGCGCGCATCCAGCAGACGCTCGATCGGGGCGGCAATATGCTCATTCCGAGCTTTGCCGTCGGGCGCACGCAGGAGATTTTGTACTTCATCCGCGAGATCAAGGAGCGCGGCCTCGTCACCGGGCACGGGGACTTCCCGGTCTATGTGGACAGTCCGCTTGCCATCGAGGCCACGAGCATTTTCCTCCAGTGCGACCCCTCGTTTCTCGACGAGGATATGCAGCAGATGATCCGCGCCGGGGTGAACCCGCTGGTCTTCCCCGGCTTGCAGCTCACGGTCTCGCAGGAGGAGTCGCGCCGCATCAACGAGGACAAAACGCCCAAGGTCATCCTCTCGGCGAGCGGGATGTGCGATGCCGGGCGCGTGCGCCATCACCTCAAGCACAACCTCTGGCGGCCGGAGTGCACGGTGCTGTTCGTGGGCTATCAGGCTCTCGGCACGCTCGGGCGCGCGCTGGTCGAGGGGGCGAAGCGCGTGCGGCTCTTCAATGAGGATATCCAGGTGGACTGCCGGATCGACACGCTGCCCGGCGTGAGCGGTCACGCGGACAAAAACGGTCTGCTGCGCTGGCTCGGCGGCTTTGAGAAAAAGCCAAAGCTGGTGTTTGTCAACCACGGCGACCCGGAGGCGGCGGACAGCTTCGTCTCCTGCCTGCAAAACGAGCACGGCTATACCGCCTACGCGCCCTACAGCGGCACCTGCTACGATCTGCTGCACGGCGAGTTCGTAAGAGAGACGCGCGGCGTGCCCATCGAGAAGCCCACGGGCAAGCAGCGCAGGGTCAGCGCGGCCTTCACACGCCTGATCGCCGCAGCGGAGCGGCTGCTGCGCGTGGCGCGCGGGCTCGAGGGTCATGCGAACAAGGAGCTCGCCGGGTACGCGGATGCGATCACCCGCCTTGCGGACAAAATGGAGAGATAAGGGTACCTCTTCAGTCCCCAAAGGGGAACTGAAGAGTTCGCGGCGGCAAATCAGAGGGGAGAGCCCCTCTGAACTCCCCCTCTCGCAGTTTTATGAAACGCCCGTGATAAGACGCAAATCGAAGATTGACGAACGCGGGCGTATGTGTTAACATAACATGAAATCCACAGTCCGAAACGGAGAGAGACTAGATGGAACATCAATGGAATCCCGATAAAGCGCTCGGGGCGGCGATTGCCGCAATGGATCGCCAGGCGCTCTGCGAGCTGACGGCGGCGCTGTGCCGTCTGGTGAGCGAGGAAGTGGGGAACCAGAGCTACCGGGGCGGCATCTTCCCGGAGAACATCAGCCGCGAGGAGGACGGGGCACTTGCCATCGGCCCCGGAAAGCGCAGCGGCTGGGAAGGGCAGGAACTGCAATTCGTGGCGCCGGAGCTGTACTGGAACGGCGAATGCAGCGCCGCGAGCGACGTGTATTCTCTGGGGCTGCTGCTGTGGTACGGCCTGAGCGGGGGAAGGCTGCCGATGGAGGGAGAGAGCCCCCTTGCGCAGCTCAGCCGCATGAACGGGGCGGAGCTCTCCGCGCCCGCAGGCTGTCCGCCGCGCCTCAGAGAGATCGTGGAGAAGGCCTGCCGCTTCCAGACAAACGAGCGCTATGAGAATCCCAAGGCGCTGGCGGTCGTGCTGGAGAGCTGCCTGGAGAATAAATATTACGACGACGGCGAGGGCGCCTCGCTCTTCAAGAAGAGCGAGGAGGAGCTGAGCGAGGCCGAGCGCATGATGCTCGATATCCTCGGCGGCAAGGCGGAGGAACCGCAGACGCCGGGCGAACCGCGGCTTCTCGAGGAGGTGCCGCAGTTCACGCCGGAGGAGGCCGCGCGGGAGATCCTCTCGGGCAACGCCCCTGAGAAGAGCGAGGAGCCGAAGGAGGAAAAGAAGTCCCTGCGCGAGCTGGTGAAGGAGGTCTTCGGCGAGCCGGAAGAGCCGGAAGAGCCGGAAGAACCCGAAGAGCCGCCCGTCCCGGACGAGACGGAGGACGTGCGCGTCTACGAGCCGGGGAAGGAAAAGCACGAGGCGATCCCGGTTTTGACCGTGGAGGAGAACCCCGAGCTTGACCCGGTCGTGCCCAAACGCCGCGCACCGCGCTACGTTCCCGACGAGGAGCGCAGCCGCCAGATCGAGCAGGATGTACGCAAGCGCCGCACCCGCCCGGTCGGCGTGGTGCTGATCCTCTGCGGGCTGCTCATCATTGCCGCCCTGATCGCAAACCACTTCCTCCAGGACTACGAGTGGGAGGATGAAGGGCAGGGAAAACAGGTTTCCATGCCGGAAGTGGGGGACAACGCCATCCAAACCGAGGGAGAATTTATCTCGGTGGAGGAGATGCAGCAGGCGGAGCAGGAAGAGCAGGGGCTGGCGCACCAGTCCTACTATCAGATTTTCCCGGGCGATATCAGTTGGACGGCGGCGAAGAACGAGGCCGCCGACCGCGGCGGGATGCTTGCGGTCATCAACAGCACGGATGAGCTGACGATGATCACGCAGCTTGCCGAGCAGTCCGGGATGCAGGGCATCTGGATCGGCTGCCACCGCGAGGGCAGCTACCTCATCTGGGAGACGGAGGAGCCTACCGCCATGATGACCTGGGCGGACGGCGAGCCGTCCTATCTCGACAGCCGCGACGGCGCGTCGGAGGATTTTGTGATGCTCTGGAACACGGGCAGCGGCTGGTCGTTCATCGACAGCCGCAACGATCCCGTCGCCGCTGACCCGAACATCTACAGCGGGCGCATCGGCTACGTCTGCGAATTTACGAACTGAGCACATGGAGCGCCGCACCGTCGGCGCTCCGCAATATAGAAGAAAAGCGGAGTTATACATAATGGAAGAGACCATCAACAGAGAACTGCTATCCTTCATCGCCTCGAGCCCCACGGCCTGGCACGCGGTGGAGAATCTGTCCCGGGAGCTGCGCGAGGCCGGGTATACCGAGCTGTATGAGGAGCGGGACTGGCACCCTGAGCCGGGCGGGCGCTATTTCGTGCGCCGCAACGGCTCGAGCGTGATCGCCTTCCGCGTCCCGCGCGGGAGCGCGCCGGGCTTCATGCTCATGACCGCCCACGCCGACTCCCCGACCTTCAAGGTCAAGGAGCTCGGGACGGTGGACGCTGCCGGGGTCTACACCCAGCTCAATGTCGAGCGCTACGGCGGCATGATGATCGCCCCCTGGCTCGATCGCCCGCTGTCCGTGGCGGGGCGGGTCGTCGTGCGCGAGGGGGAGAAGCTCGTGAGCCGCCTTGTGAACATCGAGCGCGACCTGCTGCTGATCCCGAACCTTGCCGTGCATCTCGACCGCAGCGCAAACGAGGGCAAGGTCTACGATCCCAAGGTGGATCTGATGCCGCTGATCGGCATGGAGGGCGGGAGCGACGCCTTCCCGCGCCTGATCGCCGAGGCCGCCGGGACACAGCCGGAGCAGATCGTCTCGGCGGAGCTGATGCTCTATCCCCGCACACCCGGCACGATCTGGGGCGCGGAGGGGGAGTTCCTGTCCGCCCCGCGGCTGGACGATCTGCAATGCGTCTTTGCCGCCGAGCGCGGCTTCCTCGGCGCGCAGGACGGCAGGAGCATCCCGGTGCTGTGCATCTTCGACAACGAGGAGGTCGGCAACGGCACCAAGCAGGGCGCGGATTCGACCTTCCTCGAGGACACCCTGCAGCGCCTGTGCGAGAGCCTGGGGCTGAGCCTCTCGGACTATCGGCGGATGCTCTCGCAGAGCCTGATGGTCTCGGCGGACAACGCCCACGCCATCCACCCCAACCGCCCCGAGTACGCCGACAAGATCGACCGCCCCGTCATCAACGGCGGCGTCGTCGTGAAGTATAACGCCAAGCAGCGCTACACCACGGACGCGCTCTCCGCGGCGCTCTTTATGGAGATCTGCCGCCGCGCCGGGGTGCCGACGCAGCGCTATTCCAACCGCCCGGACATCGCCGGGGGCTGGACGCTGGGGCACATCAGCCTCACGCACGTCTCCCTCAAGTCCGTGGACGTGGGGCTTGCCCAGCTCGCGATGCACTCGAGCTATGAGACGGCGGGTACAAAGGACACCGACTACCTGCGCCGCGTGGCGGAGCGCTTCTTTGCCTGCTCCCTCGAATGCCGGGGCGACGAGATGAGCCTGATCGACGGGGGCGCGGCGGAATGAGAAGAACACTGCTGAGCGCCCTTGCGCTGCTGCTGTGCCTGAGCCTGCTGCTGCCCGGCGCGGCCTGCGCCGAGGAGGGGCTGCTCGATCACGACGAGCTTCAGGCGATGCTCGACGACTACATCAGCGCCCACGGCCTTGACGCGGACAAGATCAGCGTCGGCTACATCTACACCGCGACGGGCGACACCTTCTATTACAACGAGGACAGGTGGTACTACAGCGCGAGCACCTACAAGGTGCCCGTGATGATGCTCCTCGCCGAACAGGAGGCTGCGGGCGAGATCGACCGCGAGACCAAGCTCAAGGGGCTGACCCTCGGCTACGCCGAGGAGGCGATCCTGACCTACTCCAACAATGACTACGCGCACCTGATGATGAGCGTCCTCGCGCCGACAGAGCCGGAGTGCCGCGACCTGTACAAGCAGTACGCGAGCCTGCCCGACGACTACTACATCTCGGATTTTCGCGACTACAGCTACTTCACCGCGCATTTTCTGACCGAGGTCATCCAGACGCTCTATACCGAGCCGGAGCGCTTCCCGAACATTATTGAGTGTCTGCTCAATGCCCAGCCGGATCACTACTTCCGTCTCAAGGTGAAGGACTATCCCATCGCTCAGAAGTACGGCAGCTTCAAGGACAACAGCCAGCGCGACTTCAACCACACCACGGGCGTGATCTATCTGCCAAACCCCATCATCCTGACCGTCATGACCCAGGACGCCCCCGGCCCCGAGACCGTGATCGGCGATATCGCCGAGCTCTTTGTCAACTACAGCCTCGCGCTCGATGCGCGCCTGGAGGCGTACCGCGCCGAGCAGGAGGCGCAGCGCATAGCGGCTGAGGAAGAGGCGCGCCGTCTGGAGGCTGAGCGCCTCGCCGCCGAGGAGGCGGCGCGGCTGGAGGCCGAGGCGGAGGCGACGACAGAGCCGACGGCGGAGGCGACACCCGCCGCCACCCCTTCAACGGTACCGACTGCGCCCGAGACGGAGAGCGGGAACATAAACAGCAGACTGTATGTGCTGATCGTCTGCGCCATTGTGCTGCTGCTTGCGGCGGCGCTGACGCTCGGCAGGAGAAAACATAAGTGAGAACCATGAAAAAAAGCGTTTGTATCCTCCTGATCCTCGCCCTCGCGCTCTCCCTCGCGGCCTGTGGGGGCGGGGGCGGCAGCGCCTACGGCGTGCGCGTGATCGAGACGCTGGTGGAGCAGGAGTATTCCCTCGCCTTCCGCCTGGGCGACCCGACCGCCGATCTTGTCGTCGCCGCGCTCGAGGTGCTGATGGCGGAGGGCACCGTGGACGAGCTCGCCATCCGCTGGTTCGGCAGCAAGCTGATCGACTTTGACAGCGATATCCACGCCCTCGATGAGGACGTGCTCGCCCAAAAGCAGCTCCAGCTCTATCCGCGCGAGTTCATCATCGGCGTGGACATCAACTCCTTCCCCATGGCCTACATCACCGACGGCAGCTACTGGGGCTTCGACGTACAGCTTGCGATGATCCTCTGTGAGCGCCTGAACTGGACGCTGAGGATCCAGTCGATCGAGAAGGAGAACGTCTACATCGAGCTCTCCTCCGGCAATATTGACTGCGCCTGGGGCGGCATCGCCCTCGACCCGAAGGATGCGAAGGCCTCGGAGTACTACGCCTACGGCCCCTATGTGAAAAACGACATCGTGATCGCCACGCGAAACGGCACCATGCTCTTCAACCGCCTCATGCTCAGCGGCAAGCGCCTGGCGATGTGCTCAACGCCCGAGGCGCTCGATGCGCTCAACGCCGACCCCAGGGTCGCGCGGCGGCTCAAGCAGGTCACTCGCCTTGTCGGCGGGGCGTCGGAGTGCTTCCAGTACCTTTTCAGCGGCAAATGCGACGCGGTGCTCACCGATACGACGGCGATTGCGTATATCAATTGCCACTAAAAATACAGGAGCGGAACGATTTGCGGTTCCGCTCCTGTATTTTTATGGATTGACCGCGCGGCGCGTTCGTGGTAGAATATCATGAATTTTTATGTGCGGAGATACTGGCTATGTGGATTGCCGATCAATGGAAAGACTTTGAGGTGCTCGACTGCTCCCGGGGGGAGAAGCTCGAGCGCTGGGGCAGCTATACGCTTGTGCGCCCCGATCCCCAGGTGATCTGGGACACCCCGCGCCGCGACGGGCGCTGGAATGAGCGCGACGGGCGCTATCGCCGCAGCGAGAGCGGCGGCGGGAGCTGGGACAAGGGGAGCCTCCCCGCCTCCTGGCAGATCGGCTATGGCGAGCTGCGCTTCAACGTCAAGCCCATGAACTTCAAGCACACCGGCCTCTTCCCCGAGCAGGCGGCGAACTGGGATTGGGCGATGGACAAGATCCGCCGCGCCGGGCGGCCGATCAGCGTGCTGAACCTCTTTGCCTACACAGGGGCGGCGACTCTCGCCTGCGCCAAGGCGGGCGCCTCCGTCTGCCATGTGGACGCGGCGAAGGGCATGGTCGCCGGGGGCAAGGAAACCGCCGCCGCCTCCGGCTTGCAGGATGCGCCGATCCGCTGGATCGTGGACGACTGCGCGAAGTTTGTCGAGCGGGAGATCCGACGCGGCCGCCGGTATGACGCGATCATCATGGACCCGCCCTCCTA
>JAZQCO010000053.1:0-4989 GCA_045546335.1 Candidatus Limivicinus sp. | reverse complement strand
GGATGCGAAGAACACCGTCTACCTCCGCCCCGAGACCGCGCAGGGCATCTTCACGAACTTCGTGAACGTCCAGCGCACCACGCGCCGCAAGCTGCCCTTCGGCATCGGCCAGATCGGCAAGAGCTTCCGCAACGAGATCACGCCGGGCAACTTCATCTTCCGCGTGCGTGAGTTCGAGCAGATGGAGCTGGAGTTCTTCTGCCAGCCCGACACTGACCTCGAGTGGTTCGACTACTGGCGCAGCTTCTGCCATCAGTTCCTGCTGAACATCGGCCTCAAGGACGAAAACCTCCGTCTGCGCGACCACGATCCCGAGGAGCTGAGCTTCTACTCCAAGGCCACCACCGACTTTGAGTTCCTCTTCCCCTTCGGCTGGGGCGAGCTGTGGGGCATTGCCGACCGCACCAACTACGACCTGAGCCGCCATCAGGAGGTCTCCGGTCAGGATCTGACCTATTACGATCAGGAGAAGAACGAGCACTATATCCCCTACGTCATCGAGCCCTCCCTGGGCGTGGAGCGCACGGTGCTCTCTGTGCTCTGCGACGCCTACGACGAGGAGGTCGTGGGGCAGGACAAGAAGGGCAACGACGATGTGCGCACGGTGCTGCATCTGCACCCCGCCCTCGCGCCCTTCAAGTGCGCGGTTCTTCCGCTCAGCCGCAAGGACGTGCTGACCGGCCCTGCGCTTGAGCTGTATCAGGAGCTGTCCAAGGACTTCATGTGCGACTACGACGAGACCGGCTCCATCGGCAAGCGCTATCGCCGTGAGGACGAGATCGGCACCCCCTTCTGCATCACCTTCGACTTCAACACTGTCGGCACCGAGACCGATCCCGCCGACGGCTGCGTCACGATCCGTGAGCGCGACACGATGCAGCAGGTGCGCATCCCCATCGGCGAGGTCAAGAGCTATATTGCCGAGCGCATCAAGCTATAATGAAGGATGGATTTATCAAGGTCGCGGCGGCGTCCCCGGTCATCCGGGTCGCCGACTGCGACTATAACGCCGCTCAGGTGCTCGCGTCTCTGCGCGAGGCGGCAGGCGCAGGGATCAAGGTGCTCGCCTTCCCTGCCCTCACCCTCACCGGCGTGAGCTGCTATGACCTGATCTCCCATCGCGTGCTGCTCGAGGGAGCCAAGCGCGCGCTCGATACCGTCGTGCGCGGGAGCGCGGGGCTGGATGTGCTGGCCTTCGTCGGGCTGCCCTATGCCCTCCGGGATCGGGTGTACAACGTCGCCGCCGTGATCTGTGACGGCGCCCTGCTCGCGCTCGTGCCCTGCCGCACGGCAGACGCGCACTTCGCCGCGCCGCTTGCGGATGCGGCGCTCACGCCGGAGGCACTCTTCGAGTGCGCGGCGCTGCCCGGTCTGCGCGTCGCGGTGGAGATCGGCAAGGACGCCGAGCTGCCCGTGCCGCCCTCCTTCCGCGCCGCGGAGGCCGGGGCGACGCTGCTCGTGCGTATGGCGGACTTTCCCGAAACCGTCTCCTCCCGCGAGGAGCAGGAGCTGCGACTGCGCGCCGAGTCGAAGCATCTGCGCGCGGCCATGCTGCTCGCCGCCCCCGGGCGGGGCGAGAGCACGACTGACCGCGTCTACTCCGGGCTCTGCCTCGCCGCCGAGAACGGCAGGCTGCTCGCCGCCGAGGAGGGGACGGGCATGGCCGTCACGGAGATCGACGTGGAGCTGCTTGAGGCGCTGCGGCGCAAAGCCGGGCACTTCGGCTGCGACGAGGGCTATACGCGCTTTGTCTGGGGCAAGGCGGAGGCGAGCGAGACGGTGCTGACACGGCGCTTCCCCATGCACCCGCACCTGCCCGAGAGCGCCGAGAAGCTCCCGGACTTCTGCCGCCGCCAGCTCGATATGCAGGTTTCCGCCCTGGTTCGCCGCATGGAGTACGCCCACCTCGACCACTGCGTCGTCGGCATCTCCGGCGGTGTGGACTCTACGCTCTGTGTGCTCGTCTGCGCCATGGCCGTCAAGCGCATGGGTCTGCCGTCCACGAACGTCGTGGCCTGCACGCTGCCCTGCTTTGGCACCTCGAGCCGCACGAAGTCCAACGCCATCGTCGTCGCCGAACAGCTCGGCTGCGAGGTGCGTGTCATCGACATCGGCAAGAGCGTCTACCAGCACTTCGACGATATCGGCCACGCCCACGACGACTACTCCATCGCCTACGAGAACGCCCAGGCGCGTGAGCGCACACAGGTGCTCATGGATATCGCCAACAAGTGCAACGGTCTGGACGTGGGCACCGAGGATCTCAGCGAGTATATCGACGGCTGGTGCACCTACAACGGCGACCACACCAGCATGTACGATGTGAACCTCGGTCTGACCAAGACGCAGGTGCGCGCGAACGTCCGCTATATCGCCGAGACCACCGAGGATCGCGTGCTCAAGGCTGCGCTCTTCGACGTGCTCGACTGCCCGGTCACACCCGAGCTTCTTCCGATCCACGACGATCAGATCGAGCAGAAGAGCGAGGACGCCGTCGGCTCCTACAGTCTGCAAGACTTCTTCACCTGGCAGATTTTAGTCTGCGGCTTCACACCGTCCAAGACCTTCCGTCTGGCGAAGCTCGCCTATGGAGACAAGTTTACCGACGAGGAGCTCAAGCGCTGGCTTCAGAGCTGGTGCAAGCGTCTCTTCTCCCAGCAGTTCAAGCGCTCCTGCCTGATGGACGGCCCGGCGGTGCTGGACTTCTCCGTCTCCCCGCGCGACGGCTTCCTGATGCCCTCCGACGCCGAGGCGGCACTCTTTCTCAAGGATCTCGAGACGCTGTGAAAAGGGGCTGCGAACAAAGTCGAAATTCCGGCTTCTTCCGTAGGGGCGGCTAGCCGCCCGGCAGTATAACACTAGTATCTTTTGCAAAAAACGGGCGAATTCGTAGCATTCCACACGACTTCGCCGTTTTTTTCCGTATTTTTCGTTTTTTTACACGGGCGGCTGGCAGCCGCCCTACGCTCAGGGGACTTTTTTCACCCCTTTTTTCCTGTTTCACTCGTACCGGTACTCGATATACTTGTGCATCTTCTCGCCCTTTTTCAGCAGCGTGCTCGGGTACTCGGGGTGGTTCGGGCTGTCGGGGTAGAACTCCGGCTCGAGCGCGAGCGCGGCGTTCGGCTTGTGGTCGGCCTTGAGCCCCGCGCCGGTATAGACCTGAATCGCCGGGAAGTCCGTGAAGATGCGCAGCGTCAGCCCGCCGTCCGTCAGCGTACAGGCCGGAGAGCCCGAGAGCACGAAGGCGTGGTCGTAGTCCTCCGCGACCTTGCGCGGCTTGCGGAAGTCAAAGCGCGTCCCCTCTACCGGATCGACGGAGACGGGGAGCTTCTCGCTGTCGATGGCGAGGTAATGCTCGGCATTGAGCTGCAGGGTGGCCTCCAGGCAGTTTCTCCCGCCGCTGAGGTCAAAGTAGCTGTGGTTGGTCGGGGCAAAGTGCGTATCCGCGTCGCTCTCCCCCTCGTAATCGACCCGCAGGCCGTCGGGAAGCAGCGTGTAGATCACCGTCTCCGTCACAGCGCCCGGGAAGCCGTTATCCCCGTCGGGCGAGAGCAGCGTAAAGCGCAGCGCGTCGCCCTCGACAGCGCTCTCCCAGCGGCGCTTGTGGTGGGGCAGCCCCTCCAGACCGCCGTGGAGCTGATTGCGCCCCTCGTTCGCGCTGAGCGTATACGCCACGCCGTTCAGCGTGAAGGCCGCGGCGCGGATGCGGTTGGCATAGCGGCCGATCGTGGCGCCCAGGCAGCCGCCGAGCTCGATGTACTGCTCCGGCTTCTCATGGCCGATGACAGTCTCCTGCCCCTTGTACTTGAGGCTGACGATCGTCGCGCCAAGGTCGGTGAGCTGCGCCGTGATGTTCTCATTCTCCATGGTATAGAGCGTGTAGTCGCCCCAGGCTTTCGCGGTAATCATGTGTATCTCCTCCTTATGATCCGATCTGCGGCATCTCGATGCCCAGATAGTTGTCCACGATATCCAGGATGCTGTCGTCCTTGAGGATGATGGAGATCTCGATCCTTCGGTTCGCCGCGCGCCCCTCGGGCGTGCTCTGATCCGTGCCGGGGATCGGCCGCTCCGCGCCGTAGCCCGCCGCGGAGAAGTACTGCCCGTAGGGGTTCAGCTTCCCCCCGCCGTTGGCGAGCAGATAGCCCAGCACGGCGTTGGCGCGGTTCGTGGAGAGAACGCGGTTGTCCCAGCTCCCGCCGGTGCTGTCCGTGTGGCCGGAGATCACAATGCTGTCGATATAGCGGGTGTTCTCCTCATTCGAGAGGATCGCGGCGAAGGCGTCAATCAGCTTGTCAAGCGTCGGGACGGCCTCCGGCTTGATCGTTGACATCCCCACGTCAAAGAACACGCCGTCGCCCAGCACGATGCTGCCGCTGTCGCTGATGGAGACACTGTTCGGGTCCCCCATCACCTGCGCCACGCTGTCGCGGATCTGCTCGACGATGCTCAGACGCAGCACGGCGATCGTCTGCATCTGGTTGTGCATATTCAGCAGCTCCTCGTTCGCGTCCCGGACATACTGCTCCTGCGCGGCGATCAGCGTCTGCTGATCGGCGAGCTGCGCCGCCTGCGCGGCGAGATCGGCCTGCTGCTGCTCGAGCGTGCTCTGCTGCTGTTCGAGTGTGCTCTGCTGCTGCTCGAGCGTCGCGCGCGCCTCGGTGAGATCGCCCGTGATCTGCCTGAGCTCGGCCTCGGCGTTTTGCACATCCAGCAGCTTCTGCGCGAGCTCCTGCTGCGCCTCCGCGAGTGCAAGCTGCGCCTGCTCCAGGTCTGTCTGGCTGCTGAGAAGGTTCTGCTGCGTCACGCTCAGGGTCTCCTCGGTGTTGGAGAGGGTCTTCTGGGTGTTGCGCAGGTTGTTGCCGGTGATCATATTCTGCGTGTAGCTTAGCAGCATCAGGAAAAACAGGATCAGCGCCACGGCGGACATCATATCCGCGTAGGACGGCCAGAAGCCCTGCTCCCCCTGCTCGGACTTCACCAGGG
>JAZQCO010000052.1:0-16127 GCA_045546335.1 Candidatus Limivicinus sp. | reverse complement strand
GGATAGCACGTCCCCTTCAGCTCCTTCCCCGGGTCATTGTTCACCGTCGCATAGCCGTTTCCGCCGATTGAATATTTCTGGATGTCGGATCGTAGCCCAGTCGTTCTGTGAGCCAAGGCGTTGTAGCTAAGTGTTGGCTTCCTAAGACCGCTTGGCCTCCGACTTGGATAGCACGTCCCCTTCAGCTCCTTCCCCGGGTCATTGTTCACCGTCGCATAGCCGTTTCCGCCGATTGAATATTTCTGGGTCACGCCGGACGGCCCGTTGTGGTCGATGGTGGCGGGCTTGCCCACGGAGCTCACGCCCGCGGTCTCGCGCAGACCGGTCAGCGTGAGGGTCGTGAGTTCGGCATAGCTGAGCTGATCCATGAACGTATCCCACATGGGATCGTCATAGGCGTAGTCCAGCATGTTGACAAGCTGCAGATCGGCCCTCTCGCCCATGGTCGGGAACTCCACGCCCGTCGGGTCGGGCAGGTCGTTGTCGTCGAGCACCACGTCGGCGGCCATCTGCGCGGTCATGCTGAGCTTCACGGCGCCGGGCGTCACGGTGCCCGCCCAGTCGCTGCGGGAGTAGTAGACGATGCTGTTGTCGCCGCGCCCCTCGTAGCGGTTCATATCCGCGTCGGCGAAGAGCGGCGTGACGGCGGCGCCGGTGCCGTAGGCGGCGGCGTAGGTCTCGCTGTCAAAGCCCTGCTCGAAGCGGTAGACCAGGCTCTCATCGCCGGGGGCGGTCATGCCGTCTTCCTCGGTGAAGCCCTTGGCGGCGAGGATGTTGTTCACAGCCGCGTGCGCGTCGTCCGCCGCGGTCAGATAGTAGCTGCCCTCGTCGAGGATGTACGCGCCGGTGCCGAAGGTGTCGAAGCTCGTGAGGTAGTACTCCGGCACGGTGACGGTGACAGTCTCGCTCGCGCCGGGCTCGAGCAGGCCGGTCTTGCCGTAGCCGACAAGCTCCACGGAGGCCTTCTCGATCTGGTTTTGCTTATCATAGGCGGTATAGGGCTTTTGCGCGTAGATCTGCACGGTCTTCTTGCCCGCGGCAGAGCCGGTGTTGGACACCTTCACGCTCAGGGTATAGGCCGTATCCTGCCCCTCGCCGGACTTGCTCACGGAGAGGTCGGAGAAGCTGAAATCGCTGTAGCTCAGGCCGTAGCCGAAGGGATAGGACACGACCGCGCCGTAGCTGAAGTTCCCGGCCTTGGGGGTGCCCATGACCACGTCCTCGTAGCGGGTCTCGGTATACTTGTAGCCGACGTAGATGCCCTCCTGATACACGACGTAGCGGGAGAAGGCGGAGGAGAAGCCGTAGTCGCTCGCCCCGTCATAGGCATAGGCGCCGAAGTTGTTCATCACGGGGTCGAGCTGGTTGTCCATCCACCAGGTATCCGGCAGGGAGCCGGAGGGGTTGACCGCGCCGCTGAGCACATCGCCCACGGCATAGAGCCCCGTCTGCCCCACAGAGCCGACCCAGAGCGCCGCGTCCACGCCGTAGTCCTCCTCGAAGAGGAAGCCGGTGGAGATGGGGTTGGCGCTGTTGATGATGACGGTGATGGAGCGCACGGCGCCGTCGTCCTTGAGCTCCTTCATGCCCTCCAGGATGGACAGCTCGTCCTCGTTGAGCGTCAGGTAATCGCCGTCGAGGGCGTCCTCCTTCTCGGCGGTCACATCGTCGCCCTCGCCGCCCACGCGGCCGAGCACGAAGATCAGATCCTCGCCCTGGCCGATGGTGTCGTCGTTGTTCTTATTGACCTTCTTCCAGCGCACCTCGCCGATCTCATGGGCGTTGCGGCGCGCCTCGTTTTCGACATAGTAGTCGAGAAGCGGCTTGTCCACGACCTCAAAGCCCGCGCCGGTCAGCACGTCGTAATAGTTCGGCGCGCCGTTGGCATCGACCGCGCCGGAGCCGGTGCCGCCGTAGACGGGGTCCATCACCGTGACGCCGATCAGCGAGACCTTGCCGCCCGCGGGAAGCGGGAGGGTGCCGCCCTCGTTTTTCAGCAGCACGATGCCCTCGCCCTCGACCTCGCGCACCTTCGCCTCGCCCGCGGCCTTGAGCTCCGCGATGGAGGAGAACCTGCTCTCAAAATAGCGCGCATAGCCCTCGTCCGCGCCCTCCGGGGCGGTGGAGACGGTCTTGCTGGTCTTGGTGCCGAGCGCCTGGTTGATCTGCCCCGCGTTCTCCCCGGCGATGATGTTGCCGGTCACTGTGAGCGCCAGCAGCGCCGACGTCAGGTTCAGAAACACTTTTTTCAGGTTTCTCTTTGTTGAAGCCTTCATTAAAAAAGAGCTCTCCTTTCCGATATCGTAATGATTCCGTCCGGTTCACCCCCTCAAGGGGGGGACTCGGTAAGACGACCGCCCATGCGGGGGTGGCCGCCTGTGTGCGCCATACCGGCCGGATGCCGCAGCCGGAGGGGGAAACGGCGCAGTTGTCTGGGGCTATTTTACATGAAAGCGGGGGAAAGAAAAAGCGGTTTGTCGTGCTTTCCCCCTTTGCGTCCGTAATCAGCCGGCGCAGAAATTCAAGCCCGTTTCCAGCCGCGAACGCTCTTTTCAATCCGCTCGCGGCTAAATACGGTCGTGAACAGACGTGCTCCAAGCTCTCCGCGCGCAAAAATTCATTGTCAGCAGCCCCGGTTCTGTGGCATAATTCTATAAAGTACAGAGGGGGCGCTCTGTCTGATTTCTCCGCGCGAAATGCGGTTTGCGCGGAGGAAGGGATGCCGATGCCCGAAATTTTCTGCGAACGTCATTTTTTATCGAAAGGAATGTCTTCATGAAAAAAGGCTTTGGTTTCTTTGTCACGATCCTCGCCGCCGTTCTGGCCTGCGCGGCGGGCGTGTATTTCCTCGTCATTCACGGCACCTTCGGCCTCGACAGCACCCACAACGGCGTGTGCTATGATCCGCTGATCGTGGCGCTGCTGCTCGGCGGCGCGGCGCTTGCGCTCGTGCTCGTGCTTGTGAAGCGCTATGGCCTCGCCTCCGCCGTCGCCACCGCCGCCCCCGGCGTCGCGCTGTGCGTCTTTGTCCACAAGTGCTACTGGTATGTCGTCGATGTCTTCGTCGGCATTGACGAGAAGCACGGCTTTGATCCCCGCTTTATCACCTTCACGGTGCTGCTCGCGCTCGCGTTCCTCGTCGGCGAGGTCGCCCTGTACGCGAAGAAGACCCGCCAGGCGTAAACGGAGGGAGAGCCGATGCGACGAATCATCAATCTCAACGCCGACTGGCGCTTCACCGGCCGCGACGGCAAGACCGTCCCCGTGAGCGTTCCCCACACCTGGAACGCCATCGACGGGCAGGACGGCGGGAACGATTATTACCGCGGCGAATGCCTGTATGAAAAGAGCTTCCCCGCGCCGCAGCGCGCGGAGAGTGAGCGCGTCTACCTCCAGTTTCACGGCGTCAACGCCTCCGCCCGCGTGCTCCTCAACGGCACGGAGGTCGGGCGGCACGACGGCGGCTATTCCACCTTCCGCTGGGATGTGACGGAGCTGCTTGCGGCGGACAACCGCCTCGCCGTCTATGCGGACAACAGCGTCAACGACCGCGTCTATCCCCAGAAGGCGGACTTCACCTTCTACGGCGGCATTTACCGCGACGTGGAGCTGCTGATCGTCCCGGAAAAGCACTTCGACCTCGATTATTACGGCGGCTATGGCCTCATGGTCACGGCAAAGCCCCTGGAGGGCTACGCCCGCGCCGAGGTCAGCGTCAAGACCTTCCAAAACGGCGACGAGCCCGTCACCGTCGAGCTGCTGGATCGCAACGGCGTCCAGGTCGCCCGTGGCGAAGGCGCCGAGCAGACTCTCTATATTGAGAACGTTCACCTCTGGAACGGCGTGGAGGATCCCTACCTCTACACCTGTGTGGCGCGCCTCGCCTCGGGCGACGAGGTCTCGACGCGCTTTGGCGTGCGCGACTTCCACTATCACGCGAAAACCGGCTTCTACCTCAACGGCAAAAGCTACCCCCTGCGCGGTGTGAGCCGTCATCAGGACCGCAAGGGTCTCGGCAACGCCCTCACGAAGGAGCAGCACCGCGAGGATATGGACATCATCTGCGAGATGGGCGCGAACACCATCCGCCTCGCCCACTACCAGCATGACCAGTACTTCTACGACCTCTGCGACGAGCGCGGCATGGTCGTCTGGGCGGAGATCCCCTACATCTCCGAGCACATGCCAAACGGGCGCGAGAACACGATCAGCCAGATGAAGGAGCTCATTACCCAGTGCTATAACCACCCCTCCATCGTCTGCTGGGGCGTGTCGAACGAGATCACCATTTCCACCAAGGACAACAAGGACATGCTCGATAACCACCGTGTCCTGAACGATCTGTGCCACAAGATGGACCCGAGCCGCTTCACGACCCTCGCCTGCTACGCCATGTGCGGCCCCTTCAACCCCGTGGCGCACATCACGGACGTGGTGAGCTGGAACCTCTATCTCGGCTGGTACGTCCCGGGTCTCTGGCTCAACGACGTGTGGATGGAGTTTTTCCACACCGTCTACCCCGACCGCTGCCTCGGCTATTCCGAGTACGGCTGCGAGGGCATGCCGAACCTGCATTCGAGCCACCCCAGGCGCAACGACCACACCGAGGAGTACCAGGCCATCTACCACGAGTACATGCTCCGCTGCTTTGAGCGCCACCCCTGGATGTGGGCGACGCACGTCTGGAATATGTTCGACTTTGCCGCCGACGCGCGCGACCAGGGCGGCGAGCCGGGCATGAACCACAAGGGGCTTGTCACCTTCGACCGCAAGACGCGCAAGGACAGCTTCTATCTCTACAAGGCCTGGTGGAACCAGCATGATCCCTTCGTGCATATCTGCTCCAAGCGCTTTGTCGATCGCACCGAGAGCGAGATCGAGGTCAAGGTCTATTCCAACCAGAACGAGGTCACGCTCTTTGTCAACGGCGACAAGCGCGAGACGCAGCACGGCGAGCACATCTTCACCTTCCGCGTGCCGCTGAGCGCCGAGACGAAGCTGCGCGCCGCCTCCGGCGAGTGCTCGGACGAGGCGGTGTTCCGCAAGGTCAGCACGCCCAACAGCGCCTATGTGCTCAAGAAGGATAAGAACGCCCAGAAATCCAACTGGGTCTGATAGAGAGGAGTCCCGCTATGGCAAAAAGCAAAGCGTCCGTACAGCCCGCAGAGGACGGGCTCAACCGCGCGAAATTCTATCAGCTCGCGCTCTTCCCGATGAATAACGGCGCGACCAACGTCTACTATGTCCTGATCCTCACCTACATTGCCACCTTCGGCAGCGTCGTGCTCGGCATCGCGGCGGTGTTCGCCTCCTTCATGGTCACGGGCATGCGCGTGTTCGACGCCATCACCGACCCCATTATCGGCGCGCTGATGGACAAGACCAACGGCCGCTACGGCAAGTTCCGCCCGTTCATGGTCATCGGCTCCGTCATCATGGCCGTGTCCGTCATCTGCCTGTATGTGCTCACGCCCTTCATCCCCGCCTCGATGATGTGGCTCAGGTACACGCTCTTTATCCTGCTCTACGCGGTGTGGGTCATCGGCTACACCTTCCAGACCTCCGTCACCCGCGCGGCGCAGGCCGTGCTCACGAACGATCCCAAGCAGCGCCCTCTCTTCACGATCTTCAACACCATCGGCTCCCTCGCCGGTATGGGCATCATGCAGTTCATCGGCCCCATCCTCGCGCGCGACAACCTCTTCGGCGACTATAACCAGAGCTGGTTTGCCGCCATGACCCCGATCGGCATCGGCATCTCCGTCCTGCTCACCATCCTCGCCATCATCGGCATCTGGGAGAAGGATCAGCCGAAGTACTTCGGTCTCGGCGGCAAGCAGGAGACGGTCAAGGTCTCGGAGTATCTCCAGATCATCAAGGCCAACAAGCCCCTGCAGCGCCTGATGATCGCCGGCGGCGGCTGCAAGCTGGCCCTGTCCGTGGCGACGAACATCACGGTGCTCATCATGCTCTATTCCTGCATGATGGGCGACTACGACGGGCTGTACCTGCCGATGATGATCGTGGGCTATGTCTTCGCGGTGCCCTTCTTCGGCCTCACCGTGCGCACCAGCCAGAAGAAGGGGCAGAAGGCCTCGCTCGTGCGCTATGTGACCGTGGCGCTCGTGTGCTACGTCGGCGTGCTCGTGCTGCTGCTGCTGTGGAACCCGAACACGGCGATGCACATGTCCCTCTTCACCGACGGCAAGCTCTCGATCAACCTCTACACCGTGCTCTTTATCCTCTTCTTCGGCGTGGGCTACGGCGCGTACTACGCCACGGCCGATATGCCGATCCCGATGGTGGCCGACTGCGCCGACTATGAGACCTACCGCTCGGGCAAGTTCATTCCGGGCATCATGGGCACGCTCTTCTCCCTGGTGGACAAGCTGGTGTCCTCCCTCTCCGCGACGGTGGTCGGCGTCGCCGTGACGCTGATCGGCCTCGACGCGCTGCCGACGAAGGCCACCCCCTACACCCCGGGCATGAACGTGGTGGTGATCCTGCTCTTCTGCGTGCTGCCGATGTGCGCCTGGGCGCTGACGCTCTGGTCGATGAAGGGCTATGAGCTCGACGGCGAGCGCATCAAGGAGATCCAGGCGGTCAACGCCGCGCGCAAGGCCGGTATCGCCTCCGGCATGAGCGTGGAGGAGGCCATGCAGCGCTGGCAGAAGGCGGAGGACGTGCAGCGCGTCTCCGTGTGATGAGGAAGCGCTGATTGAATCAGCACTTCCCGAGGTATTTCCCGCAAACGCGGTGAAGATACGAATATTGAAAGGAAGGACAAAAAACATGAAAAAAACCGTTTCCCTGCTGCTGATCCTGGCTCTGGTTCTCAGCTTTGCCGCGCTCTCCTTTGCCGAGACCGCCGAAGCGCCGGTGCTCGATCCCGAGACCGTCGTGGAGTTCGACCGCGAATCCCCCGTCACCGACTGGGCGGGCGAGTGGGTGCTCGTCGGCGCGTATATCGGCGAGGAGTTCGCCGAGGATAACGATATCGACGTCTCCGGTCTGATCGAGGTCCCCGAGGCCGCTGTCACCATGACGGTCGAGGCCATCCTGGACGCCAGCGCCACCGGCTCCGATGCCGGCGTCATGGTCGATCAGGCCGCCTACTACCACGCCCATGTCTATGACATGGAGGCCACCGTGCGCTTCGCCGAGGACATCACCGACGACGAGGCCACGCTGAAGCTCCCCTGGGACGGCTGGCTGTATACCGTGCGCGGCGAGAACGACGGCGACTTCAACATGGGCGTCGGCAAGCTGAGCAAGGTCTCGGCCGAGGACAAGAGCCTGTACTTCACCACCGTCACCGGTGTGGAGAGCGAGGAGATCGACGATGAGAACATGAAGTACGTCGGCATGAACGTGGACGGTCAGCTCATCGTCTGCTACAGCGAGGACAACATCGTGAAGAAGGACGCCGAGGTCTCCTTCGGCTACATCTTCGCCCGCGTCGAGGACGCGGAGTAAGCGCGGCGCTGTAAACGCGGCGGTCTGTCTGGAAACATAGTTTCCCTCCAGACAGACCGTCCTGCGGAAAAGCGTGAACGTTTTATACTATTTTCCAATAAAACGAGCAAACATCGTTTTATGGAAGCTTGGTGTTATTGCTCCCCCAATCCATTCTTGAAGGCTTGGGGGAGCAATTTTGCATCCTACGCGCTCGGGAAGGCGATTGCAAGTGCAGCTCCCCCAGTGCGTCGCCGTAGGGGAGGGGCTTGCCCCTCCCGCCGACACGCACAACCGCCCGCCGTTGTCGTAGGGGCGCTTCACGAAGCGCCCGCAGATTCGCGGAAATCTCACCCTATCGCCGTAGGGGCGGCTATTAGCCGCCCGCGCGCGGGAATCTTCGTCCCCCCCTCGCCCGGGCGAATACGTTCAACCGCCGGGCGGAATCCCGGAAAAAGCGTGAAAAAGCTCTTGCCAAGCCGGGAAAAGTGTGCTATATTTTTCGTTGCGCCATGTAACTATACGATTTGTACAATCATGGCAGCCTGTGAGAGGAGCGTATGACCCATGAAGGAAGGTATCCATCCCAATTACAAGCCCACCACGATCCGCTGCGCCTGCGGCAACGTGATCGAGACCGGTTCCACCAAGCAGAACATCACCGTTGAAATCTGCTCCAAGTGCCACCCCTTCTTCACCGGCAAGCAGAAGCTGGTCGATACCAGCGGCCGCGTCGATAAGTTCAACAAGAAGTACGGCCTGAAGTAAGAACCGGATACAGCGCACAGCGAACACCCCCGAGCCAAATGGCTCGGGGGTGTTCGCTTTGTGCGGGGTTTGCGCGCGGGAATCTGCATCCTGCGTATTCGCCCGGGCGATATGCGTGACCGCTGTTGCTCTGCCGGGCGATTCATGAATCGCCCCTACGACAAGGCCGTGAGCTTGTCGCGTATCTGCGGGAGGGGCAAGCCCCTCCCCTACGGTGCTGCAATCTCTTTTTCAATCCGTCGCCGTCAGGCGACACAATAATTATTCATTATTCATTATTCATTATTCATTATTCATTATTCATTAGTTGCAAGCCCCTCCCCTACGGCGTTTGCGTTTATCTCAATCCGTCGCCGTCAGGCGACACAATAATTTTTCACTTTTCGTTTTTCACTTTTCATTTCACGATGACCGCCTCGCCGCAGGAGAGGAAATACAGCACGCTCTCGCGCACGGGCTTTCCCGTGATGCGCTCGAGCGCGGCGGCGTAGGCGGAAATCTGCGCGCGGTAGCTCTTGGCGCGGCGCTCGGCCTCGGCGCGCGAGCGCAGGCGGGCGGTCTTGTAGTCGATGACCGTGAGCCCCTCCGGCTCGTCGAGGAAGCAGTCCACCACGCCCTGCAGCAGCGCCTGTTCGCCCGCGCCCTCGCCGAAGACCTCCCCCGCGTCCACGAGCAGCGAGAAGCGAAACTCCCGCCGCAGCCTCGCCGCGCTCTTCATCCGCCGCCCGAGGGGCGAGGCGAAGAGCCGCAGGATCGCCGCGGCATCCACCGCCGCAGCCTCCCGCTCGGAGAGGAAGCCCGCCGCGCGCAGCCGCTCGATCTCGCCCTGCACGGCCTCGAGGCTCTCGGTTTTCGCAAAGTCCATGTACTGGAGCACCAGATGCGTCGCCGTGCCCTTCTCCGCCCCGGTCGCGGGGCGCTTGTCGCGCGCGAAATCCGGCAGGCGGAAGGGGCGGTGCGGCCGCGGCGTGAGCTCGAGCGCCTCCGCGTCCTCCTCGCGGTGCGCCTTGAGGCCGGTCGCCGTGAGCTTCGAGGGCAGGTTCTCCGCCGCCGCGTGCGGATAGGTAAAGCGCAGCCGCTCAGCCAGCTCCCGCGCGGCCTGCGCGTCCGCCTCGGCGCGCGCGGGGCTCGGCTCCGCCCCGGCGGCGCTCTCCCCCGCCTCGCAGACGTGGATCGTGAGGTGCTCTTCCCCGTCCGCGAGCGCGGCGCTGATGAGCCAGTCGGCGAAGGAGCTCTGCCCCGCCAGCACCTCCGGCTCGAGCGGCACGCTCAGCGAGGCGCGCAGCTTCTCCAGGCGCTTTTCGGGCTCGGCGAGGGCGGCGGTGATGTAAAGCCGCTCCTTCGGGCGCGTGAGCGCCACATACAGCAGCCGCATCAGCTCTGAGGACGCCTCGCGCCGCAGCCGCGCCTCGATGGCGTAGCGCGCGAGCGTCGGATACTCCACGCGCCGCTCGAGATCGCAGCGCTTGGGGCCGAGGCCGAGCTCGGGGTGGACAAGCACGGTGTCCCGGCTGTCCTGCATATTAAAGAGGTGGTCGGTATCGCAGAGAAAGACGACGGGAAATTCCAGCCCCTTGGACTTGTGGATCGTAAAGAGCTGCACCGCCGAGGCGGAGTCCGCCCCGAGGGACGGCTCCTGCCCGCGCTCGGCGAGGCGGCGCAGCCAGAGCACGAAGCGGTGCAGCCCCCGCGCGCCGCTGCTCTCGAAGCGCTCGGCCAGCGAGATGAGCGCCATCAGGCGCGCGCGGCGCTGTTCGCCGTCGCTCATTGCGCTGCACAGCGCGAGCAGATCCAGCTCCTCGATCAGCCGCCACAGCAGCTCCCCGGCGCTGCGGTCGGGGGCGCGGCGGCGCTGCTCGCCGAGCCAGTCGAGGAAGGCGCGGCAGCGCGCGTCCGACTGCGCGGCGGCGCAGAGGGCGGTGTAGAGGTCGCCCTTTGCGCGCGCGGCGCGAATCGCGCTCAGCTCGTCCGCGCTGAAGCCGAAGGCGGGCGAGCGCAGCACCGCGAGCAGCGGGATATCCTGGTGGGGATTGTCGATCACCGCGAGCAGGGAGAGCGCGGTGGAGACCTCCACGGCGCTGAAATAGTCCCCGCCCTGCCCGCCGGAGACCGGGACGCCCTCCAGCGCGAGCGCGCGGCGGTAGGCCGGGGCGACCTTGTTGCCCGTGCGCAGGAGGATGGCGATATCACCGGGGCGCAGGGGGCGCTGCTGCCCGTGATCGGTGACGGTGACGGCCTCGTCGAGCAGGCGGCGGATCGTGCGCGCCGCAAGCTGCGCCTCGAGCGCGGTCTTATCCGGCCGCTCCTCGCCCGCCTCGGCGGCGGGAAGGCGCAGCAGCAGCAGTTCGGGGCGCGGCACGCTCCCCTCGTAGGGCGCGCCGGGCTTGAGCGCGGCGTTCTCGTCGTAGTCGATCTCGCCGAGGGCGCGCGACATGCACAGCGAGAACACCGCGTTCGCCGCCTCCAGGATCTCGCGGCGGGAACGGAAGTTCTCCTGCAAGAGGATGCGGCGCGGCTCACCGGGGGCGGCGGCATCCGCGTCGGCGTAGGTGTCGTATTTCTTCGTGAAGAGCGCGGGATCGGCGAGGCGGAAGCGGTAGATCGACTGCTTGACATCCCCCACGAGGAAGAGCCGCCGCCCCTCGTCGGAGATGGCGGTGAAGATCGCGTCCTGCACCTGGCTCACGTCCTGGTACTCGTCCACCATGACCTCGGCAAAGCGCGCCGAGACCTCCCGCGCAAGCTCGGTGGCGCTGCCGTCGCGCGCGGTGAGAAGCTGCGCCGCGCGGTGCTCGAGGTCGCTGTAGTCCACCAGCCCCGCGCGCTGCTTGGCCTGGGCGTAGAGCGCGTCGAAGCGCTGCACGAGCGCGAGCAGCGCGCTCATGGCGGGCTCGGTCGCCGCCATATCGGCCAGCAGCGTCGCGGAATCGAGCGCAAAGCGGCTCGCGAGCTTCTCCATGGCCTTCTTGCAGGCGTCGCGGCGCTTTTTCAGGCGCTCGGAGAGCGCGGGATCGGGGGACTTTCGCAGCGCCGGGCAGCGCGGAAAGACCGGGATCGCCGCGCGCGCGGCCTCCCAGCCCTCCCGCAGCGCGCGCTCGAGAGCGCGCAGCTCAGAGGCGCGGTCGGCAAAGTCCGGCCCGTAGACGGCGGCGATCTTCTCGCTTTGCTGCATGGCGGCAAGGCAGCGCTCGAGCTCGGCGCTCCAGTAATCGGCGGTGTCGGCCGCCTGACGCAGCAGCTCCCGCCCCCAGGGGGTCTCGCCCGCGTCCGTGACCGGCGCGCGCAGCAGCTCGACCTGCGAGGCCGCCCAGGCGTCCGGCCAGGCGTGGCACTGCATCCTGCTGTGCAGGCTCAGCACCAGCGCGCCGAGGCGCTTGTCATCCCGCCCGGCGCCGACCGTGTCCGCAAGCTCGAGAAAGCCGGGGTAGCGTTCTGCGTTCTCGTAGCTCTCGTCGAGCGCGCGCTCGAGGGCGCTGAGGCGCAGCGCCTCGGCGCGATCCTCGTCGGCGATCTTGAAGTCCGGGCTCAGCCCGGCGAGGTGGCTGTATTCGCGCAGCAGCGCCGCGCAGAAGCTGTGGATCGTGCCGATCTGCGCCCGGCGCAGCAGCGCGCTCTGGCGGCGCAGGCGGCGGTTGTCCGGCGCGGCGGCGAGCGCCGCGGACAGCTCCTGCATGATGCGCGCGCGCAGCTCACCCGCCGCCGCGCGGGTATAGGTGATGATGAGGAAGCGGTCGAGATCCACGTCCTCGTCCCGCAGCCGCGCCATCAGCCGCTCGATGAGCACCTTGGTCTTGCCGCTCCCGGCGCCCGCCGAGACCAGCACCGCGCTGCCCCGGCTCGTGATGGCCAGCTCCTGCGCATGGGTGGGGGTAAAGTCAGACATACACGTTCCTCACAATAGCGTAATTGGTTATCAAATCGGGAGAAGAAAGTGAAAAGTGAAAAATGAAAAGTGAAAAATTGTTGTGTTCCCCTTCGGGGAACGAATTGAAACAGAACCGTAGGGGACACCGTGAGATTTCCGCGTCATTTATTTCAATCCGTCCGCGCAGCGGACACCGCAATTATTCATTATTCATTATTAATTATTCATTACTCCCCCGCCTCGTCCGCGAGCATCGACCACACCACGCCGGGCTTGAGATCCTGGAGATACCGGCGGCTCTCGCCGTTTTCCCCGTCGGCGAAGTGGCAGGCGTCCACGAACTCGCAGTGCAGGCAAGCGTTCTCCCGCTGGCCGCGGTAATAGGGATCGGCGGCGATGCTGCCCTGGCGCAGCTCCTTCGCCATCTCGCGCAGCCCCTCGCGGATGTGCCGCGAGAGTTGCCCGAGGCGCTCGAGTGAGGCGACGCTGTCGGCGTTCGCGACGCCCTTGGAGAACTTCACCGGGATGTAGCGCTTGTCCTCGCTGCGATCCCAGGCCTCGAGCAGCGCGGGATCGTCCAGCGCAAGCCCGCTGCGGCGAAGCTGCTCGCGCCGCAGCTTCTCCGCGTCGTCCCCGGCGGCGCTCAGCGAGAGCAGGGTATTGCGCGCCGGGACATACATGACCCCGGCGGGCTCGATCTCGCAGCCGTAGCGCGCCGCGCCGTCCTCGGAGAGGACGAAGAGGTAGAGCAGCATCTGCAAGCCCATGCCGTACCACACGTCCGAGAGCGTGAAGCTCTTGTGCCCGGTCTTGTAGTCCACGATGCGCAGGTACAGCTTCCCCTCGTGCAGCCAGCCGTCCACGCGGTCGGCGATGCCGGTGAGGGTCAGCGCCTCCTCGCCCTCGCCGAGCGCAAAGGGGCGCAGCTCCTCCGCCCTGGAGAAGTCCAGCTCGAAGTCCAGCGGCTCGAAGTCCGAGCAGCGCAGCTCCCCGGCCAGATCGAGCACGATCTGGTGTGCGTCGGCGGCGATGCGCTTGAAGAGGTGGATGAAGCGCTGGGACTTCTCGTGAAAGTCGTTGAGCTCGCTGTGGATATACTCCTTTACGAAGCGCTCGGTGATCTCATGCAGCGCCTCGTCGCTCACGACGGCAAAGCCGCCGCGCGCCTTCGCCTCCCTCGCCGTGTGCTCGAGGACGTAGTGCAGGAAGCTGCCGACCTCCGGCGGCGTGAAGCCCGCCGGTTCGTAGGGCTTGACGCGCAGGCCGTACTCGCAGAAGTAGGCGTAGCGGCAGGAGGAGAAGCGGTCGATGCGCGAGGCCGAGAGCCGAAGCTGCCGCCCGTAGAGCGCCTCCACCGCCTGGGGCGAGAGCCGCCCGCGCGTCTGTGCGGCGGCGCTCTCGAGCTTTTGAAAGCGCGCGGGCTCGCTCTCCTTGAACCAGCTCGCCGCCGCTGCCGCCCGCGCGCTGCCGCCGCCGATGGCGTGCGCCGCGAGCGTGAGCGCGGGGCCTTCGGCGGCGAGGCGCGCCTCCTCCGTATCGGCGAGGGTCGGCTGCACGCCGAAGAGCGCCTTCGCCCGCTCGAAGAGGAAGGCCGGGCGCAGCGCCTCGCCGTCGGGCGAACAGCTCGGACAGCTCAGCCAGAGGGACTCGGAGGGCAGGGTCAGCGTAGCATAGAGCAGCGAGAACTCCCGCCACAGCTCGCCCTCGCTGTCGCCGAGGTCGATGTGCAGCGTCTGGAGCCGCTCGCGCTCGAGCGCGTCGAAGATGCCCTGCCGCTCCTCCGCGCGGGGGATGCGCGTGTCCGAGCAGCCCAGCACCAGCAGGTGCCTGAGCCTCCGGCGGCGCATCCGGTCAAAGTCCCCGGCGCCGACGCGGTCGAGGGAGATCGGGATCAGCCCGATGTCGTACTGCGAGAGCATGCGCAGAAAGAGCTGCCCGAACTCCGCGCGCTGCATCGGCAGCTCGCCGAGGATCGCCGCGCTCTGCTCGAGCGCCGTGACCAGCAGCTCCCAGAGCTGGCTGTACTCGGCGGCCAGCGCCGCCTCGCCCGAGCGCTCGAGCGCCTGGGAGCGCGCCTCGAGCTGTTCGGGCAGCTTCCAGTCCTCGAGCAGCCCCGTCAGCGCCGCCGCCTGTTCGGCGGCGGTATGGGCACGCTCGCTGCGCTGCGCAAAACGCAGCAGGGGCTTGGAGACGCGCCGACGCAGGGCGTTGATGTCCGCAAGGCGCTTCTCGACCGCCTCGTCGAAGGGCTGTCCGTAGCCCTCGGGGTGCTGCCGCCAGTCCTCGTCCTTCTCCCACGCCCAGGCGCGAAGCTGCCATTTATAGATGTAGTCGGCGAGCAGGTCGCTCTCCTCCGCGCTCAGCCCCGTGAGCCCCGTGCGCAGCAGGCTGATCACATCGTCCACCTCCCAGCCGCCCTCGGGCAGCTCGTAGGCGAGGGAGAGCAGCGCCGGGAGGGGCTTGGAGAGCAGCTCGTCCCGCCGCGCGGTGAAGAGGGGGATCCCATAGTGGCGGAACACGCTCTCGAGCGTGGCGCGGTAGTCCTCGAAGCCGCGCACGGCGATGGCGATATCCCGCCAGCGGCACCCGCCCTCGCGCACAAGGCGAAGCACCTCGGCCGCCGCGGCCTCGCACTCGGCGCAGAGGCTGTCCGCGAGCACGAGGCGGATCGGCGCCTCGCCCGCCGTATCGCCCGCCGCGCCGTAGGCGAACATCTCGTCGGAGAAGCGGCGCAGCGCCTCGTTCTTCCCCTCGCGCGCCGTGAGCGTTTGCAGCTCCACCTCCTGCCCGAGAGAGCGCGCGTCCGCAAGCAGCTTGCGCGCGGCGACGCGGGAGAGGGAGAAGAGCTCGTTGGGGCTCTCGAGCGCATCCACCGTGAGGCAGACCGTGAGGCGCACGCCCTTTTGCAGCAGCGCGTGCAGCACCGCCTGCTCCTGCCGCGTGAAGTCCAGAAAGCCGTCCACATACACCGCCGTGTCGCTGCCGAGGCTGCTGCGGGGGATCTGCTGCGCGAGCACGGTGAGCCGGTCGGCGGGATCGGCGCGCCCCTGCGCCACGACGGCGTCATAGGCGGCATAGAGCAGCGCGAGATCGTGCAGCTTATCGCCCAGCGCGTCCCCGGCCTGATTGGCCGCCTCTTCGAGCTGCTCGGGCGTGACGCAGGCGCTCTTGAGCTCGTCGAGCGCCTTGAGCAGCGCGCTCTGGAGCTCGAGCTTGTGCGCGGCGGTGTAGACCTTCAGGCGCGGGGCGACCTCGCCGAGCGCGAGCGCCATGCACAGCACCCGCCCGCCCTTGTCGAGCCAGGGCGCGGCGACGCCGCCCAGCTCGCTCATCAGCCGCCGCGCCAGCCCCGTGAAGCTGAACACCTCGCCGTAGAGCGAGAGGCGGTCGCCGCAGGCGGCGCAGAGCTCGCGCTCGGCCTCGTGGCTGTACTGCTCGGGCACGAGCAGAAGCTGACCGCCGCGCCCGGCTTCCACCGCGGCGCGGATCTCCTCCATCACGGCGGCGGTCTTGCCCGTCCCGGCCTTTCCCAGTATCAGACGCAGCATGGCGCGCCTCCTTCCCTTTCGTTCATTGCGGCTATGATACCAAAAATCGCGCTGCGGCGCAAGAGGAGGGGAATCAATAATGAATAATTAATAATGAATAATTAATAATTATGGTGTCCGCTGCGCGGACGGATTGAAAATGCGCCTTGCCTCCCCAGAAAGGGGAGGTGGCATCCGGCGATCTCCCGCGAGCCGGATGACGGAGGGGTCAGCAGTACCGGGGGAAGACCCCTCAGTCATCGCCGCAAGCGGCGCTGACAGCTCCCCTTTCAGGGGAGCCAAGAGCAGCCCCGCAGACACGCACAATCTCCCATCGTTGCCGTAGGGGCGGCTATTAGCCGCCCGCGCACGGGAATCTACGTTGTACCGCCTCGCCCGGGCGAATACGAAACACGTCCCTTCAACCGCCGGGCGATTCATGAATCGCCCCTACGACAAACCGTGACCTCGCGACAATCTCCCGGCATCGCCGTAGGGGCGACCCTTGTGGT
>JAZQCO010000051.1:0-7382 GCA_045546335.1 Candidatus Limivicinus sp. | reverse complement strand
CCTTGTACTTGTGGACGGCGCGCAGGATGGTGACGATCTCGGTCTTGGTGGGCAGGGGGATGGGACCGGAGACCTTCGCGTCGGTGCGCTTGGCAGCCGCGACGATGGTCTCGGCGGCCTTGTCGATGAGCTGATGGTCATAAGCCTTCAGACGGATGCGGATCATGTTCTTGCTTGCCATGTGGTGATTTCTCCTTTTCTCGAACGTTTCTTGCGGCATTGGCTCCGCTATGCGTCCGGATGGAGCCCAGATTCTATACACACAACCGTGCGTATCAGACCGTAGCCGAAAAACAAACCGGCCCTCTGGCCGGTCCGATTCCCCGCACACGCGATATACGCGCATACAGACTGGGTTCCAGCCGCCCGATTGCGTACCGGGAGCCCGGTACCGGACATACTCCACGGAAGTTACCCCGGTTTCCCGGGCAATCTCCCGCTTCCTCGCATAACACGCACTTTTCGCGCGTGCTCTGGTAGTATAGCAGTCAGGCGGCGTATTGTCAATAGGATTTTTAGAAAAAATTGCCCCTTCTCCCGCCTGCGGGTGGAAAAGGAGTTGACTTGCCGCGCCCTTTATGGTAGCATAGCCGCATGAAACATTTTTCCTTTTTATACAATAGAATATTGCCTCTTTTTTTTGCACTTCTTTTCCTCGTGATGCTTCTCTACAGCGCCGTCACGCCGCTGCTGATGGACGATTACTCCTATTCCTTCTCCTGGGCCAGCGGCGAACGCATCCGCTCCCCGCTCGAGATCGTCGCGTCCATGCGCATCCACCGGGAGAACACGAACGGGCGTGTCGTCGCCCACTCGCTCGTGCAGCTCATGCTGATGCTCCCCAAGGCGGTGTTCAACTGCCTCAACGCGCTCAACACCGTGCTGATCGCGTATCTGTTCTACCGGTATTTTCGTGAGATCGGTGCAAAAAAGAGTGCCTTTTTGCTGTTCTTCGGCGCTTTTTTGATCTATAACTACATGATCGGCTTCGGGCAGATCTTTTTGTGGCTGGACGGCTCCATCAACTATTCCTGGGGCGTCACGCTGATGCTGCTGTTCCTGTGGCCGTATGCCTCGGACTATCTCGGTCTGGCGCGCAAACGCTCCCCGCTGCGCGCGGCGCTCTTCCTCCCGCTCGCCTTCGCCGTCGGCGCGTATTCCGAGAACGGCTCGGTCGCCGTGCTCTTTCTCGCCTTCTGCCTGAGCGCGCTGACCGCCCTGCGGGAAAAGCGCCTCTCCCCGCTCAGCCTCGCGGGGCTCGCGCTCTGCTGCCTGGGCTTCGTCTTTCTGGTCTCCGCCCCCGCCACCCAGGGGCGCGGGAACGGCGCGGCTCTCGCCTCCATCGCGGGCAATTTGAAAACGATCCTCACCATGTCGCGCGGCGTCCTGCTGCCGCTGTATGTGATCTACGCCCTGTGCCTCACGCTCGCGCTCCCGCTCGGGATCGACAGGCGGCGCATCGTGTTCTCGCTTTTGCTGCTGCTCTCGGGGCTCGTCTCGCTCTCCGCGTTTCTCTTCGCGCTGTATTTTGTGGAGCGGCATTTCTGCTACACGGTCTTCGTCACGGTGCTCGCCATCCTGCTGCTGCTCGCAGAGCTGCTCAGAGCCGGGCGCTCGACCCTGCCGAAGCTGCTGGCGGCCGCAATGGGCGTGCTGTTCCTCTTCAATTTCGCGCTCGGGACGCTGGATATCGCCCACGTCTACCTCGACTCCTGCCGCAGACAGGCCGTGATCCGTCAGGCGCTCGCCGCCGAGGAGCGCGAGGTAAGACTTGAGATGTTCTCGCCCTATACCGAGTGGAGCGGCCCGCATTCGAGCGATCTGGACGCCGATCCGGACGTCTGGCCGAACCCCTCCGTTGCGGCGTATTACGGTTTTGACCGTGTGATCGGCTACTGGCCGGGAGACGAATGGTGATCATGTTTGAGAAAATTCGTGAAAGAACCCGCTTTTTGATTAAGCCCCTGCTGCTCTCCTTCCTGCTTTACCTGCTGGGGGTGAGCGCCATTTTGCGCTCAGGACTGTCCTATATGGACGATTTGCAGCGCGCGGAAAACGGTGTGCCGGGCTTTCACTATTACAGCCGCTACCTCTCGGGCCTCCTCGCCCGCCTGCTGCACACCGACTCCTATCTGACGGACATCTCCCCCCTGCCGCAGCTGCTCGCACTGGCGATTCTCGCGCTTGCGGGGATCTGCCTGCTGCTTTGCGTCCGTGACGGGCGTGTGCTCTCGCCGCTGGCACTCTTTGCCGTGCTGCCGCTGGGGCTGAACCCCTACTTTCTCGAGTGCATCAGCTATAAGTACGACTCGCCCTATATGGCGCTCTCGATCCTCGCCATGATCGCGCCGCTGCTGCTGCGCAGGCGGCACTGGGGCCTCTACTGCGCCGCCGTCTTTGCCGGGACGCTGGTGATGTGTACCACCTACCAGGCCTCCTCGGGCATCCTGCCGATGCTGACGGTGCTGCTCGTGCTGCTGGACTGGGCGCGCGGTGAGCGCTGGCGGGAGCTCTGGCTCTTCGCCGGGAAATCCGCAGGCGCGTATCTGGCGGGGCTGCTGTTTTACCACCGCTTCATCCTGCACTATTTCTTCTACTACGCCTCGACCTCGACGACGCCGAAGGACAGGCTGATCCCCGCGACCATCGCGCACTACCGCCTGTTTCTCCGGCACATCCTCGAGGAGTTCCGCCCGCTCTGGCTGATCCTGATCGCCCTGCTCGCCCTCGCCTTCCTCGCCGCGCTGCTCCTCGGCACGAAGCGGAACCGGCTGCTCACGGCGCTGCTCACGCTCGCCGCGCTCGGCGTGATGCTGCTTTTGAGCTTCGGGGTCTACCCGCTTCTCGAAGCGCCGCTCTTCGACCCCCGGGCAATGTACGGCTTCGGGGCGTTCCTCGCCATGGTCTCCGCCGTTGTCGTGACCGCAGAGCGCTTCCCGGTCGGGAAGCTCGCCTGTGTCGCGCTGAGCTGGGTCTTCCTCGTCTTCGCCTTTACCTACGGCAACGCCCTTGCCGCGCAGGAGGACTACTGCGAGCTGCGCACGGAGGCGCTTGTGACCGACCTGAGTCGGCTGGAGGCGTTTCAGACGGAGGGCGAAAAGGTGCTGGCGCTGCGCGGCTCGATCGGATACGCGCCGATCCTGCGCAATATGCCGCAGCGCTACCGGATGCTCAGCCGTCTTGTCCCGGTGTATCTGCGCGAGGGCTCGAACTGGGGCAGCTACCGGCTGCTGCGTTATTACGGTCTGGGAGAGCTCCGTCTGGCGGAGGAGGACTTCGGCGGCGACGAGCTGCCGCTTCTCCTCGACACGGCGTATCACACGATCCGCGGCGACGGGACGCATTTTCTCATTAGTCTGAAATAAAGGCCGCTGCCTTGGCATCGGCCTTTCTCTATCCGTTTTTTCGGAGGTACATCCTATGACGACCCACGATCTCCGCCGCGCCTTCACACGGAAAAGCGTCTTTGTCTGCGCGGTGTTTTTCCTGTTTTTCTGCCTGCTCGTCTGGCCGGTCAACTTCTATCTCGCCCGCACGCTCAAGGGCAGCTACTACCAGCTCCTCGCGCCGGTGCTGGTCTGCCTCGCGCTGCAATTTCCGCAGCTTCGGCGCAGCCCGGAGGGGCGCGTGATGCTGCTCTACTGCCTCTGGTTCTGGTTCTCCCGCATCCTCTGCGGCGATCCCGCCCTGGCGACGGAGTGCGAGGCGGTGCTCGATCTGTTTCTGATGATCCCCTTTGTCGCCTTCGGTCTCGTTCTCGACCGCGAGGAGCGCCGCCGCGCCCTCAACTGGGTCAGCGCCGTGGTGGGCGGGGTGTTTTTTGTCTACGGCGCGCTGGGGCTTGCCGCCTATATGCAGCACACCAGATTCTCCAATCCCATCACGCAGGGTGAGCTAGGCGTCCACGCGCTCGGCGAGGCTCCCCTTCTGAACATCCTGAACTTTGACCCCAATACCTGCGGCGTTCTGTTCGTGCTCGCCGCGCTGCTGATGCTCTATCAGTTCGCCGCCTGCAAGAACAGGCTCTGGCGTGTGCCCATCGCGCTCGCCGGGCTCGTGCATCTCCTCGCGGCCTGCGTGACCTTCTCACGCAGCGCGCTGCTGGTGCTCTCGCTCGCCCTCGCCTGCGCCGCGGTCTCGGCGCTCCTCCCCGTCCTGCGCGCGCGCCGCCCCGCCGTCCGCATCGCGTCGCTTGCCGTCGTGTTCCTGCTGGTTCTGGCGCTCAGCTTCAAGCTGACCGGCTGGGGCGGCGACGCCCTCCTCAGGCTCTCCTATACGCTCTATCCGTATCAGCCGCCCGCCATCGAGAGCACGGAGGCGCCCGAGGCCGAGGAGGAAGCAGCGGTGGTGGTCAGCGCAGCCCCGTCAGCGTCCCCGGACTCCCCCCTGTTCCGCAAGCTCGATTCGCTCTCCACCGGGCGGCTGAGCATCTGGCGCTTTGCGCTGCAGGCGTGCAGACAGGAGCCGCTCTCCCTGCTGCGCGGGCACCTGATGAAGGATGTGACCGTCGGCTTCGATTCGTTCGTGACGGAGGAGTTTCTCTCCCACTACGTCTTCCCCACGCATATGCACAACTCCCTGGTTCAGGTGCTGCTGAGCATGGGACTGCCCGGATTCGCGCTGGCACTCGTGATGTTCTTCCTGATCGTCAGAAGCAGTCTGCGCTGCTTTGTCGCCGCCGACGCGCGCACCGGGCTTCCGACGCGCCTCCTCGCCTCGATCCCGCTCGCCGCTTTCGTGTATTTTCTGCTCGAGCCCTGGCTGTTCTTGTCTCTGGACACCTGCGCGTTTACTTACTATATTCTATGGGGGCTCGTCGCCGGAGAGGCGCGGGACCTCTCCTTATGAAAGCAGCCAGAGCGCCCCATAGGCGCTCTGGCTGCTTTATGCCGGTGACCGGACTCGAACCGGTACGCTGTTTCCAGCAGGGGATTTTAAGTCCCCGGTGTCTACCATTCCACCACACCGGCGTGTGCTGGTATTGTACTCCCGCCCGCCGCCTCCTGTCAAGCAGATTTGCAGGAGGCTCTGTTCAAAACGAAGCAGGTGACAGGACACGTCATCGCGAACCAGTCCGCAGACTGGTGTGGCGATCCGTTCTCTTTTTCCGGGCAGCGCGGGGAGTACGGATTGCCACGACCAGTTTGAGAA
This sequence comes from Candidatus Limivicinus sp., assembly GCA_045546335.1. GTDB lineage: Bacteria > Bacillota > Clostridia > Oscillospirales > Oscillospiraceae > Limivicinus. Next base: position 2,231 of record JAZQCO010000051.1, on the reverse strand, counting down.
CTGGTCTCGCAATGACGCAAGGGGAGCCTGCGCAAATCAGTAAATACTCTCGCCGCGCAGGAGGCTCTATTCAATCCGTGCCGCGCAGCGGCACGCCTTAATTATTAATTATTAATTATTCATTATTAGTTATATTTCCCGAAGTACTTCTCCACAAAGTCCACCCGCTCGACCTGAAACTCCCGACCCCGCAGGTAGTTGAGGATCCCCGCGTCGGTGGGGAAATCGAAGCGCAGCTTGTAGGAGTAGAGCGCCTGTCCCTTCTCCCCGTAGCCTTTGTTGAAGCGCTCGCTGCCGTACTTGCCGTCGCCGAGCAGCGGATAGCCCGCGTGCGCCATCTGCACGCGGATCTGGTGCGTGCGCCCGGTGCCGAGGCGGCACTCCACGAGGCTCAGCGCCCCGCGGCTGCGCAGTACCTTATAATAGGTGACCGCCGTCTTCGCGCCGGGCTCGGGGCGGCTTTTGACGAAGACCTGGTTCTTCGCCGCGTCCTTGAACAGATAGTCCTCGAGCTTGCCCTCCGCCGGCTTCGGCCGCCCCTGCACGACACAGAGGTAGAGCTTCTCGATCTCGCGGTCGCGAATCTTATCGTTTACGATGCGCAGCGTCTCGGCGTTCTTCGCGGCGATGACGATGCCGCCGGTGTTGCGGTCGATGCGGTTGCACAGCGCCGGAGTGAAGGCGTTCTCCTCCTTCGGCCTCCACTCGCCCTTCTGGGCGAGATAGGCCTGGATGTTCGCGATCAGGGTGTTATAGTCCCAGACCCCGGCGCTGTGGCAGAGAACGCCCGGCTTTTTGTCGGCCAGGAGGATGTTCTCGTCCTCGTAGACGAGATCGAGCCGGGGCGTGCCGACCTTGAGCCAGGAGTTTTCCTCCCGGGGCTTTTCAAAAAACTCGTCGTTGATATAGAGCTGCAGGGTGTCCCCGAGCTGTAAGCGCGTGTCGCGCTTGGCGCCCTTGCCGTTGAGCTTGATGCGCTTGAGGCGGATGTATTTTTGCAGCAGACTCTCCGGCAGCAGCGGCACCGCCTTGCCGATAAAGCGGTCAAGCCGCTGTCCCGCGTCATTTTGGCGAACGGTCAGTTCCTTCATGGTGCACCCCCGGGAAAGCGAAAAATTAAAAATGAAAAGTGAAAAAGAATGGCGTGCCGCTGCGCGGCACACAGTTCGGAGCAGAAGAACACGCTGTCCGCTCCCTCCGAATGACAAATTGATTATATACCAGAAAATTTCTGTTGACAAGCGGTGTTTCATCAACTATAATATCAAGGCGACTGTGGCGAGGTGTAGAGGTGCCGTATGCGTTTAGATCTGAGAGAAGTCATATTGGTTCCCGGCGCGTCGAAGGCTTTCAACTGCGAGCTGGAGACTGAGGGTTTGGATTTTCCCTCCGTGACGGCGTATACCGCAAAGCCCCACGCCGCAGGCCGGGTGTATAACGAGGCCGGTATCCTCCGCCTGGAGGGTACGCTGAGCGCGGATATGCACTGTGTCTGCGACCGCTGCGGCGAGACGTATGAGATGCACAAACAGACTGTGCTCGATGCTGTGATCGTCGAGGAGGAGAATGAGGAGTTCCCCGAGTACTTCGTGCTTGACGGCTACGAGCTCGATCTGGACGAGCTGCTCTCGACCTGCTTCATTCTGGACATGGAGACCAAGTTCCTCTGTCGGGAGGACTGTAAGGGTCTCTGTGCCCGCTGCGGCAAGAATCTCAACCTCGGCCCGTGCAGTTGCAAAGCGGAAGTCGATCCAAGATTTGCTGTGCTTGAGCAGCTTTTGGATAAATAAAACTCAAAAATACAGCTGCTCAGAACAGCCGTAATCAGGAGGTGTCAACATGGCAGTCCCCAAAGGAAAAGTATCGCGTCAGAGACGTGACAAGAGACGTTCTTCTACCTGGAAGCTCACCGCACCCGGCGTCATCGCCTGCCCAAACTGCGGCGCTTTCTGCATGCCTCACCGCGCTTGCCGCGCCTGCGGTCAGTACAAGGGTCGCGTGGTTGTCAAGGTTGAGGAGAGCAAGTAAAAATGCTTAAGGAGGAGAAGCGATTCTCCTCCTTTTGCAAGTCGGAGGCCAAGCGGTCTTAGGAAGACAACACTTAGCTACAACTCCTTGGCTCACAGAACGACATGGCTACGATCCGACTTGTACAAGGGTCGCGTGGTTGTCAAGGTTGAGGAGAGCAAGTAAAAATGCTTAAGGAGGAGAAGCGATTCTCCTCCTTTTGC
>JAZQCO010000050.1:0-18478 GCA_045546335.1 Candidatus Limivicinus sp. | reverse complement strand
CCCTCGATCACACCCGCGTAGATCGGGCTGCGGTCGAGATTTTGCCGGATGATCTCATGCGTGCGCGCGTTCGTATAGGTCAGATAGCACACCGCACGGTAAGTCGGATCGTAGCCATGTCGTTCTGTGAGCCAAGGAGTTGTAGCTAAGTGTTGTCTTCCTAAGACCGCTTGGCCTCCGACTTCCCTCGATCACACCCGCGTAGATCGGGCTGCGGTCGAGATTTTGCCGGATGATCTCATGCGTGCGCGCGTTCGTATAGGTCAGATAGCACACCGCACGGTTCTCCGGCGGTGCTTCGGTCGAGAAGGAGAAGCCCTCCGGCTCCTCGTCCCCCGGCTGAAGCTCCATCTTCGTAAAGTCCACGCTCCTCGCGTTCACACGCGGCGGCGTGCCGGTCTTAAGCGCCGCAGGCTCAGCCCCAGCTCCCGCAGCCGCGTGCTCAGCGGCACCGCCGCCTGAAGGCCGTCCGGCCCCGAGGAGCGCAGCACCTCGCCCACGATCGTGCGCCCGTCGAGGTAGGTGCCTGAGGCGATCACCACCGCCTCGGCGGCATAGACCGCCCCCGTGTGGGTCGTGACGCTCACGACGCGCCCGTCCTCCACGCCGATATCCACGATCTCCGCCTGCTTGACGCGCAGGTTCTCCTGCCGCTCGAGCGTGAGCTTCATCGTCTCCTGATAGCGCCGCCGGTCGGCCTGTGCGCGCAGGGAGTGCACCGCCGGCCCCTTGCCGCGGTTGAGCATCCGGTACTGGATGCAGGCGCGATCCGCCGCGCGCCCCATCTCGCCGCCCAGCGCGTCCAGCTCGCGCACGAGATGCCCCTTGCCCGTGCCGCCGATGGCCGGGTTGCAGGGCATATTCCCCACGCTGTCGAGGTTCACCGTGAAGCAGAGTGTATCCAGCCCCAGCCGCGCAGCAGCCAGCGCCGCCTCGATCCCGGCGTGTCCCGCGCCGATCACCGCGACCTCGCACCGCCCCGCCTGATAGTGCTTCATCTGTCTGATCTCCTTGTAAGGCAACTTTTTTGTCTATTGTAGCACATCTTTTTCGCATTTGCACGAAAAAAACGCTGGTATTCCCTTGACCGCTCGAAAAAAGCCGTTTATAATAATTTATAGTAAGCGGATTTGAAAATGAGTTTACTGTTATGTTTTTCGCCTTGCCCCGTCAGGGGGCGAGAAAAAAGGCTTTCTATAAAAAGCAAGGAAAGGCGGTGGTCATCATGCGATTCTCCCGGCTGTGCGCTCTGTCGCTCTGCCTGGGCCTGATGCTGTCCTTTCTGTGTCTTTGTCCCGCTCGCGCCTCCGCCACCGGCGGCTGGCCGATCACCCGCGCGCTGATCCAGACCAGTAAGATTCCCGTCGCCCTGGACGATCCCGGCGCGATCTACATCACGACCAGCACCGAGGGCTGCACGATCACGCGCAGCGGCTGGTATGACAGCACCGGCAGCGCGGTCGTGGGGCAGTTCAGCACCCTGACCGTCCACCTGGAGCTGACCCTGACCGCGCAGGACGGCTATCTCTTCGCGCCGAGCACCGATGCCTACATCAACAACATTGCCGCGACCGTGACCGAGAACACCGGCTCGAGCCTGACTGTGCGCAGCAAGGACTACTCGCCCGAGATCTGGGCGGCCAGCCCCATCAAAAGCCCCGGTCCCGAGACCGTGGACGAGGGCGGCTGGTGCTCCTTCGTCGTCTCCGGGCTGTATGTGGGCAGCTACGAGTGGCGCTTTGAGCTGCCCGACGGCTCAGATATCTCTCTCGAGGATGCGGGGAAGAAGTTCCCGGCGCTCGACTACTCCGGCGCGGGGACGGATAAGCTGATCTTGCGCAATATCCCCGCCGAGATGGACGGGTGGAAAATCTACTGCGTCGAGTGGAGCGTGGAGAAACTCAGCCGCGCTCGCACAGGCTCCGCCCTGCTGACGGTGCACCGTCTCACCCCGCTGCCCACGCCGACACCCACGCCGACACCGAGCCCTTCACCCACGCCGTCGCCCACACCGTCTCCGAGCCCATCCCCTTCCCCGTCGCCTACGCCGCGTCCGACGCCGTCCCCGTCGCCCTCGCCCTCGCCGACACCGTCCCCCTCGCCCACACCGGAACCGACCCCGTCCCCGTCGCCCGAACCGGAGCTGCCGGAGCTGGGGCTGATGCGCTATGTGTTCTACGCGGCGCTTGGGATCGTGCCGCTGCTCGCGTTGATCCTGCTGCTCGTCTCCGCGGTGGAGAACCGCAGAGAACACCGCCGCAGACGGAAAAAGAGAAGAAAAAGAAGATAAGAACCACCCCCGACCCCGTTTTCACACAGGGTCGGGGGTTTTGCGTTTTGGCGCGCAGCCAGCACGTCATATATAGAGGCTCCCCTTTTTGGCAATGACTGAAGGGGTCTCCCCGGTACGTTGACCCCTCCGCCCCAGTTTGCGAACTGGGGCACCTCCCCTTTCAGGGGAGGTATCAACGGAGGCTTCCCTTGCCAAGGGGGGCTCTGAGCCGTTTTTCCCTAAATTCCGCTGCCGTCGCGCTCTTCCTGGTGGGCGAGGTGGGCGATCTGCGCGCGGATGGCGGCAAGCTCCACGTCCACCGGGTCAACGACGTTCACATGGTCGATATCCGAGACGTAGTTGACGCGCTTGCCATCCACTCGCACGACGCGCGCGGGGCTGCCGACGGCGGTGGAGTTCTCGGGGATGTCCTTGAGCACGACGGCGTTCGCCGCGACGCGGCTGCCATCGCCGATTTTGATCGGCCCGAGCACCTTCGCGCCGGTGCCGATCAGCACCTTGTTGCCGATGGTGGGGTGGCGCTTGCCCACGTCCTTGCCCGTGCCGCCGAGGGTGACGCCGTGGTAGATCAGGCAGTCGTCCCCGATCTCGGCGGTCTCGCCGATGACGATACCCATGCCGTGGTCGATGACGAAGCGGCGGCCGATCTTCGCGCCGGGGTGGATTTCGATGCCCGTGCGGCGGCGGCTCGCCTGGGAGATCCAGCGGGCGAGGAACTTGAGATTGTGCTCATAGCACCAGTGCGCGCGGCGGTGGCTGCGCACCGCCTTGACACCGGGATAGAGCAGCAGAATTTCCAACGACGAGCGCGCGGCGGGGTCGCGCTCCTTATACGCCTGAATGAGCTCACGCAACTCTTGAAACATAGTAAACCTCTCTCCTTTATCTGTATTCTATGGGAGAGGGTTCAACATCGGTGCAGTCTCATTCTGTCCTCCAAATTGCAGTAAGCTCGGGCGGAAAGCCGTCCGAAGTGAAATTATACGGGAATAACCGGCGTCTGTCAAGCATATCCCCGCGCGCGGCGGCATAGGCTGTCGAACGGAGGTGGATGCCATGAAAACACTACGCTCCGGCAGCAGCGGCCCGTCCGTACAGCTTTTGCAAAAGGCGCTGCGGCGCGCCGGCTTTGGCGAGCTTGCGCTCGACGGGCTCTTCGGCGCGGCGACGAAGGAGGCGCTGCGGCGCTTCCAGGCCGCGCACGGCCTCACGCCCGACGGCATAGCCGGCCCCCTGACGCAGCGCGCGCTGCGCCCCTGGTACACCGGCGCGCTGTATCTGACGCTCAGACGCGGCGACACGTTCTATGCCCTCGCACAGCGCTACGGCACGACGCCGGAGGCCGTCGCGCTCGCCAATCCCGCGCTGGACGCAGAGAACCTGCCCATCGGCGGGGCGGTCACGGTACCGCTGCCCTTCCCGGTCGTGCCGACGGATATTGCCTGGTGCAGCGACCTGGTCACGCTCTGCGCCGAGGGGCTGCGGGCGCGCTATCCCTTTTTGTGCACGGGGGTGATCGGGCGCTCGGCGCTCGGAAAGCCGCTGCAGAGCCTCACCGTCGGCACGGGGTCGCTGCGCGTGCTGTATAACGCCGAGCACCATGCCAACGAGTGGATCACGACGCCGCTGCTCTTCACCTTTGCCGAGCAGCTCTGCGCGGCGGCGGCCATCGGCGGGGATATCCTCGGACAGAGCGCGGCTGCGCTGCTCGAGGGCGCGACGCTCTGCCTGATCCCGGCGGTGAACCCCGACGGGCTGGATCTCGTGACGGGCGAATTACGCAGCGGCGCCGCCTACGAGCGCGCGCGGCGCATCGCGGCGGCGTATCCGCGCTATCCCTTCCCCGACGGCTGGAAGGCCAACCTCTGCGGGATCGACCTCAATTTGCAGTACCCGGCGGGCTGGGAGCGGGCGCGGGAGATCAAGTTCGCAGCCGGGATCATCTCCCCCGCCCCGGCGGACTACGTCGGCCCCACGCCGCTCGCGGCGAGTGAAGCGCGTGCGCTCTACAGCTTCACGCGGCAATTCGATCCCGCGCGCGTGCTCGCCTGGCACACGCAGGGCGGTGTGATCTACTGGCAGTATCTCGGCGCCGCGCCGGAGGGCGCCGCCGCGCTGGTCGAGCGCTTCGCCGCGGCCTCGGGCTATACGCTGGAGGAGACGCCCTACGTCTCGGGCTTTGCCGGGTACAAGGACTGGTTCATCCAGGACTACGAACGCCCCGGCTTCACCATAGAGGCGGGCCGGGGCGCGAACCCTCTGCCGATCACCGATTTTGAGGCGATCTGGCGGGAAAATCTGGGGATTATGATCGAAGCGCTCAGTTGAAGCCCGGCTCGCCGATCACAACGATATCGCCGATCTCGCGGCGGCCGCCGTTGGATTGCGTGCTGTAGGGCTCGTGGTTGAAGTACATGACCGCGGTGCCGCCGCCGTCGAGGTTATAGGCGTCCACACAGCCGAGCTCCGCCATGATCGTGGCAAGCTCGCCCAGATACACGCCGTCGGAATAGCCCTCGCGCCGTCCATCGACCACCACGAAGCAGTAGTGACCCGGCTCGAAGTAGCCCATCGCGCAGCGCGGGTGGGGCTTCCCGTCGATGTACTCCAGATTCTTAAACTCCAGGATGGGCTGCCCCTGCTTGTCGAGCAGGGCGGGGCCGAAGCACCAGATCTGCGCCGGATCCTCCGCGAGCAGCTCATCGACCGTGTAGTCGCTGCGCTGATAGCTCTGGAGCCGCCCGTCGCGGTAGAGCACGCAGATATCCTCGCGCGGGTAGGTGGAGAGATAGACCGTGCCATTTCGCAGCAGCAGACCCTGCTCCTGGAAGGTGATGCAGTCGCCGCTGATGGAGAGGATGGCGTGCGCCGCCGCGTCCATCTCCGGGATCGGCTGCACCGACCAATAGGAAAGGTCGTTGTCTGCCACATAGGTGTAGAACTGCTCGGGGAAGGCAATATGGATATCCGCCACATGCACGACCGCCTTGTGATCCTCATAGTCCCGCTCGAAGCTGGTCAGTTGGATCGAGGTGCAGGGACTTGAATAGGAGTTCTCTGTCATCACCGGCTCATCGGTGAAGAACTCGGCAAAGCGGATCTGCCAGGGTGAGCGCAGGTCGGGCGTCGGCTCTGGCGTCGGCTCCGCCGCAAGCTCCTCCGTGGGTTCCGGCTCGTCCGAGGTCTGCGCCTCGATCGGCGCCCAATCGGGTTCGGACGGCTTGCTGCGCGCCTGGATGGCGGGAAGGCCGATCTTGAAAAACAGGAACAGCCCCAGGATCAGCAACGTGAGCAGCAAATCGATCAACAGTGTCCGCCAGAGCGGGGCGCGGCGCGGCGCGCTTTCATGGTTTTGCATAGGTTATACTCCGTTCAGTCTGACTCAGCCGGAAGCTCCAGCTTGTAGATTTTCGCCGCGTGCTCGCCCAGACGGATCGTATGCGCGCGCAGCAGCTCCTCGGCGAGCAGCCCCTTCCCGGCCAGCTCCGCGATGCGCTGCTGAATCTGCGGCTCGGTGTTCTCCCGAAAGAGGCGGTAGCGCACCGTCACGGTACCGCCGGGATACTGGTGGAGGCTCTTGAGCTCCCCGTCTGTGTCCACGAACCACTCGGCAAAGGGGCTGTCGGTGTAGAAGATCTCACTCGCGTTGCCGCCGGGATAGAGCTTGTACACCGGCGCGCTCTCCTCGCCCACGCGCGCCTCGCCCAGGGCGAGGATCGGCGCGTCCAGCGGCTCGTCAAAGTTGATGCGCGCATCGAGCAGACGGAGGTTGTTGAGCTCCCGCATCCGCCGCTCCATGCCCGCCTCGTCCCCCGCGAGGGCGGGGGAATCCGCGAGCACCTGTTCGCGCCAGGGCTCCAGGCTCAGCGCCCGGTTCGACCAGATGACAAATTTATCCATTGGCGGCCTTTTTGAGCTTTTCGAGCTCCTCCGTCTCGAGCACGCGGTAGGCGACCTTGCCGACCAGCGTCTTCGGCATCTCGTCGCGGAACTCGATGTCGTAGGGCAGGGCGTATTTGGCGATATGCTTGCGGCAGTAAGCCATCAGCTCCTCCTTGGTCTCGTCTGTGGCGGGGGTGCCGGGGGTGAGCATGACGAAAGCCTTGACCTTCTGCATCCGGTAGGGGTCGGGCACGCCGATGACGCAGCTCATCTGCACCTTCTCGTGCGCGTCAAGGATGTTCTCGAGCTGTCCGGGATAGACGTTGTAGCCAGAGGAGACGATCATGCGCTTGGCGCGGCCGCGGAAGTAGATGAAGCCCTGCTCGTCCTGCACGCCGAGGTCGCCCGTATAGACCCAGGTGAGGCCGTCGGCATGGCGGCGCAGCGTCTGGGCGGTCTCGTCCGGGTGCTTCATGTACTCCTTCATCACCGTGGGGCCGGCGAGCAGGATCTCGCCCTCCTCGCCGAAGGGCAGCTCCTTCTCGGTGCCGGGCTCGACGATCTTGATATAGGTATCCGGGAAGGGCAGGCCGATCGAGCCCTCCTTCGCCATATGTACGGGCGTGAGGCAGCAGGCTGTGACCGTCTCGGTCGTGCCGTAGCCCTCGCGCACCTGGATGGTCGCCTTGTGGTCGTAGAGGAACTTGTCGAACTTCTTCTTGAGCTCGACCGAGAGGCTGTCGCCGCCCGAGAACACACCCTTGAGGCTCGAGAGATCGGCGCCGTCCATGCTCGGCAGACGCAGCAGCGCCTCATAGAGCGTCGGCACACCCGCGATGAAGTTGCAGCGGTACTTCACGATATCCCGCGCGTAGGTCTTGGCGGTGAAGCGCGGCACGAGGATGCAGCGCCCGCCCTCGGCGAGCATCGAGTGGATGCACACGCCCAGGCCGAAGCCGTGGAAGAGCGGCATGGCGGAGAGCATCTTGTCCCCGGGGCGGAACATCGGGTTGGTCGCGATGATCTGCTGGGAGAGGGCGTTGAAGTTTTTATTCGTGAGCACGATGCCCTTGGTCGTGCCGGTGGTGCCGCCGGAATAGAGGATGACGGCGGGGTCTTCGGAGCGGCGCTTCACCTTGTAGTTATAGAAGCAGCAGTCGGCCAGGCGCATGAACTCCTTCCAGCGGATGACCGGCGCGTCCTTGGGGATCTTCTTGATCTTGCGCCCCTCGGTGAGCATATAGCCGGCGCGCACGGGCTTGGAGAGCGCGTCCTTGACCGAGGCGATGATGATATTCACGACCTTGGTGTTCTCGCGGATGGCCTCGAACTTGTGATAGAACTGGTCGAGGGTGATGGCGGTCACGCTCTCGGACTCGTTGAGGTAGAACTCGATCTCCTTCTCGGCGGAGAGCGGGTGGATCATATTGCCGATGCCGCCGACGAGGTTCACGGCGTAGAACATATAGATGGCCTGGGGGCAGTTGGGCATGGCGATCGTGACCTTGTCGCCCTCGCGCACGCCGATGGTCTTGAGCGCCTTGGCGCAGCGCTCGATCTCCCGGATGAGCTGGCGGTAGGTCGTGGACTTGCCCATAAAATCAAAGGCGATGTTGTCCGGGTAGCGCTCGGCAACGGCGGCAACCTTGTCGAACATCGAGCCCTCAAAATACTCCAGATGCAGCGGCACGTCGCCCATGTAGGGCGCCCAGGGCATCCGGGCGGTAGTAAGTTCCATAGCGATTACTCCTGTCTGTCTGTAAGATGGTCGAAACCTTTTCTATTATAACCGTTTCTCCGGAAAAAACAAGAGACAAGCTGGACAAATCCGCACCGGCGCGGTATACTGTAGACAGCATTCCCGACAATAACAAGGAAGGAGAACTACCATGGATTTCAGAAGCACGCTCGTCAAGGATATGTTTGAAAACCCCCAGGCTGTCGCCATCATGAAGGAGCTGGCGCCCCAGCTTTTGAAGTTCCCGCGCTTCGCGATCAACAAGAAGACCTGCGGCGAGATCTTCGATCTGGTCGTCAGCAAGAAGATCGTCCCCGAGAACATCGCCCGCGAGATCGAGGCGAAGATCAACGCGATCCTGTAAAGCAGGCATATTGACCGCAGCCAGTTACTTCGTAGGGGCGCTTCACGAAGCGCCCGGCGGCAGATAGCAGACGTCTTTTATCAAATATGGGCGAATTCGTATCACACGTTACGAATTCGCCCATATTTTCAATTGATAATGCTTTTACTGCGCGGGCGGCTGATAGCCGCCCCTACGGCTGCTCTTACCGTTTTGAGACGGCGCCCTTCTTTTATTTTTTCCACGTTCTCGGCAGCAGCAGCACGAGGATCGGGTAGAACTCGAGCCTGCCCATGAGCATGGCGAGGGTCATGATGAGCTTGGCGCGGATCGAGAAGAACGCGAAGCCGCCCGCCGGGCCGATCGCCTCCGTCATGCCGGGGCCGACGTTCGAGAGGCAGGAGAGCGCGGCGGTGAAGCTCGTCGCGATATCCACGCCGTCGAGCGAGAGCAGGGCGCTGAGCAGCACAAGCAGGAAGAAATACAGCACCGCGAAGATCGCCGCCGCGCGGATCGTCCCGCTCTCGACGCGCCGTCCGTCCATCTCGATGCGCTGGACACTGCGCGGGCGCACCATCTGCTTGAGCTCGGAGAGCACGGTCTTGCCGAGGATCATGAGGCGCGAGAGCTTCATGCCGCCGCCGGTGCTGCCCGCGCAGCCGCCGCAGAACATCAGCAGCACGAGGATCCACTTGCAGTACTCCGGCCAGTGCGTGAAATCGACCGTGCCGAAGCCCGTCGTGCTCACGATCGCCGCGACGTTGAAGAAGCCCTGGTGCAGCGCCGGGAGAAAGCCCCCGAGCTGCCCGCGCGTCCCAAACGCGAGCAGCAGCGCCGCGCCGAGGATCAGCCCCGCGTACCAGTGCAGCTCCTCGCTGCGCAGCGCCTCGCGCCAGCGCCCGATCCAGAGGAGGAAGTAGAGGTTGAAGTTCACGCCGAAGAGCAGCATGAACACCGTACACACCGTCTCGATATAGCCGCTGTGAAAGCCGCCGATGCTGCCCGGATTGGTCGAGAAGCCACCGGTGCCCGCCGTGGCGAAGGCGTGCAGCAGCGCGTCATAGAAGCTCATGCCCCCGAGGAGCAAAAACACCGCCTCGAGCAGCGTGAGCGCGATATACAGCAGGTACAGCGTGCGGGCGGTCTGCCTGGCCTTGGGGACGAGCTTGCCCTTGGTCGGCCCCGGCACCTCGGCGCGGAAGATGTGCATAGAGAACTTCCCGCTCATGGGCAGCACCGCCATCAGGAACACCAGCATCCCCATGCCGCCGATCCAGTGCGTGAAGAGCCGCCAGAACATCACGCCGCGCGGCATTCCGGCAAAGTCGGTCAGCACGGTCGCCCCGGTGGTGGAGAGGCCGGAGGCGGATTCAAACAGCGCGTCGGCGAAGGTGGGCAGGGAGTGGGAGAACCAGTAGGGCAGCGCGCCGAAGAAGGTCAGCAGCAGCCAGCCCAGTCCCACGATCACAAAGCCCTCGCGCGCAAAGATCTGCGTGCTTTTGACCCTGACGAGTGCGAGCGGCAGCCCCAGCGCCGCCGCGCCGAGCAGCGGCCAGAGCAGCGGCCACACCGGTTCGCGATAACAGAGCGCGCAGACAAGCGGCAGCAAAAACAGCCCCGCGCTGATGAGCAGGATATAGCCCAGCACGCGGGCGATCATCCGCCCGTTCATGCGCGCGCCTCCACGATGGCGTCGGCGTCCGTGATGCGCCCGGTCTTCGCCACGATCACCGCGTGGTCGCCCGGCTGGAGCGCCGTCGCGCCGTCGGGGATGATGGAGCGGTTGCCGCGGATGACGGCGCTGATGAGGATATTCGGCTTGAGCTTGAGGTTGCGCAGCGGCACGCCGATCAGCGCCGAGCCGCTCTCGATGATGAACTCCAGCGCCTCCACCTGTCCGTCCGCGAGGCGGTAGAGCGTCTCCATGCGGCTGCCGCGGGAGTTCTCCATGGCGCGGACATAGCGCGCGAGCTGCTGGGCGATCAGATCCTTGGGGGTGACGATGCTGTCAAGCCCCGAGCTCACGAGGATGTTCGTGAGGTGGTCGCGGTTGACCTTCGCCACGATCTTCCCGACCCCGCGCTCGTGGGCGTAGAGGGAGGTGACGATGTTGTCGCCGTCCTCGCCGGTCAGGGCGATGAAGGCATCGGCGTTGTCCAGGCCGTCCTCAAGCAGCACGTCGCTGCGCGTGGCGTCGCCGCAGACGACATGCGCCTTCGGCACGAGGTCGCAGATCGTCTCGCAGCGCTCGCGCTCGCGCTCGATGATCGTGACGCTCAGCCCCGTCTCGAGCAGCATCCGCGCGAGATAGACCGCGATGCGGCTGCCGCCCATGAGCATCACGCGCCGCACGGGGCGCTTGTACGCGCCGATGGCGGCGAAGAAGCGCCGAAGCTCGTTCGGGGAGCCTGTGACGCTGAGCCGGTCGCCCGCCTGCAAGACGGTGTTGCCGTTCGGGATCAGCCCCTCGCCGCCGCGCTCGACTACGCCGACCAGCACCTTCGCGCCGAAGCGCTGCACCAGCTCCTTGAGCGCGAGGCCGTCCAGCGGCGAGCGCTCGGCGACGCGGTACTCGGCGATCTCGACGCTGCCCTTGGAGAAAGCGTCCACCCGCGACGCGCCGGGGAAGCGCAGCACGCGCGCGATCTCCTTGGCACATTCGTAGTCGGGGTTCACCAGCACGTCGAGCCCCAGCGCCTCGCGCAGAAATTCGCTCTGCCGGAGGTATTCCGGGTCGCGCACGCGGGCGATCACATGGCGGGTGCCGAGCTTGCGCGCGGAGATGCCGCAGACCATGTTCATCTCGTCCAGCTCTGTCGCCGCGAGCAGCAGATCGGCCTGTGCCGCCCCCGCCTCCCGCAGCGTCTCGGAGCTGGTGGCGCTGCCCTCGACGCAGATCACGTCCAGCTCGTTGGAAATCTCCTGTATGGTATCCGGGTCGGTGTCGATCACGGTGAGGTCGTGCCCCTCCTCCGAGAGCAGCGCCGCCACCGCATGGCCGATCTTCCCCGCCCCGGCGATGATAATTTTCATTCACGTCACTTCCTGTCCGGCGTTTTTTGTCATTGTACCACAAAAGGGGTGAGATGTACAGGAAAATGAAAAGTGAAAAGATAAAAGTGAAAAATTGAGGTGTCCCCTTCGGGGACGGATTGGAATGAAAAGAGCGCAGCCTGGGTCGAAAGGGTCTTCTTCACAAAACGGCTCGACAGGTTCTTTTTTCAATCCGTCCGCGCCAGCGGACTCCATAATTTTTCACTTTTCACTTTTCATTTTTCACTTACTCCCCCGCCCTCTTGCGAAATCGCTCGTTTTCAGCTATACTGGAGGCAATCGAAAGGAAGGTAACAGTATGTTTCAAGGCTTCAGCAAGGAGACGGGAGAATTTCTCTGGGATCTCAGCTTCAATAACGAGCGGCCGTGGTTCCTCGCGAACAAGGAGCGCTTCGAGCGCTTTGTGAACACGCCCTTCAAGGCGCTCGCCGCCGAGACCACCGCCGAGATGCAGACGCGCTGCCCCCAGCGCAGTTGGTTCTCTCACTGCTCGCGCATCTACCGCGACGCGCGGCGGCTGTTCGGGCGCGGCCCGTATAAGGATCACCTCTGGTTCGTCCTCGGCGGGGACGAGGCCGCGCGCAAGGAGGGGCCGGCGTTCTGGTTTGAGATCGGGCCGAGCACCTACGAGTACGGCGTGGGCTACTTCGACGCCTCCCCCGCCGTGATGGAGACCTTCCGCCGCACGGTGGATGCCAATCCCGCGCGCTTTGAGCGCCTGGCGACAGAGCTTTCTCATATGCGCGGTCTGCGCATCCTGGGCGAGGAATACAAGCGCCCCAAGGGGCAGTATGAGGGCGTGATCGCGAAGTGGTACAACCGCCGCTGGCTCGGCGCGGAGTGGGTGAAGGATCACGACGCCGCGCTCTATTCCCCCGACTTCCCCCAGACGCTCACACGCGCCTTCCAGCGCCTGCTGCCGCTCTATGAGTTCCTGCTTGAGGTCTACTACGCCGCACGGCCTTCGGAGGAGGAGTAACATGGCGAGAACCTGTGTCATCCTGCCCGCCTACAACGCGGCGGATTGTATCGAGCGCGCCGTGCAGAGCGTTCTGAACCAGAGCGAGCGGGATCTCCGGCTGCTGGTCGTGGACGACGGCTCCACCGACGACACCTGGGACATCCTCACGCGGCTTGCCGGGGCGGATGCGCGCCTCACGCCGCTGCGCGTTGCGAACGGCGGCCCCGCCGCGGCGCGCAATCACGCCCTCGCACGGCTCGACGCGGACACGGAGTACGTCATGTTCCTCGACGCGGACGACGAGCTGCTGCCCGACGCGCTCTCCTACGCCCTTGAGGGGGCGGCGAGCGGGGCGGAGCTGGTGCTGTGCGGTTTCACGATCCAGGGCGTGGGCGGCGACAGGCAGGACTACTGCGAGCCGGACGCGCTCTATGATACCGCCACGCTCGGCGCGGCGCTCGGACGGCTGTACAAGGCCAACCTCCTCAACCAGGTCTGGGCGAAGCTGTTCTCCGCCCGCCTGCTCCGCGAACACGGCCTCCGCTTCCCGGACTGCCGCTGGGGGGAGGATCGGCTCTTCGTCTTCTCCTGCCTTGAGCACGCCTCGCGCGTCTGTGTGCGCGCGGGCTGCCGCTACCTCTATCATATGCACCCCGGCGAAAGCCTCATCAGCAGCTTCCACGAGGAGAAGTTCGCCGTCTGTCTGGAGATCGACCGCCGCGCCGAGGCGCTGTGTGCGCTCTTTGGCGTGGAGGACGACGCGGACTTTGGCTATATGTTCCTCAAGAGCGTCTTTTCCTGCCTCACGACGCTCTACGCGCCGAGCTGCCGCTGGACGCCTCGGCAAAAGCGCGCCGCCGTGCGGGAGATCCTGCAAAACGAGCAGCTTCGCGCACGCACCCGGAAACCGTCCGGCGGGCTGCCCGTGCGCGTTCTCTGCGCCGTGCTGCGTACAGGCAGCGTCACGCTCACGATGGCGGTCTTCCGGCTCGTCGCCGCACTGAGCAAGGCCGCACCGAGGCTGTTTCGGAAAATCAAACATAGAAAATAAAAAATCGGCGTGTCGGGTGAAACCGGCGCGCCGCTTTGCTGTCTTTATAGGTGAGAGCTCTCAAGGAGGAACGGCAATGGAAGACAGAGACATCGTGGAGCTGTACTGGCAGCGCTCCGATCAGGCGATCGCGGAGACCGAGGCCAAGTACGGGCGCTACTGCCGCACGATCGCAAAGAACATCTGCGGCGTGGACGAGGACGCGGAGGAATGCGTCAACGACACCTGGCTGCGCGCCTGGCAGTCCATGCCCTCGGCGCGCCCCGCCGTGCTCTCGGCCTTCCTCGGCCGCATCACCCGCAATATCTCCATCAATCGCATCAAGACAAACCACGCCGTCAAGCGCGGCGGCGGGGAGACGACAGTCGCCCTCGACGAGCTGAGCGAGTGTCTGGCCGACAGCGCCGATCCGGCGCGCTCGTTTGAGGAAAAGGAGCTCGAGCGCGCGGTGGGGCGCTTCGTTCAGAGGCTGAAGGAGCCGGACAAGGCCGCCTTCGTTCTGCGCTACTGGTACCTCGCGCCGATCCCGGAGATCGCCCGGCGGCTCGGCTGCCGGGAGGGCAAGGTCAAGAGCCTGCTGTTTCGCACACGGAAACGGCTGGGGGACTATCTGCAAAAGGAGGGCTGTCTGTGAACTCGCTGACACTGCTTCGCGCTATGAACGGCATTCATGAGGAGGATGTTATCATGGCAGGAAAGCTATACTTTGCAAACGAAACCAAACCGCGCCGCCTTCGCCGGCGTGCCGTCACCCTCGCGCTTGCCGCCGCATTGGTGCTCGCACTCGGCATCACGGCCTGGGCGGGCTGGAGCATCCACACTGCGCGGCAGCAGGAGCTGCGCGAGGACTTGAAGATCACCGAAAACCAGGCCACAAGCTACACGGAATACGAGACCGCCGACGCGCAGCAGGGGCTTGTGCTGCTCTCCGCCGTGAACGACGGGGAGAGTGAGCGCGTGTATCTGAACCTCTCGCCCGTGACACAGGAGGAGGCCGCCGCCTTCCCGGACACGCTGCGGCTCTCCTGGGGCATCGAGGGGACGGACTGCGGGGGCTTCGCCGCGCCGTCTCTGCCGGTCGAGCTGAGCCTCTCCGGTTCGGACGAGATCCGCGCCGCCGTGCTCGAGCACGCCTACGATCCCGAGACGCAGACGCTGACCGTGGAGTGCTATCTCTACCTCGAGCGCGTGCGCGAGGTGATGGAGAGCCTTGGCAGCGAGAGCGTGCCGCTGGAGGTTCTGCTGCACGTCGGCGAGGGCGAGCCGCGCCGCTTCGGCCCCATCGACTTCACGCTGACCGAGGAGCAGCGGCGCGTCTTCGACTTTGGCAGTCTGCGCTACTACGACGAGGAGACCGACAGGGAGATCGAGCTGCTCGGCCTCGAGCTCACGCCCTTTTCCGCCGTGTGGAAGCTGCGCTACGACGGCGCGGCGGACTTCCACACCCCCGGGGCGGATTGGGAGGCCTACGAGCCCTGGTCGCGGCTTGAGGACAAGGTCGGGATCGAATCGAAGCTGATCTTCTCCGACGGCAGCAGCTTCTCCACCGGCGGCGCGCTCGCCACGCCCATCGTGGACGGCGTGGTCAACATGAGCTGCGGCTGGGGCAGCGCCATCAACATCGACGACGTGCAGCGCATCGTCCTCGGCGACACGGTCCTCTGGGAAGCAAAATAGGGCACACCCACTTGTGCCGCCGTGCTATACCGGGCACGGCGGCATTTTTTGTTTTTCCTGTAACCTTTCCCCGAAAACTGCGTTTACTAAAGCGAGGTACCTCAAAGGAGGAATGTACATATGGACGATGAGAAGATCGTCGCACTCTACTGGGCGCGGTCAGAACAGGCAATCGAGGAGACCGAACGCCGATTCGGGAATTACTGTCGCACCGTCTCCTACAATATCCTTGCGGACAGCTCGGACGCGGAGGAGTGCGTCAACGATGCCTGGCTCAAGGCGTGGAACTCCATGCCCTCGCACAAGCCGTCCCGCCTCGCGCCCTATCTCGCGAAGCTGACGCGCTGGCTGTCTCTGAGCCGTCTGCGGGAAAAACACAGTCTGCGTCGCGGCGGCGGCGAGCTGCCGCTGGTGCTCGACGAGCTCGCCGAGACCCTGGATTCTGGTGTGAGCACCGAGAGAGAGCTTGAGCTGCGGGAACTGAATCTCGCGCTGCGGCGGCTGCTTGACCGGCTTGGAGCGGACGAACGCGACGTGTTTCTCAGCCGCTACTGGTATGTCGCTTCTATCTCAGAAATTGCCAGAAAGTACGGGTTTTCGGAGAGCAAGGTCAAAACCATGCTCAGCCGAACGCGGAAAAAGCTGCTGACGCAGCTCAAGGAGGAAGGATTATGCTAAACAGTGAAAAAACACTTTTTGCTCTGAACGATGTCAAGGACAGCCATCTGGAGAGCGCCCGAACGCGCCTCGGCTACCGTGTCGGGCGGGCTCGTCCCCGTGTCAGGCGTATCGTCACACTCGCGCTCGCCGCGGCGCTGATCCTCTCGCTCAGCGCGGCCGCCTATGCCGCGAACCTCTTCGGCATCAAAGCGCTGCTGCTGGAGAAGCCCGCCCCGGCGGATCAGCCCGGTGTCGGCTATCTCTCGATCACGCAGCCCCAGGCGGTGCCGGACGGTATGGACAGCGCTGTCCGTGAGAAAATCGAAAACTCCACCAAAGCCTGGGCGGAGTGGACGGCCTGGAAAGGCGAAAACGGGCTGCACTTCCCCGCAGTCTATGAAGCGCCCGAGGGCGTGAGCTTCTTTTCGGAGGATGAAAACCCGGACGGAACCTACACGATCCGCTTCTATGCCTACCCGGATGTTCGTCCGGAGGACACCTCGCTCTGGTGGGAGCATATCGAGCAGGGCGATTATTCCGACTTCATCCTGCTCGATGAGCGCATTGCCACGCGGGAGGAGCACGATATGAATATGCTCGTAAGCGAGGCCAAATCCATGGGCTTCCGGGGCTACGACTTCCGCTACGGTGTGGAGACGCAGGAAATGGCAAACGCCCTTGAGAGCATCGCCGCGCGCTACGGTTTGAAGCTGCGGCACGAGTCCCGGCAGCTCTACCAGAACTTCGGCGACCAGACGGGCTTTCTCACCCGTGAGGAGCTGACCGCGAAGGTCAACGAGATCGCGGGCGGGGGCGCGGCCTTCTTCCGCACCGAGCCGACGGGCTACGACAAGTTTTATTATTTTGACGAGGGCACCTTCGCCGTCAGCTTCTACACCACAGAGGACACGACCAACGCCGGGACAAGCTGCTATCTCTATAACTCCCCCTACGGCACGCTCTCGAGCGGCTATGAGATCATCGACGAGGTGCAGGACATCGACGCCTTCACGACCCGCAGCCACACCGCCCCCGACGGCACGGTGCTGACTGTGCTGCAAAACGGCGCGGATCTGTACGCCTACGTCTATCTGCCCGATTCCTTCGTGACGCTCCACATCACCCAGCCGCAGGGCTTGACGGAAACTGAGATCGACGCTATTCTGGATATGGTAAACTACAGCACGATCGGATAAATTTTTTCATACCGGGTGAAATATCCTCTCCTCTTTTGCGAGTTTATAGGTGAGGCGGAAAGGAAGTGAGGCCATGGAGGACGGCGAGATCATCGACCTGTTCTATGAGCGCTCGGAACAGGCCATTGACGAGCTGAACCGAAAATATGGCGCTGCCGTGCGGAAAACGGCGGCGAACATCCTGCAAAACGCGCAGGATGCGGAGGAGTGCGCGAACGATACCTACCTGGGAGTCTGGAACACGATACCGCCTCAGCGTCCCCGGCTCCTGGGCAGCTACGTCTGCCGCATTGCCCGCAATCTGGCCGTGTCGAAGCTGCGCCGCGAGCGCGCGGTGAAGAGAGACGGCAGTCTCGATCTTGTGCTCGAGGAGCTCGAAGACTTCCTCCCCGCCGGGGAGGATGTGGGAGAGGCGCTCGAGTACAGGGAACTGGTGGAGGCGATCAACCGCTTTCTCGCGGCTCTCCCCTACGACGACCGTTTTCTCTTCGTGCGCCGCTACTGGTACGCGGATTCCGTACAGGCCATCGCCGCTGAGACCCACTGCCGGGAGAGCCGCGTGTCCCTGCGTCTTTTCCGTCTCCGTGAAAAACTGAAAAAAACTCTGCAAAAGGAGGGGTTGCTTGTATGAATCGGGAAAAAGCGTTTGAGGCTCTGAGCGAGCTGGATGACAGCTTCATTGCCGAGGCGATCCGCTACGCGCCCGAGGCCGCATCCAACTCCCCGGAAAGGATCGTACCGATGAGAAAAAGACTCTTCACCCTCGCACTCGCCGCCGCGCTGGTGCTGGCACTGGGCGTCACGGCCTGGGCGGCGTTCTCGAGTATGCAGCACCGCGTACCTGAGCCGGAGGAGACCTTCCGCATCACCTGGGAGGAAGCCCCCAACGGCTACATCGAGTGGAGCGACGCCAAGCTCGCCGTCACCTTCCCTGAGACCGAGGAGAGCCGGGAGATCGAGTTCCGCCCCGGCTGGCTGCCTGAGGAGATGGCCTCGCTGCAAAGCGAGGAGTTTATGAGCCGCCTCACGGCGGAACGCCTCGCTGCCAACCGCAGCCCCGCCGCTCCCGCGGCCTACGCCGACTTCAACCAGCCGCTGCTGATCGAGAGCTATTCCATGTCCATGTTCAACGACGGCGGCGCGCTGCTGCTGCTCTACTACACGCCCGATGAGATCCACGAGGAGCACTGGGACGAGCAGGGCGTGGACGTGATGTACTTTCACGCCACGCAGCACCTCGACGCGGTGCCGGAGTACAATGTGCCCGAGCGGACGATCGAGCAGAACATCGCCCTCGTCTCCAACGCCGAGGCGGGCTGGGTCATCCGGCTGGCGGGTGAGATCAGCATGGAGGAGCTGCTCCAGGTCGCGCGCAATCTGGAGATCCGCGAGACCGGAAAGCTCTTGCGCTATGAGGATTTTGACTGGCACTTCGCCTTCTTCGACGGCGGCGTGGGCTGAATAACGGATGGGTGGGTTCACAAGCTGAACCCACCCATTTTGGGTAGTCTATTCTTGGCTCCCCTGAAAGGGGCGCGACGCGTCGTAAACGTGCCGGTGGCACGTTTACAGCCAAAGCGGGGAGCAAGCTATGCTTGCGACCCGGGCCGAAGGCTGTCAACG
>JAZQCO010000049.1:0-42456 GCA_045546335.1 Candidatus Limivicinus sp. | reverse complement strand
GCCTGTCGCTGTTCTCGATGGGCAGATAGCTCACGAGCAGGCAGCGCTTGAGATTCGCCACGCGCACAGGCCAGGAGAAGGGGCAGGGCAAGGCGACGCGCTCCGCGCTCTCGACCGTATAGACGGAGGAGGTCAGCAGTCCGGAATTGACCTTGCCCAGCGGCGGCCAGGGCACAGGGACAAAGGGGCAGGAGTAGTTATACGCATAGGCGCTGCATCCGCGGCGCAGCACCGCCGTCTCGTCGATGCCGTAGCTGCGGTGGGAGTTTTCGTCCACCTCCTGCAGCAGCACGAGCTCCGCGCTGAGCGCGTCCGCCGTCTCGCGGATGCCGCCGAGATAGCCCTCGACCGCCGCCGCGTCCTTCGGACGGCTGAGCTTGCCGCCGTCCATGAAGAAGTCCTCGTTCTTCCCAAGTCCCGCGTAGCCGATGTTCCAGCTCAGGATGCGCAGCGCGCCGTCCTCTGTTGAGAGCTGCCCCTCCGCCGCGCCGCTGAGCGTCAGCGCCGCCACCGGATCCGGGCGGTACTCCACGGCACTGAGCCAGCCGATCAGCCCGCTCACCGCCAATACGACAAGAAGTATGGCAATAACCACGAATTTCAGCAGTTTTTTCACGCACGATTCCCCCTTTAATTTGTAAAAGATACCGATTGACAGTTTCAGCAAAATGCGCTACACTGTGCCTCGTTAAAAAGTAAACAATATTTGCGGCAGGTTCTGCCGCGTATGGAGGTCAATTCTATGAAATGCCCCAACTGTGGAAAAGAAATGGTTCTTGACGGTCACAGAAAGATCGACCTGATGATGTGCTATAACTGCGGGTATATCGAAGGCCGCAGGCTCGATCAGCCCAGTGTCTCCGTGGTCAAATCCCCGACTCTCATTGAGGAGATCAGGAATGCGGAGAAAAAGGCCGGCGCCTGGCTCAAGAGTGTGAATCTGTAATATCCATCGAGATACGCTGCGGCGTATCTCGATTTTATTTTGTCCCGGTCGAACCGAAGCCGCCCCGGCTCTCCTCGCGCAGGTGCTCGACCGTGGTAAAGCGCAGCTCCGGCTGCTTCTCCATGATGCGAAACTGCACGATCCTGTCGTTCTTGTGGATCACCGTATCCCGCACGGCGTAAGCGGGGGTGCGCCACTCGTCGCTGTCGCCGCAATAGGAGTTGTCCACCACGCCGACGCTGTTGGCGACCAGGATACCGAAGTTCTTGAAGGTACTGCTGCGCGGGGCGACGTGCGCCTCATAGCCCTCGGGCAGGATCATGCCGACACCGAGGCGGATATAGCGAAACTCCCCCGCCTTCATCTCCACCTCCTCGGCGGCACGAAGGTCGATCCAGTCCCCTTTTTGCAGCTTTTCCAGCGGGATCAGATCGGGCTCAAAATACTTGACGAACACTTCCATAGGCAAAACTCCCTCCCAATGATTGACGAATACTTGCAAAAGTTGTACAATATAACAAAGACAACTACACTATACCACAAGAAGGAGGAAATTACCATGCCCAAGTTTGAAGAGTTCTTTTTTGAGTCCAGCACGGGCTGCAACCAGATCCACGCCATGCGCTGCGAACCGGACAGCGCGCCGCGCGGTGTCGTGCAGATCGCCCACGGCGTGGCCGACCACATCCGCCGCTACAGCGATTTCATGCGCTTTCTCGCCGAAAACGGCTTTGTCGCCGTCGGCAACGACCATCTCGGGCACGGGGAATCCTTCCACGGCATGGAGGAGATGGGCTTCTTTGCCGACGAAAACGGCTGGGATCATGTCGTTGCCGACCTCGACAAGCTGCGTGAGCAGACCCGGCAGCGCTATCCTGATCTTCCCTACATCTTCTTCGGGCACAGCATGGGCAGCTTCCTGACGCGCACCTATATGATCCGCTATCCCGAGAAGTACGACGCGGCGATCCTCAGCGGCACCGGGCACCAGAGCCGCGCCGCGATCCTCGCGGGCTACGCCGCGGCGGAGCTCTTTGTCAAACGCAAGGGGCCGCGCGCGAGCGGAAAAGTACTCAACGATCTCGCCTTTGGCTCCTACTGCAAGCGCATTCCGAACCCGCGCACGCCCTTCGACTGGATCAGCCGCGACCCGGAGGCAGTGGATCGCTACATCGCCGACCCCTTCTGCGGCTTCGTGTGCAAGACCAGTCTGTACCGCGACATGATGGGCGGTGTGAAGTTCATCACCGATCAGAAGAACATCGACAGCATGAGCAAGGAGCAGCCGGTCTACTTCCTCTCCGGCGACGCCGATCCCGTCGGCGACTACGGCGCCGGGGTGCAGCGCGCCTATGACGCCTTCTGCAAGGCGGGGCTGCATGATGTGACGATCCGTCTCTATCCTGACGGGCGGCACGAGATGCTCAATGAGCTGAACAAGGACAAGGTGTATCAGGATATTCTCAACTGGCTCGAGGCCAGGCTCTCCAATCTGTAACAGCAGGGGCTGCGCTCAGGCGCAGCCCCGTTTCATATCCACCCTCTCCCGTTCATAGACTGAGGCATCACGAAAGGGAGGGCGCTTATGCGAGATTGGAAATTGGCTGTGTGTGTCGCGTTCATTCTGCTGTTGTCCGCGCTGCGGCTGTGCTTTCCGGCGGAGGCCGCGCTGGCACAGCGGCTCGCGGCGGACACGCTCGACCCCCGGCACAGCTACCGGGCTGTCGCTATCGAGCTGGGACGGGGCTTGGACGACTTCGATGCGCCGGGCAGACTCCTTGCCGTCTTCGGCAGAGTGCAGGAGGCGCTGCCATGAGGAACACCCCGATCCGCGCGGGGCTCGGCGCGCTGCTTCTGCTTCTCCTCCTCTTCTGTCTGGGCGACAGTGAGAGCGTCGCCGCGCTGCTTCTCCCCGTCGCCGCGCATGAGCTGGGGCATCTGCTCGCGCTGTGGATCCTCGGGCTTCCGATCCGCAGCTTCCGCGTGGAGCTGCGCGGGCTGTGCATCGAATATGGCGGGCACACCGGCGCGCTCGGACACGCCTTCGCCGCAGCGGCGGGGCCGCTCGCGGGCTTTTGTTATGCCCTCGTCCTCTCGCGGCTGGGTGTGCGCTGCGACAGCGACTGGATGTGCCTGAGTGCGGGCATCAGCCTCGCTCTCACGCTTTTTAATCTTCTGCCCGCGCTCCCGCTCGACGGCGGCGTGCTGCTGCTGCATCTGAGCAGCGCCGTTCTTGGTGTAAAGCTCTCGCGCAAGCTCACGGAGGCGAGCGGTCTGCTCGTCGGGGCGGGGCTGCTCGGCTGGGGCTTCTCGGTGCTGCTGCATGGCGGCGGACTTGCGCCTGTCCTCGCGGCGATCTGGCTGCTTTTGTCTCAGGAGAGCGGACAAGGGCTTGTAAAACGGCGCGACTTAGTTTAGAATAGGGGCAACACATATAGATGGAGTGTACCATGGATAAACGCTTGGAACGCATCCTGCCTCGGGTGCAAAAGCCCGCCCGCTACACCGGCGGCGAATACAATCAGATCATTAAGGACAAGGCGCAGGTCGATCTGCGTCTCGCCTTCTGTTTCCCTGACACCTATGAGATCGGCATGTCCAATCTCGGCATGAGCATTCTCTACCACACGATGAACAGCCTGGACTTCGTCTGGTGCGAGCGCGTGTTCGCCCCCTGGGGGGATATGTACGAGGAGATGAAAAAGGCCGACATTCCGCTCTACGCACTTGAGAGCGGCGATCCGCTGAGTGAGTTTGACTCTCTCGCCTTCTCCATCGGCTATGAGATGGCCTACACCACCGTGCTCGATATGCTGGATATGGCGGGGCTGCCGCTGCGCTCCGAGGATCGTCCGAAGCTCCTGCCCATCGTCTGGGCGGGCGGCACGGCGGCGATCAACGCCGAGCCGATGGCGCCGTTTATCGACCTCTTCGTCGTCGGTGAGGGCGAGGAGATGAACAACGAGCTGCTGACTCTCCTGCGTCAAGCCAAGCTGGAGGGCTGGAGCAAGCACGACTTTCTCGTCAAGGCCGCGCAGATCGGCGGGGTCTATGTCCCCTCGCTCTACGACGTGAGCTATCACGAGGATGGCAGCATTGCCGCCGTGACACCGCGCGACGGCGCCCCGGCGAAGGTCACGAAGCGCATCATCGCCGACCTCGACGCTGTCCCCTATCCGACAAAGCCCATCGTGCCCTCGACCGAGGTCGTGCATGACCGCGTGTGCCTCGAGCTCTTTCGCGGCTGCGTGCGCGGCTGCCGCTTCTGCCAGGCCGGGCACGTCTATCGCCCGATCCGCGCGAAGAAGCCCGAGACGCTGATCCGGCAGGGGATCGAGACGCTGCGCAACACCGGCTATCAGGACGTGACGCTCCTCTCCCTCTCCACGAGCGACTACCGCCCGCTTGAACAGCTCTGCGACGGGCTGCTCGACTACTGCGAACCGCGCAGCATCGGTCTCTCCCTGCCCTCGCTGCGTGCGGACAACTTCTCCATGTCGCTGATGGAAAAGCTCCAAAAGGTGCGCAAGAGCGGCCTGACCTTTGCCGTGGAGGGCGGCAGTCAGCGTCTGCGCGACGCGATCAACAAGAACGTCACCGAGGAGGATCTGCTGCACACCTGTGCCATCGCCTTCGAGGGCGGCTGGAGCAGCGTGAAGCTCTATTATATGCTGGGTCTGCCCACCGAGACGGACGAGGACATCGTGGGCATCGCCCAGATGGCAAACGAGGTGCTGCACTGCTGGCGTACTCACGCCAAGAACAAAAACCGCGGCGTCAAGATCACTGTCTCCACCTCCTGCTTCATCCCGAAGCCCCACTCCCCCTTCCAATGGGAGGCGCAGATCACGATCGAGGAGTACCTGCGGCGCGTCAATCTCCTGCGCTCGAGCATCACGGCGAAGAACGTCGTCTACAACTGGCACGACGCGGAGACGAGCCTGATCGAGGCGGTGCTCTCCAAGGGCGACCGCCGCGTGGCCGATGCGATCGAGGAGGTCTGGAGGCAGGGCGGGCGGCTCGACGCCTGGAGCGACTACTTCTCCTTCGCACGCTGGATGACCGCGTTCAAGACCTGCGGGGTCGATCCGAGCTTCTACGCCAACCGCGAGATCCCGACGGACGCGGTGCTGCCCTGGGATCATATCGACGTGGGGGTGCGCAAGGCGCACTTGCTGCACGAGCGCGAGATGGCCTACGCCTCCACGCTCTCGCCGGACTGCCGGCACGCCTGCGCCGCCTGCGGCGCGGCCAGGCTCCTGAAAGGGGGAAAATGCGATGGATAAGCTGCGTCTTCGCTTCCGCAAGGTCGGGCGCGCGGTGTATATCTCCCACCTCGACCTGATGCAGACCATGCAGCGCGCGTTCTTCCGCGCCGAGCTGCCGCTCAAATACTCCGAGGGCTTCAACCCTCACCCGCTGATCTCCATTGTCCTGCCGCTGCCCGTGGGCATGGCGAGCGAGTGCGAGCTGATGGACTTTCGCCTGCGCGAGGACGTGGCGCTCTCCGCGCTCCCGAAGCAGCTCACGGCCGTGCTGCCCGAGGGGATCGAGGTCACGGACGCCTACGAGCTCACGCGCAAGGGTGCGGAGATCAAGTGGCTGGACGTGAAGGGGCTGTTTGAGTACGACGCGCGCAGTTCTGACGAGATGGTCGCCGCGCTGCGGGAGTTCTACAGCCGGGAGAGCATCGTCATCACGAAAAAAACCAAGCGCGGCCTGGGCGAGACGGACATCCGCCCCGCCATCGACCGTATCGAGTTTGAGCCCGCCGAGGACGGCGTTCACGTCAGGGCGACCGTCTCCGCCCAGGAGCCGACGCTGAATCCCGAGCTTTTGGCCGAGGCACTGCGACAGCTTGCGCCGGAGATTGCCCCGGACTTTGCCAAATTCACGCGGCTGGAAACCTACGACAGGGATCACCGGGTCTTTCGCTGAGGGATGGCGTATGAAAAAGCGCATCGCTGTCTTTCAAAACGATCTCGGGGTCGGCGGCATTCAGAAGTCGCTGGTGAACCTGCTCAAGAACCTCGATTACAGCCGCCTTGCCGTCGATCTCTATCTCTCCGAGCGCGGCGATTTCTGGGACGCGGCGTTCCCGAAGGAGCTGAACGTGCGCTATCTGCGCCCGACACCGCGCCTTTACAGCTTCGTCCCCTTCGCGCTCGCGCGCCGTCTGCTGCGCTACGACTTTCCGCCCGAGCCCTACGATCTCGCCATCGACTTCAACTCCTACCAGTGCTCCTGCGCTGTCGGCGCGACGACAGTCCCGGCAAAACGGCGTGTCATGTGGATACACAACGACGTGGAGATCAAGCTGCGAAACGAGTGGAAATACCGGGTGCTCTGGCACTTTTTCAAGGGGAAGTTCCAGTTCTACGATGGCTTTGTCCCCGTCTCCCGCGCGCTGGCGGCACCCTTCCGCCGCGCCTCGGGCGTGACGGACAAGCCCTTCACCGTGATCCAGAACTACATCGACGTCTCGGAGATCCGCCGCAAGGCCGCCGAAGCGCCGGGCGTGCCCGCGCCCGATCCGGCCTGCCTGAACCTTGTGGCACTCGGGCGGCTGTGCCACCAGAAGGGCTACGATCTCATGCTCCCGCTCTTCGCCAGAGCCTATGCCGAGCGAAGGGAGCTGCGGCTCTATATCATCGGCGACGGGCCGGATCGCGCCGCACTCGAGGCGCAGTGCGCGGAGCTGGGGATTTCCGAGGCGGTGAACTTCCTCGGCAATCAGTCAAACCCCTACGCCATCATGGCGCAGATGGACGCCTTTCTCTCCACCTCGCGCTATGAGGGGCAGCCGCTCAACATCATGGAGGCGCGGGTGCTCGGTCTCCCGCTGTACTGCTCAAAGAACCTCGAGAAGTACGCGGAGGGGCTTGTGGGCTATGACGATCTGCTCCCGGCGCTGCTTCACGCCGAGAGGCGCGAGAAGCAGCCGGATGATCTGCTCGCCTACAATCAGACGATCCTCGATTCTCTGCTGACGCTGGCGGAGCAGGATGCAAGCGGACAGTGATACTGGAAACATCGTGTTCCTGCACAAAATCTCCTGCTCTCCTCTGTGCGATTTTTACAGTTTTTGCGACTTGACAGTTGCCCCCTAAAGCTGGTATCATAAGCACAACTTTAACAGAGCAAATCGTAAAGGAATTAAAGCACATGACGATGATGGCCGCACAACAGAATCGCTCTCACGCCGCCTCTGGCGACGTGTGTGCTTCTGCGCGCGCTTTCTTCTCTATTCTGCTGATTTGGGGCACCGTTGCGGCGGTGTCCCTTTTTGTTATTCTGCACCAGCTTATTCTTGTCCGACTGCTTACCGTCCTCTTGTCTGGGCTGATTCCGCTTGTTCTTCACCGTCCTGGATTCCGATTGGGAACGCTATAACGTCTGTTATAGATTCCGCTCCTGTCCGTCCGGGCAGGGGCGGTTTTTATATGCCGCATTTCCCCATTATATTGAAAAGGAGACAACCCACATGAAAACAACCCGCAAGATCCTCAGCCTTGTCATGGCGCTCGCCATGGTCTTTGCCCTCGCTGTTGTCGGCGGCAGCGCGTATGCCGACGACGCCATCAAGATCGGCGGCACCGCTCCTCTGACCGGCGGCGCGGCCATCTACGGCAACGCTGTCAAGAACGCGGCGGAGATCGCCGTGGAGGAGATCAACGCCCTCGGCGGCCTCCAGTTCGAGCTGCGCTATGAGGACGACACCCACGACGCCGAGAAGGCCGTCAACGCCTACAACACCCTGAAGGACTGGGGTATGCAGATCTCCCTCGGCTCTGTCACCTCCAAGCCCGCTGAGGCGACCTCCGCTGAGAACTACGCCGACCGCATCTTCGCCCTGACCCCCTCCGCCTCCGCTGTCGCTGTCGTGGACGGCAAGGACAACGTCTTCCAGCTCTGCTTCGCCGACCCCAACCAGGGCTCCGCTTCCGCGCAGTACATCGCTGACAAGGCGCTGGCCACCAAGGTCGCCGTGATCTGGAAGAACGACGACGTGTACTCCAAGGGCATCTATGAGACCTTCAAGGCCGCCTGCGGCGAGCTCGGCCTCGAGATCGTGAGCGACACCACCTTCGCTGACGGCAACGCCTCCGACTTCTCCGTGCAGATCACCGACGCGATGAACAACGGCGCTGAGCTCGTCTTCCTCCCCATGTACTACGACGCCGCTTCTCTGATCCTCTCCCAGGCTGACGCCGCCGGTTACTATCCCGTGTGGTTCGGCGTGGACGGCATGGACGGCATCCTGACGCTCGAGGGCTTCGACAAGGAGCTCGCCGAAGGCGTGTACCTGCTCACTCCGTTCAACGCTGACTCCACCGACGAGCGCACCGCCGCCTTCGTCGCCAAGTACCAGGAGAAGTTCGGCGAGGTTCCCAACCAGTTTGCCGCCGACGCCTATGACTGCGTCTACGCTTACTATCAGGCCTGCACCGCCGCCGGCGTCACCGCCGACATGAGCGCGGAGGACATCTGCGCTGCGATGATCGAGCAGTTCACCACCATGAGCTACGACGGCATCACCGGCGAGGGCATGACCTGGGGCGCTGACGGCATGGTCAGCAAGAGCCCGAAGGGCATGATCATCCAGGACGGCGCTTACGTCGGCCTCGACTGATTCCATATCCGCTTCTCTTTCCCGGGCAAGCCTTCGGGCTTGTCCGGGAAAGCCACGGGCGCGCGGCGGAAGGCGATCCCGCCCCGGAATCCTCTTCCGGCGCGCACCCGCTACTACAGCAACTACGAAAGAAAGGGTACACCGCTATGACTTTTTTAGGCTTCCTGATCAGCGGCATCAGCCTGGGCAGCATCTATGCGATCATCGCCCTGGGCTATACCATGGTCTACGGCATCGCTAAAATGCTGAACTTTGCCCACGGCGATGTCATCATGGTCGGCGCGTATGTCTGCTTCTTTGCCGCCTCCAAGTACGGTCTGCACCCCGTGGTCGGGGTGCTGATGGCTGTCGTCGTCTGCACTGCCCTCGGCATGGTGATCGAAAAGCTCGCCTATAAGCCGCTGCGCGGCGCGCCGTCGCTCGCCGTGCTTATCACCGCCATCGGCGTGAGCTACTTCCTGCAAAACGCCGCCCTGCTGCTCTGGACCTCCAGCCCCAAGGTCTTCCCCAACCTCTTCAGCTACCAGACGGTGAACGAGGCCGGGCGCAAGATCCGCGTGACGGGCTTCCAGCTCTTCGGCGGGCAGCTTCGCATCTCCTATGTGACCGTCGTCACGATCGTCGCCTGTCTCGTCATCATGCTCGTCCTCACGCTCTTCATTAACCGCACCCGCATGGGCAAGGCCATGCGCGCCTGCTCTGAGGACAAGGGCGCGGCGCAGCTCATGGGCATCAACGTCGATCGCACGATTTCCGTCACCTTCGCCATCGGCTCGGGGCTTGCGGCGATTGCGGGCGTTCTGCTCTGCTGCGCGTATCCGACCCTGGTGCCGACCACCGGCTCCATGCCCGGTATCAAGGCCTTCACCGCCGCCGTCTTCGGCGGCATCGGCTCCATCCCCGGCGCGCTGCTGGGCGGACTGCTGCTCGGTGTCATTGAGATCATGGCCAAAGCCTACATATCCACACAGATGTCCGACGCGGTCGTCTTTCTCGTGCTGATCGTCGTACTGCTGGTCAAGCCCGCGGGTCTTCTGGGTAAGAAGGTCCGGGAGAAAGTCTGAGGTGCCGCTATGCTGAGAAAAAAGACAAAACGCCGCAATCTCCTGACCTACGGCTTCGTGATCCTCGCCTACATCATTTTACAGAGCATGATCTCGGCGGGCAGTATCTCCTCCTCGCTCAAGGGAATGCTCGTTCCGATCTGTGCCTATGTCGTGATGGCGCTCTCGCTGAACCTCACCGTCGGCGTGCTGGGTGAACTCAGTCTCGGTCACGCGGGCTTCATGAGCGTCGGCGCCTTCACGGGCGTTACCGCCGCCATCGCGCTTGAGCAGCTTGTGCCGAGCGTCCCCCTGCGTCTCGCGCTGGCGCTGGTGATCGGCGCGCTCTTTGCCGCCATCGTGGGCTTTCTGATCGGGATCCCCGTGCTGCGCCTCAACGGCGACTACCTCGCCATCGTGACCCTCGCCTTCGGCGAGATCATCAAGAGCATTTTCAACAACCTCTACCTCGGCTTCGATAATCGCGGGCTGCGCCTGAGCCTGCTGGAGGATCGCACCAACCTCAGCGAGGGCGGGCGGCTCATTATCGCCGGACCCATGGGCATAGGCAGTATCCCACGCATTGCGAGCTTCACGGCGGGATTCGTGCTGATCCTGCTCTGCCTCGCTGTGATCTTCCATCTCGTGGACAGCCGCCACGGCCGCGCCATAATGGCGATTCGCGACAACCGCATCGCCGCCGAGAGCGTGGGGCTGCCTGTCACGCACTACAAGATGATGGCCTTCGTCACCTCCGCCGCTATGGCGGGAGCCGCCGGGGCACTCTTCGGCCTCAACTACTCGACCGTCGTCGCGAACAAGTTCGACTTTAATACCTCGATCCTCGTGCTGGTGTTCGTCGTCTTCGGCGGGCTTGGCAATATGTTCGGCTCGATCATTGCCGCCGCCGCGCTCACGATTCTGCCCGAGGCGCTGCGCAGCTTCTCCAACTACCGTATGCTGATCTACGCCATCGTGCTGATCCTCGTGATGCTCGCCACGAACAACGCCACGCTCAAGGGGCTCTTTGCCCGTATTCTCCCCAAGAAGAAGGAGGTGCCGCCTCATGCCTGAATTCAAACGCGGCAAGCTCGTTCCGGTGCCCGGCACCGCCCTGCTCACCGAACGGGACATTGACAAGTCCCCCATCCTCGAATGCCGCCACCTCGGCATCGACTTTGGCGGTCTGCGTGCGCTCGATGAACTGGATATCACCATCGGCCGCACCGAGATCGCGGGGCTCATCGGCCCAAACGGTGCCGGGAAAACCACCGTCTTTAATCTGCTCACCAAGGTCTACGCGCCGACGCGCGGGTCTATCCTGCTCGACGGTATGGACACCGCCGGGAAAACCACCGCGCAGGTCAACCGCATGGGCATCGCCCGCACCTTCCAGAACATCCGGCTGTTCCACAACCAGAGCGTGCTCGACAACGTCTTGATCGGGCTGCACAACGAGATGGATTATCTCATGCCCTCCGCCATCCTGCGTCTGCCAAGCTACTGGCGCGCTGAAAAGATCGCGCGCGGCCGCGCCATGGAGCTTTTGAGTCTCTTCGGCCTCGAGGATCACGCCGAGGAGCTCGCCGGGAGCCTCCCCTACGGCGCGCAGCGCCGCCTCGAGATCGTCCGCGCTCTCGCCACAAATCCCTCTCTCCTGCTGCTTGACGAGCCCGCCGCCGGCATGAATCCCTCGGAGACCGTCGCGCTGATGGAGAATATCGTGAAGATCCGCGACACCTTCCAGATCGCCATTCTGCTGATCGAGCACGACATGAACCTCGTCATGGGCATTTGCGAGGGCATCGCGGTGCTGAACTTCGGCAAGGTGATCGCCAAGGGAAGCCCGGAGAGCATCCGCGCGAATCCCGCCGTCGTGGAAGCCTATCTCGGCAGAAAGGGGGCGGCTCAGCTATGATGATGCTGAAAGCGACCGACCTGAACGTCTATTACGGTCAGATTCACGCTGTCAAGGGCGTGAGCTTTGAAGTGAACGAGGGCGAGATCGTCACCCTCATCGGCGCTAACGGCGCCGGGAAATCCACAACGCTGAAAACGGTCTCCGGCCTGATGCGCTCGCGCACCGGCTCGATCGAGTTCATGGGCAAGAGCATCGCCTCCACCGCGCCGCACAAGATCGTGCAGCTCGGTATCGCCCACGTCCCCGAGGGGCGGCGCATATTCACGAGCATGACGGTCGAGGAGAACCTGGATATGGGCGCATACACCGCCCCCGCCGCCTCGCTCGAGCAGGACAAGGCGATGGTGTATGAGCAGTTCCCCCGCCTCGCCGAGCGCCGCAAGCAGATTGCCGGGACGCTCTCCGGCGGCGAGCAGCAGATGCTCGCCATGGGGCGCGCACTCATGTCCCACCCACGGCTGCTGATGCTCGACGAGCCCTCGATGGGGCTTGCGCCGATCCTGGTCGAGCAGGTCTTTGATATCATCCGCTCCCTGCACGAGAGCGGCACCACGATCCTGCTGGTCGAGCAGAACGCGGAGATGGCGCTCTCGATCGCCAGCCGCGCCTATGTGCTCGAGACCGGTTCCATCACGCTCCAGGGCTCGGGCAGCGAGCTTGCAGCGGACGAGCGTGTGCGCCACGCCTACCTCGGCGGCTAAAAGATACGACAAGCACCCTGACCGGGAAACGTCAGGGTGCTTGTTTTATGATTCGTTCAATGTTGCGAGAGCGCCGTCGATCAGGGAGGGGCACGGCGGCGAGCCGCCTGATCTGTGAGCGGGTTCTCGGCTTACAGACCTAAGCTCTCGATCCAGTCCTTGAGCTCTCTCTCACTGGCGCGGGCGGCAAAGCGCTTGCCGGGCAGAACCTTCGCGCCTTTCGCGAGCTTTTCGATGCGGCTCTGTCCCTCGCCGAGTTGGCTGCCGCCGGAGGTGTAGAAGGGAATGATCGTCTTGCCGGAGAAATCGTAAGCGTCCAGGAAGCTGTCGATGATGCTCGGCTCGCGGTACCACCAGATCGGGAAGCCCAGGAACACCACATCCCCCTCCGGCGCGGCGCTGTCGGCGAGCGCGGGGCGGCAGTTGGGATCCTGCATTTCGATGGTGCTGCGGGATTGCTTGTCCATCCAGTTCAGGTCGCGCCGCTCGTAGGCCACGGCGGGGCGAATCTCATACAGCGCGGCGTCCGCCGCCGCGGCGAGGGTCTTTGCGAGCTTCGCGGTGCTGCCGCTCGCAGAGAAATAGGCTACTACAGTCTTGCTCATGGTATACTCTCCTTACTTCAATTTCGTATAGTCTTCGTCTGACACCTGTTCCAGCCATTCGGTGGCGCAGTTTTCACCGCCGACCTCGATGGCGAGGTGAGAGAACCAGCTATCCGCCGCCGCGCCATGCCAGTGCTTGACGTTCGCGGGGATGTTCACGACCGTCCCCGGCGTCATCTCAACGGCCTCCTTCCCCCACTCCTGATACCAGCCGCGCCCGCCGACGCAAATCAGCATCTGTCCGCCGCCCGCCGTGGCGTGGTGGATGTGCCAGTTGTTGCGGCAGCCCGGCTCGAAGGTCACGTTGAACACGGGCACCTGCTCCGTGGACACCGGCGCGAGGTAGCTCTGCCCCACAAAGAACTTCCCATAGGGGTTGGGTTCGCCGATGGGGAAAAAGATCGCGTTCTGATGCGCGTCCTTCGGCGTCTGCGCCGGGGTATCCTCGTTCCAGATCTCCTTCGCCTGACGGAACACCGCCCAGCCCTTCGGCCAGCCGACGTACATCGTGGCGTGGGTGATGATGGCGGCGATCTCCTCCTTCGTCACGCCGTTGTTCTTCGCGTTTTGCAGATGGTAGGCCAGCGACGAGTCAGTGATGCCCGAGGCCATCAGGGACACGACGGTGATGATGCACTTGGTCTTGAGGTCAAGCGCCGCCTCGTTCCACACCTCGCCGAAGAGCACATCGTCGTTGAGGTGGGCGAAGGCCGGGGCAAAGTCCCCCAGCTGCGTCCGTCCCGCGGTCTGCGTGATTTTCTTCTGCATCGTATATTCCCCCTTATTGTTTGATAAACTGCATATCCTTCTCCGGCAGTCCGGCGTCGTCCGAGAGAAAGCGTTCCACCTTCATGTGCAGGTCGTACTTCTCCCGCAGCGCTGCAATCTCTGCCATCATGGGAGAGGCGTGGTGCGCGTCGATGTCCTCCTGCGAGCGCCACTGGTCGATCAGCAGCAGCGTCTCGGGATCGTCCAGCGGGAGGAAGTAGTCATAGCGCAGGTTCCCGCTCTCCGCGCGGATCGCCGCGACAAGGCCGCGCCGCTGCATCTCCTCGGCAAACGCCCGCGCCGCGCCGTTTTCCCCGGTGTAGAAAATGTGAATGGTAATCATATCAGCCCTCCCAGCAAGGTTCGTATGAAGTGACAGGCCATCTCGTAGGTGCTCATGTAGACATAGGCGATCCCGGCCTTCTCCATCGCCTCGCGCTGCTTCGCAGTCACGACGGTGTAGGGATACAGCCCGTAGACAAAGGGCAGAAAGGCATAGAGGAAGCGTTCTCTCCCCTTCTCCCCCAGGCTCGGCACGAACTTTTCCAGACAGCGGCTCACCGCCGCACTGGACTCACCATAGGCGGTCTTGAACGCCACCAGGCACTCCATGCGGGAGTTGGCCTCCATGTCATACAGGTTCATGCTCAGGAGCTTGAGCATCAGCGGCCGCCGCTCGAGCGCGTGAGAGAGCGCGGCGGAGAGCTCATCGAGCGTGAGGCTCGTCTCCCGCTCGCACAGCGCATCCAAATCTTCAGCGAACAGCTCATACTCCCGCTGGAACAGGGCGAGGAAAATCTCTTCCTTCGTCTCGAAGTAATTGTAGATCGACGTGCGCGTGAACGAGGTCTGCTGTCCGATTTCTTTGAGCGTGATCTCCTTGAAGCTCCTCGTCTCATAGAGTTTTCGACAGGCGCTCAGGATCTCCTCCCGCCGCGCGCTTGTCAGCTCTGCTGATCCCTTCGGCATAGTGCGTGTCCTCTCTTCTGCATTTGTTCTTGACACGATGTCAGTACACAGTGTACCACCGTTCTGACGCTGTGTCAATCCCCCCTTGACACTTCGACGCACATACCATACCGACGAGGGGCAGTCGTTCTACGATTCGTAAAATAGTGGGAGGTCACTCAGGCTGTGAGTGACCTCCTAACATGTTTCATTTGTACGGTTCCTCGTGATCGTATTCCCCGTACTCGCAGCCGATATGCGTCGCCTCGATCTCATCCGTCAGAAGCAGCTCACCGTCCTGCCGATCGTAGAGCTTCACCGTTCCCCAGCCGTTGCCGCCGTTCCAGAGACGCTTGTGGCGCTGGCTGCCGTCCGGCGCTTCGTAGCGGATCAGGAGCATATCCTTTTTCAGGCAGTGTACCTCCGTCTCCATAGTGGCGTGGATATTCTCCTGCCGTACCCGCCAGATCACCTCCTCGTCCCCTTCTTCAAAACGGAAGGCGGTTTTCACTCTCAGGTGCAGTTTGGAGAAGTTGAAGTCGTACTCCCGGCCCTCATAGTAGAACACCCCCAGCAGCCGCCGATCCAGCGGCACGAAATAGATCTTCGGTCTGCCGCCGCCGATGTCAAAGACGCTGTTAGAAAGCGCCCGCCCCGTTTTCCTGCTTCTCAGGCAATTGGAGGACAGCCAGACCCAGGGCGTGGTGAAGTCCCGCCCCCAGTTCTTATCCGCGTAGCCGCAGCAGCGCTCGGGCGATACCGTATAGCGCCGACCGTTGAAGGTGACAGTTCCGCTATAAGCGCTCTTCATGCCCTCGGCGTGCCAGTACATGGCGAAAGCCTCCGCGTCGCGCAGCGGCTTGCTCGCGCCATAGCCCACGTTGAAGGCGATCTGCTTGTCGATCGTCAGCTCCCAGCTCATCTCCCCGGCGTCGGACATCCACTCCGGGTGGGTGCTTGCCTCCTCCTGCGTGACGGCGACACTGCCCCGCAGCGCCGTCTCCGACGCCAGACAGTCCGCCGCCTCGATCCGATACGGCGCGGCAGCGTGCAGCGAGACAGCCTTCCAGCCGAAGAAGCGGTGGAGCTGACAGGCGTCCTCGCCCCAGGTTCCCGCCTTGACCATGAGGTAAGAGGGCTTCTTCCCCGCCGCCTGATTGGCGGGCTCTTGACCGAGAACCGGTTCCTCTTCCCCAAGTGCGGGGTTGCAGAGATAAAACTCGATGAAAAACGCCTTGTCCTCGCCGCTCTCCGCGTCCTGCGCGGTGAAGGAGTGCCACCACCAATCATAGCCGTGGTGGGCAAGCGGGCCGTGCAGCATACAGGCATCCCGGTTGATATCGTGATGATTGAACATAGTTTTCTCCTCCTGTGGGAGCCGCTTCGGAGTATCGCGCTTCAATCTATTTTTATATCATAGTTTTGATCTGAATGCAAGAGTTTTTCACAGCGGTGATCGTGTTGTGATCGTGTTGGAATCTCCGGCTTGCGTCTTTGACTTGTTTCCCGTATAATGGCGGTATCACGAAAACACTCCCCCGGAGGTGCGGATATGAAAACTCTTCACACCATAGTGAGAACCTGTTTACTCCTTGCGCTGCTGCTCTCTCTGCTCTTCACGGTCGGCTGCGGCGCGGACGCTCCGACAGCGGTCACAGAGACGCGCTATCACCAGATTTCACAGGACGAGGCCAAGGCGATGATGGCGAGGGACGACGGGCATATTGTCGTCGATGTGCGCCGTCAGGACGAGTATGACGCCGGGCACCTTCCGGGTGCGATCCTGATCCCCAACGAGAGCATCGGCTGCGATTCCCCGGAGGCGCTGCCGGATTATGACCAGATCATCCTGATCTACTGCCGCAGCGGGAACCGCTCCAAGCAGGCCGCGCAGAAGCTCGCGAGTATGGGCTACACCAACATCTACGAGTTTGGCGGCATCACGACCTGGAGCGGTGACATTGTAACGGATTAAACGGAGAGGCCATGCACGATATCTGGAATCCCTGGCACGGCTGCGTAAGATGCAGCGAGGGCTGCCAAAACTGTTATATGTACTATCTCGACGGCCTGCGGGGGCAGGATGGCGCGGAGATCTACCGCACGAAGGCTGGCTTCCGCTATCCGCTCTCAAAGGATCGGGAAGGCAGGTACAAGGTCAAGAGCGGCGAGATGCTCCGCGTCTGCATGACGAGCGACTTTTTTCTGGCCGAAGCCGACCCCTGGCGGGAGGAGGCCTGGGAGATCATCCACCAGCGCCCGGATGTCAAGTTCTTCCTCCTGACCAAGCGCCCCGAGCGCGTGGCGGATCATCTCCCCTGGGACTGGGGCGACGGCTGGGAGAACGTGATGTTCAACGTCACCTGCGAAAACCAGCGCCGCGCGGACGAGCGCATCCCGATCCTGCTGGAGCTCCCCTTCAAGCACAAGGGGATCATGTGTGCGCCATTCATCGGTCCGGTCAGTATTCGGGACTATCTGCCCGCCGGGCAGATCGAGCAGGTTCTCTGCGACGGCGAGAACTACGGCGGCGCGCGTCCCTGCCACTACGAGTGGGTCAAGGCGCTGCGGGACGAGTGCGCGGCCTTCGATGTGACCTTCACCTTCTGCGGCACAGGCCGCCGCTTCGTCAAGGACGGTAAAACCTATCGCGTGGAGGGAAACGGCGTACAGAGCCGGCAGGCGTTCAAGTCCGGCCTGAGCTATCAGGGGCGAGCGATGACCTTTCTTCTCACGGACACCTGGGGCAATCCCATCCCGGAGGACGAGTTATATACGCCCTGGTTCGGTGAGCGCTGCCAGAGCTGCGGCATGAGACAGACCTGCAAC
Organism: Candidatus Limivicinus sp.; assembly: GCA_045546335.1. Lineage (GTDB taxonomy): Bacteria > Bacillota > Clostridia > Oscillospirales > Oscillospiraceae > Limivicinus. The sequence continues at coordinate 25,062 of JAZQCO010000049.1, read as the reverse complement.
GGATGCAGCCGCTGTGGGAAGTGCGAAGGTACGGGTTAACGTTCTGACGTGAACACCGTCAAAACCATCTCGATCTCGTCTTCCTCCTCGATGCCAGTAGCCCGAAATCCCTTCTTTTCATACAAGCTCCTGGCAATCACGTTGTCCCTGTTGCAGGTCAGAGCCACGCGGCTCGAGCTTCCAAAGGGTCTTGTCCGGATATATTCGATCACGCGATCCAGGGCTGCACTTCCGTATCCCTGTCCCTGCGCGGCCTCGTCGATCATCATGTGCCAGATGTCGTACTCGGGCACATCGTAGTCATAGATCACCATGACGTATCCGATCAGCTTCCCCCCTGCATAGATGCCAAAGGGCTGACACTGCTCCCGGTAAACATAGGCTTGGGCGAGGCTTCGAATCGGGTGGGAGACAAAACGCTCCTGTCCCGGTGCCAGCTTCAAATGAAAAGCGTCAAGAAAGTTGTCCTCTGTAATGGGTCTTAATTCGATCATTGTTTCCTCCGTCAACTCCTTCTTGTCCAGCTCCAGCCGCATGAGAACAGGCTCCTGCCATTCGGAGAAGCGGGAGAGGAAGGCCTTTGGGTTTCTGCCGTATTCCGCAAACCCCACGCTCTGATACAGGGCGTGGGCGTTTTTATACTATTCTTCAAAATAACGATGAAAAATCGTTTTGTTGCCTGTGAGCCATCAGGCTCACAGGCAAAGGCGCAACGCGCCTTTGAAGAAGCCGTGCAATACCAATCTTGGGCAAAGCACAGGCTTTGCCCAGCGCAGCAGACGCTGCTCATAAAATATTATAGCATCAATTGATAGCTCGTCAATGCCGATTGATACTTTTCCAGGCTAAGCTTCCGACTATATGCTCTATCATGAATCATAAAAACGGCTATACCGAGTTTTACACTCAATATAGCCGTTTTTCTTTTGTTGCACCGTTTGAAGACGTCACGCTAACATAGTGTCTGAAGCATCCCTAAGTGAGTCACATTCTTCGCGGTTACGATGGATATCACTCCGCGTCTTCCCAGTTGTGCCAGACATTCTGCACGTCGTCGAAGTCCTCGAACATATCGAGCATCTTCTGGAATTTTTTCGCGTCGTCTTCTCCGAGCTTGATGTAGCCGTTCTGCGGCAGCATCTCGACCTGCGCCTCGACCAGAGTATAACCCTTCGCGGTCAGCGCATCCGCCACGGCGGCGACATCATCCTCCGCCGTGTAGACGGTCATGATCTCACCGTCCGCCTCAAAATCGGCGGCACCGGCATCCAGCGCGTCCATCATCACGGCGTCCTCTTCCAGCTCCTCGTCCTCATTGTCGATGACGATGACGCCCTTCTTGTCGAACGACCAGCTCACGCAGCCGGCGGCGCCCATATTGCCGCCATACTTATCGAAGAGGTGGCGAACCTCGCCTGCGGTGCGGTTGCGGTTGTCGGTCATGGTCTCGACGATGACCGCGACGCCCTGGGGGCCGTAGCCTTCATAGACGATCTTCTCATAGTTCTCGGTATTGCCCGCGCCGAGCGCCTTGTCGATGGTGCGCTTGATGTTGTCGTTGGGCATATTGGCCGCCTTCGCCTTGGCGACCACAGCGGCGAGCTTGGAGTTTGACCGCGGATCACCGCCGCCGCCCTCCTTGACCGCAACGATCATCTCACGGGCGATCTTCGTAAAAGTCGAAGCGCGCTTGGCGTCAGCCGCGCCCTTCGTCTTCTGTATATTGTGCCACTTGGAATGTCCGGACATGGTAACAACTCCTCTTTTGTATCAAAATCTTAGGCTATTTTACCATAGGATAGCGCGGATGACAAGAGGAAAATTGCGTTATTCCCTCGGAATCAGCAGCACTCCCGTTACAGATTCCGCGACCGCGGCGTTGGCCGCCTCGATCAGCTCCACGCTCGAGTGATATTGCTTGGCAAGCGCCCAGAGCGTGTCCGGTCTCTCGCGCACAAGCGTCACGCTCGGGAAGCCCTGCTGGTCAAACGGCGCCTCCTCCTCGAGCGTGACGGAGGCGAGCTCTTGCAGTTCGACGGCCTCAAGGCGCTGCAGCAGCGCATCGACCCCCAGACGACAGCGCAGCGCGCTTCCCTCCGGGCGCAGCTCGATCTGGCTCAATCGCGTCTCCCAGAGCCGCATCGTCTCGGGCAGCGGCTCCTCACTCAGCGGCAGCGTGCGGTGAACGGCGGCGAGTGTGCCGCCCTTGCTGCGGTAGATCACGTCCAGCGCGACCGTGCCGCCGAGGCCGCTGCTGCTCTGGATCAGGGACGGCTGCGCCGGGAGAACACAGAGCACATCCTCGCAGTCCTCCGCGATCTCGACCGTCTCCTCCGCGTTCAGACGCACTCGCTGCATCTGCGAGGCACGCGAGGCGGTCACGGAATGGAAGCTGCAAGCGCTCGGACAGCGGTTGCTATAGGCATCTGTCAGCAGCGCAAGCTCCCGCTCCGCGCGCCCGACAAGCTGCAATACCGCGTGCAGCTCGGTATCCATCGCCTTCTCCCCGCTGATGGTATCCACCAGCTCGAAGTACGCGCTGGTGAGCTCCACTGTCACCGCCGCATTATCGCAGAGCTCCGCCCCGGTGTCCACAAGCTGGGAGAAGGGCGCGGAAAACTGCGTTGTGAGCGGATAGGGCTCTGTCTGCGTCATATAGCAGAGGTCGAGATACACCGTACCCTTGACGACGGCGCGGCTCCCGACCTGCTGCGTGTCCTCCACCTCAAAGCGCACGTTCTGTCCGCAGAGCTCCGCCGGAATGCCCTTCCCCTCCGGGAAGCGGAACTGCTCGTTGAGCGCGAAGGTTTTCTCGCAGACGGCGTTAATCAGGCTGAAAGCGGCCTTCTCCCGCAGGCAGTGCAGCAGCCCCGGCGCGCTCTCGGGCGGCTCGGTCTCGAGAGGCAGCTCCTCGCGCTGATAGCACAACAGTTCCCCGACGATCTCCGCCGTCACGGAGAGCTTTCTCGGATTGAGCACCCGCGTCTCGGTGCTCCCGACCGCGAGGCGGATCTGCGCCTGGGTCTCGCTTTGCAGCCCCTCGAGCTCGTACTCAATCGTAAAATCACGCCGTGCCCGCACCACAGAGACGCGCTGCTCCCCCTCCGTGATGCACAGCAGGCTTGTGTGCAGCTCTCCGGTCACGGTGACGCCGTGGGCGCTCACGTCCTTGCTCTTGAGCAGCAGCGTCGAGCGCACGGAAGCGATGCTGCCCACGTCCTCCTCCGTGTCCGGGACGACAGTCTCCGCCGTCACCTGGACGCGCCGGATCACCCCCGGCAGCTCGCGGTACCCGGTCTGTGTTTTATGCTTGAAGCTGATTTCCATTCCTCGCTCCTCCTCGCAGGTTTCATCACTCCACCTTATGCGAGGAGAACGCGCTGTATGCTACCGGCAGCGCAGCGTCCAGATGCCAAAGCCGATCAGCCCTGCCCCGAGCAGAAACCACCAGAACGCCGCCGGCAGCACCAGCGCCATCAGAATCACGACACCCGCGCCGATTTCACACAGGCCCCAGCAGCAGCCCCGACCTCTCCGCATGACAAAACGCCTCCCGCACAGACTATTCCAGTCTACGCGGGAGGCATAAGGATTGTTATAGCAAACACAAAAAAGGATTTGCGTTTATCATAGCTATACAGTCCCTTTCAGGGACTGTATAGCTACGGCTTCAGTTCCCAGTCTTTAATCTGTGCGCTCTGTTCGTAGAGGCGCAGATAGGAGGCGTGGCGGCTCGCGGCGATCTTCCCGGCGGCGACAGCCTCCGTCACGGCGCAGCCCGGCTCCTGACGGTGAGTGCAGTCGAGAAAGCGGCACTGCCCTATGTACGGCGTGAAGTCGCGGAAATCGTATTGCAGCTCCTCCTTACGGATGCGCTTCATCATCTCCAGCTCGAAAGAGGCAAAGCCCGGCGTGTCCGCGACGAAGCTGTTCTCTCCAAGAGTGAAGAGCTCGACATGCCGGGTCGTGTGCTTGCCGCGCCCGAGCTTCTCGCTGATCTCGGCGGTCGGGATGTTCACGCCCGGCAGGAGGCGGTTGAGAAGGCTGGACTTCCCAACGCCGGAATTGCCGGTGAAGGCGCTGATCTTCCCGCGCAGCGCCTCGCGCAGCGTCTCGATCCCCTCTCCGGTCTCCGCGCTGGTCGCTATGACTTGAAAGCCCGCCCCGATGAAGATGCGCCGCAGCTCCTCGCCCGCGTCGAGATCGGCCTTGTTCAGACAGACGATCAGCTCGCAGCCCGCGTCCTCGGCGATGACCGAGACGCGGTCGATCAGGAAGGGATCCGTGACCGGGGTGGCGTTCGCCGCGACAAAAACCAGCGCGTCGATATTCGCAACCGGCGGGCGGACGAACCAGTTTTTCCGCTCCAGCAGCCTGTCGATGCGCCCTCGACCCTGCGCGTCGAGGCTGCACTGCACCCGATCCCCTACGAGGGGCGAGGTGCCGTCGAGCCGGAAGCGCCCGCGCGCCTTGCACTCGAGCAGCCCCTCCGCCGTGCGGACATAGTAGAAGCCACTGAGTGCCTTGACGATTACGCCCTCTCTCATCCGTTCACCGGTCCTGTCGAAACGCGCAAGGTGATCTTGCTGTGAACCTCCACATCCCCGAAGGCGGCCGTGCTCTGCCCGATCACCGTCCCGGCGGCGAGATCGCTCGCGGCGTACTCTGAGCCGCCGTAGCTCAGGCGGTTATTCTCGATCTGTGAGATCGCCGCATTCTCGGAGAGACCGATCAGGTTTGGCATCGTGACATAGCTGATCTGCGGCCCGCTGCTCACGAGCAGCGTCACCGTCGAGCCGGTGCCAAGCTCGGTGCCCGGTTCGGGGTCGCAGCGCACCACATAGTCGCGCGTATAGCTGTCGGAGACGGTGTTTTGCAGCTCCACATAGAAGCCCGCCTGCCGCAGCAGGGCGCTCGCGCTGCGATAATCCATGTTCAGTACCTCTGGGACGGCATTTTGCGTGTTCCCGGTGCTGACGGAGATTTCCACATTGATCCCGTCCGGCGTGACCATCATGCTGCGCCCCGCGCTCGGCGACTGCGAGAGCACAACGCCCGGCGTCTGCTCGAGGTTCGGGACAAAGATCACTTCAAAGTTGTAGAGGGAATTGAGCTGGGGATCGCTCACCAGCGCGTCATAGCTCGAGCCGACAAAGTTCGGAAGGCTCAGCCGCTCCGCCGGGGCGAAGATATCCGTCAGCCAGAAGCGCCACAGGAAGCCCAGCAGCAGCACCGCCGCAAGCAGCACGCCGAAGGAGCCGGTCAGATAGCTCACGCGGCTCGAGCGGCGACGGCGGCGGCGGTAGGAATCCGCCGACAGCTCGCTCACCGAGCGGATGGGCACGACGCTGGGGTTTTCCAGCGCTTCATCCTCCTCCGGCGGCTCCTCCGCGGCGCGGAGGCGATCCTGCGTGAAGAGCTCGAGATCGTCCAGCAGCTCGCGCGCAGACTGATAGCGCCGCGAGATATCCGCGTCCATCGCCTTCAGCGTGATTTGCTCCAGCCCCTCGGGGATATCCGCTTGCAGCTCATGCGGTGGGGTAGGCTTGGCGTTCATGTGCTTGACCGCGACCTCGCCCAGCGTGCTCCCTGTATAGGGGCGCTCCCCGGTCAGCATATGGTACATGACGATGCCGAGAGAATACACGTCGCTGCGGGCGTCCGCCGCCTCGCCGCGCGCCTGCTCGGGCGCAATATAGTAGATGGAACCCACGGCCTCGCCGTCGCTCTCTTCCATTTCGTTCTCCAGCGCGGCAATGCCGAAATCGGCGACCTTGATCGTGCCGTTTCTCAGCAGCATGATATTCTGGGGCTTGATGTCCCGGTGAATGATCCCGCGCCGGTGCGCGTGGTCGAGGGCGCTGGCGATCTGCTTGGAGAAATGCAGCACCTCGCGCCAGGGCAGCGCGCCCTTGCGATCCATATAGTCCTGGAGCGTAATGCCGTCCACCAGCTCCATCACTATGTATTCCATAGCGTCGCTGTGGCTGACATCGTAGATGGCCACAATATTGTTGTTCGAGAGCATCGCGACCGCATGCGATTCCGCGACGAAGCGGCGCCGAACCTCCTCGTCCGCCGCCATATCCTCGCGCATGATCTTGACCGCCACCAGGCGCTCAAGCCGCGTATCTCTCGCCTTATAAACCCGCGCCATGCCGCCCTCGCCGATGAGATCGAGGATCTCATAGCGACCGTCGAGCACGGTGCCGATGAAGTTGTCGTTTTCGTTCATGCTCTTGCCTCCGGGGTCTTATCTTGCCACCGCTACCACCGTCACGTTATCCCGCGCACCGCGCTCAAGCGCGACGTGCATCAGCGCGCGGCAGAGCTGCTCGGGGTCGGGGCGTTCAGCGGCGCAGAGGCGCATCTCCTCATTGGAGAGGACGTTGGAGAGCCCGTCCGAGCAGAGCAGCAGTACGTCGCCGACTTGCAGCTCCACCTCGAAATAGTCCGCCTCCACCGTCTCATCCGAGCCGAGCGCGCGGGTGATGACGTTGCGCTGCGGATGTGTCAGCGCCTGTTCGGGCGTGATGACGCCGGATTCCACCAGCTCCTCCACCAGAGAATGGTCGCGCGTGACCTGACGGATCGACTCACCCCGGTGGGAGATCAGGTAGGCGCGGCTGTCGCCCACATTGATAATATACCCACTGCCGTTGGACTTTATCACACCGCCGACGATCGTTGTGCCCATTCCGTCAAATTCTTCACTGAAATGGGAGTATTCATAGGCAACGCCATTGGCCTCGGCGCAGGCGGCCTGCAGCATACTGCGGTAATCGCCCCGGCTGACGCGCGCGGTCAGGCGCGAGTAGAGATAGGCGACAAAGGCCTTGTTGGAAAGCTGGCTCGCCAGTCCTCCCGCCTTTGCGCCGCCCATCCCGTCGCACAGGGCGACGATCAGGTTGTTGCGGCACTTTTCCAGGATGAAGCTGTCCTGATTGTCGCGCCGCACGGTTCCCTTGTCGGTCAATCCAAAGCTCTTCATGCTCTCTGCCCGTCCGTTTGTCTCTGCATCTTGCGCCTGAGCTGCCCGCAGGAGGCATCCACGTCACTCCCCAGGCGGCGGCGCACCGTCACATTCACACCCTCGTCCTCAAGGATCTTGATAAACGCCTTCATGTGCCCCTGTGTGGAGGGCTTGAAGGGTCGCTCCTCCACATAATTCAGCGGGATCAGGTTCACATGCGCCGAGACCGCCTTCGCGCGCTTGGCAAGCAGACGCGCGTGCGCCTCGGTATCGTTCACGCCGTCCACCATCGCGTACTCAAAGGAGATGCGCCGCCCGGTCAGCTCATAGTAGTGCTCGCAGGCCGCCATCAGCGCGTCCACACCGCGCCCGCGGTTGGCCGGCATCAGGCGCGAGCGCGTCTCATCGTCCGGCGCGTGGAGCGAAACGGAAAGCGTGAGCTGCGGATGGCGCGCGGCGAGCTCGTCGAAGCGCTCGATCAGCCCGCAGGTGGAGAGCGAAATGTGCCGCATCCCAATGTTCATGCCTTTGGGGTGGTTCACAAGATCGAGAAAGCGCATCACGTTATCAAAGTTATCCAGCGGCTCACCGATCCCCATAAGCACGATGTTGGAGATCTCCTTGCCGGAGTCGAGCTGGGAAAACAGCACCTCATCCAGAATCTCCGAGGGGCGCAGCGAGCGCACAAGCCCGCCGATCGTGGACGCGCAGAACGCGCAGCCCTGACGGCAGCCCACCTGACAGGAGACGCAGACGGTGTTGCCGTGCTTGTAGCTCATCACGACCGTCTCCACCGCGTTGCCGTCGGCGAGCTCCCAGAGATACTTGATCGTGCCGTCGAGCTGCGAGACCTGCTTGCGCAGCACCTTCGGCTCATAGAGGCTGTAGCTCGCCTTGAGCTTCTCGCGCAGGGGCTTCGGCAGGTTGCTCATGGTGTCAAAGTCCCGCACGCCGCGGCTGAGCCAGTCGAAAATCTGCCCCGCGCGGTACTTCGGCTCGCCGAGCGCTGAGAGCGCGGCCTCGATCTCCTCCGGCAGCATGGAGAGAATGTCGTTTTCCATTTCTTTACTCTTTTCTTCTCAGTTTCGCGGCGAAGAAGCCGTCCGTCCCGTCCCGCTGCGGCCAGAAGCTGTAGCAGCCGTCCTTCGATTTGATCGTGCCGAGGGAGAAATCCTCTGCCGTAAAGGCGGGGTTCTCGCGCAGAAACGCCTCGATCTGCTCCTCATTCTCCGCGCGCAGCACCGTGCAGGTGGAGTAGAGCAGCACGCCGCCGGGTCGGACGCAGCGGCTGACGCTGCGCAGTATCTCCCGCTGGATCTCCGGGAGGCGGGCGATCTCTGCCTCTGCCTTATCGCGGATCTCCGGGCGTTTGCGGATCACGCCGAGTCCCGAGCAGGGCACGTCGGCGAGCACGAGATCAAACGCGCCCTCGAGCTCGCTTGCGGGCTTTCTCGCGTCCATCGCGCGCGTCTCGATGCTCCTCAGCCCCAGGCGCGCCGCGCCCTCCGTGATGCGGCGCAGCTTGTTTTCGTGGATATCGCAGGCGAGGATGCTGCCCGTGTCGCCCATCATCAGCGCGGCGGCAAAGCTCTTGCCGCCCGGGGCGGCACAGCAATCGAGCACCCGCTGCCCCGGCTTTACGCCGCTTACGGCGACGGCGCTGCGCGCCGCCCGATCCTGCACATAGAACAGCCCCTCCTCGAAGCCGGGGAGGCTCGTCACCGCCCCGCCGTCAAGGCGCAGGCAGCCCGGCAGTTCCGGGAACTGCTCGCAGGCAATCTCCTGCCGCTGCAAGGCGCGCAGATAGTCCTCAAGCGTGGTTTTCTGCGTGTTGACCTGGATCGTGAGCCCCGGCGCGCTGTTATTCTCCCGGAGGAAGCTCTCCGTGAAGGCATAGCCCTGCTCACGCAGCAGCCGCTCCACGAGCCAGCGCGGATGGCTGTAGCGCGTACTCAGGTACGCGGCAGTCCCCTCCCCGGGGATCGGCGGCAGCGCGTCGCGCTTTTCCGACACGCGGCGCAGCACCGCGTTCACAAGCCCCGCCGCGCGCTCCAATCCCGCCTCACGGCAGAGGCTCACGGTCTCGTTCACCGCCGCGCGCGGCGGGATCTTATCCATCAACAGAAGCTGCGCCGTCCCGAGGCGCAGGATATCCAGCACCTTGGGCTGAAGCTGTGAGACGCTGCGCCCACCGCAGACTTCGATATAATAGTCGCAGTAGCTCCTGTTTTGCAAAACGCTCAACACAAGGCGCGAGGCGAGCGCCGCCTCCCGCTTCTCCAGCGCGCTGCGGCGCAGCACCGCATCGAGCGCGTCCGCCGACCAGGCGCTGTCCCGCCGACAGCGCTCCAGAACCTCGAGCGCCGCCGCTCTGGCTGTCTTTGCCATCTTACAGCCCCTTCAGCGGATGACCGCGCAGGAAGTCCGCCGCCTTCATCCGTTTTTTCCCGGGCGCTTGCAGCTCGGTGATACGCAGCGTCTCCCCGTCCGCGCAGGCGATCTCGATGCCGCTCTCCCCGGCGCTCACGAGGCTGCCCGGGGCTTTGTCCGTCTTCCGCCCGGTGATCTCCGCGCCGAAGACGCGGAAGGTCTTGCCCTCCAGCTCCATCGTCGCCACCGGCCAGGGCTGCAGGCCGTAAATCCACTTCATCACCGCGCGGGGGCTGCGGTTCCAGTCGATGGGAGAAAGTGACTTGTCGAGCGTGTGGACATAGGTCGCCTGGCTGTGATCCTGCGGCGTGCGCGGGGCGGTGCCCGCCTCGATGTCGCGCAGCGTCCTCACCAGAAGCTCCGCGCCCATCGCCATCAGGCGGTCAAACAGCTCGCCCGAGGTCTCCTTCTCACCGATCTCAGTCTCGGCGGTATAGATGATATCGCCGCTGTCCATCTCGTGCGCGAGGTACATCGTGCTCACGCCCGTGACCTTATCCCCGTTCAGCACCGCCCACTGGATCGGCGCGGCGCCGCGGTACTTTGGCAGCAGCGAACCGTGGACATTCACCGCGCCGAGAGGCGGCACGGCGAGGATGTCGTCAGGCAGAATGCGCCCGTAGGCGACAACGACGAGAATATCGGGCTTTAACGCCTCGAGCTCGCGCAGCGCGGTTCCGTCACGCATCTTCTCCGGCTGGTAGACCGGCAGACCCGCCGCCAGCGCCCGCGCCTTGACCGGCGAGGGGCAGACCTCCATCCCGCGTCCGCGCGGCTTGTCCGGCTGCGTGAAGACGCCGACCACGTCGAAGCCCTCCGTCAGCAGCTTATCCAGTGACGCCTCGGCAAAATCGGGCGTCCCCATAAACACGATCCGCATACTCACGCTCCGCTTATTCAAACTCGCCAGATTCCAGCTCCTCGGTCGTGAGCATCCGCTCCGCGCGGGAGGTGAACACGATGCCCTCGAGGTGATCCAGCTCATGGCAGAAGCAGCGCGCCGTGAGTCCGGTGCCCTCGACCTCGAACCACTCACCGTAGCGATCCTGCGCGCGCACCTTCACGTTCATCGGGCGCGACACCAGGCCGTACTCGCCGGGCACGCTCAGGCAGCCCTCCGCGCCGTTCTGCTCGCCGCTGCTCTCGATGATCACGGGGTTTATGAGCTCGATCACATACTCGTCCTCGCCCTCGGGGACGTTCGTCTCGAGCACCAGCACCGCGCGGCGCAGCACGCCCACCTGCGGGGCGGCCAGCCCCACGCCGCCGGCCTCCTCCAGCGTCTCGCGCATATCGTCAAGAAGCTGATGCAGCCGGGGGTTAAACTCCGTCACGGGGCGGCAGTGCTTGTGCAGCGTCGGTTCCTCGGCGTTCAGAATATTTCTCAGTGCCATAGTCTATCTCCAATCTCAATCAATCATCACATTCCGGGGTCTCTGTCCCCAAAGACGGAGACGCCCTTGAAGCGCTTGTCCGCGCCGCATTCGGTCAAAACCTGCCCGATCGCGAGCCGGACGCGCCGGTTCTCCCGGCAGCTCACCAGGACGCGGTAGCGATAGCGGAGGTTCACGCGCACGACCGGCAGCGGTGCCGGGCCGAGGAGCGTAAAATCCTCCTCTCCCAGCAGCTCATGCAGCCGCGCGCTGATCCAGCGGCAGGCGCTCACGACCTGCACTTCATCCAGCCCGGTCGCTGTGACCGCGAGCAGATCGCGAAACGGCGGCACGTCCTGGAGGCGGCGCAGCGTCAGCTCCGAGCGATAAAACGCCTCGTAATCCTGCTTCGCCGCGAGCTGGATCGTCTCATTGGCGGGCGTGAAGGTCTGGATCACCGCGCGCCCCGGCTTCGCCCCGCGGCCGCTGCGCCCGATCACCTGCGTAATCAACGAGAAGCTGCGCTCCCCCGCCCGGTAGTCCCCGGCGTAGAGGCTTTGATCCGCCGAGAGCACGCCGACCAGCGTGACGTTTTCAAAATTCAGCCCCTTCGTGACCATCTGGGTGCCGATCATCACGGGGATCTTCTCGCGCCGAAACTGCTCAAACAGCTTCTCATGCGAGCCCGCCGGGGCGACGGTATCGGTATCCATGCGCATGACCGGCATATCGCCGAAGAGCTCATGCAGCTCCTCCTCCACCGCCTGTGTTCCCACGCCGATAAAGCAAAATCTCCCGCCGCACTCGGGACAGGCCGCATCCAGCGGTCTCGAGTACGAGCAGTAGTGGCACATCAGCCGCCCGTTTGCGCTGTGATAGGTCAGCGAGATGCTGCATCGCGGGCACTTGTAGGTGAAGCCGCACTCGCCGCAGCTCACCAGCTTATGCGCCCCGCGGCGGTTGAGAAAGAGGATGCTCTGCTCCCCGCGCTCGAGGTTCCGTTCAATCTCCTCGCGCAGCAGTGAACTGATCGCGCCGGTATTGCCGCGCCGCAGCTCCCGCTTCATATCGACGATACGCACGGCGGGCAGCGCCTGTTCGTTATAGCGCGTGGGGAGGCTGAAGAAGGCGTACTTCCCCTCTTCGGCGGCGTAGCGGGTCACAAGATCAGGCGTGGCGGAGCCGAGCAGCAGCAGACACTTCGCCTGCACGCAGCGATACTTCGCCACGTCCCGCGCGTGATAGCGCGGGCTGTTCTCAGATTTGTAGGTCTCCTCCTGCTCCTCGTCGATGATGATAAGGCCGAGGTTCTGAACTGGAGCAAAAACCGCGCTGCGTGTGCCGATGGCCAGATGCGCCTTCCCGGCGCGCAGCCGCTTCCATTCATCGTAGCGTTCCCCGGGCGAGAGGCTCGAGTGCAGCACGGCGACCTCGTCCCCGAAGTGGGAGGCGAAGGTCTGAAGCATCTGCGGTGTCAGGGCGATCTCCGGGACAAGCAGTATCGCCCCGCGCCCCTGGCTGAGCTGACGGCGGATCAGGTGGATGTACACGCTGGTCTTCCCGCTGCCTGTGACGCCGAAGAGGAGCGCGGCGCGTGCTTCCCCCGTCCCGGCAAGGGCATCTAAGCCCTCAAAGGCCGCCTGCTGTTCGGCATTCAGGCTCGGCAGCTCACGCGGCTGCACCTGCGCGCTCTCCGGTCTGCGATAGACCTCGCGCTCGAAGAGCTCCACAAGCCCCGCACGGATCAGCGCATTCAGCGACTGGCGCGACGCGCCGGTATGCCGCAGCAAATCTTTGACAGGCAGCATCTCAAAGCTGCAGAGCATCGTCAGCAGCTCCGCCTGGCGCGGAGAGCGCACGCGCTTGCTCTCGGCGAGCACGGAGGCATCCTCGCGGGGGACGGCGAGCTGCGCCATCTCCACGGTCTTGTCCTGCACACGCTGCTCGCCGTCGTCCCCGACCCACACCCCGGCGGGGAGGATCGTCTTCGCAGCATCAAAAACGGTGCAGAAAAAGCGCTCCCGCATAAAGAGCGCGAGCTGTATCTGCTCGGGTGTCAGGATCGGCTCCTCATCGAGCAGCGCCTGGATGGGCTTGAGCTGCTTGAAGTCGCTGTGATCGGTGAGTGCGAGGATCAGCCCCTCCGCGCGGCGGTTTCCCCGGGAAAAGGGCACATACACCCGCGCGCCCGGACGCGCCTTGTCGGCCAGCTCCTCCGGAACAAGATAGTCGTAAGGCCGGTCGATCCAATATGGTGCGGCAGAAACCGCGATTTTTGCCACCGTCATGGATGCCCGGCCTCCTCTGTTTACTCTTTGATCTTGAGCTTCCCTGTGTAGACCTCGTCAATCGCCGAGGACACGGGCTTGCGCTCCAGGGGGAGCTGCTTTTCCTCAGCTTCCTCCGAAATCTGACGGGCGCGGCGCGCCACCATGTTCACAAGCTGATAGCGGCTGCCGATCTTATCGACCAGCTCCGCAACGGGGGGATAGAGCATCATAGGACAATTTCTCCATTTCTGCCTTTCGGCATAAAATTTGTAAACTTACTTCTTCTCGAGATACGCAGCGCGGTCGGCAAAGCGGCAGTGCTCGGCAAGCAAAATCGCCTCGAGCTCCTTCGCCGCCTGCTGCGCGTCATCGTTCACGATCAGGTAATCGTAAATATCCGCCTCGGCGTACTCCTGACGGGCTCGCGCAAGGCGCCCCTCGATCACATCGCTGCTCTCGGTGCCGCGCCCCTCGAGGCGGCGGCGCAGCTCCTCCAGAGAGGGCGGGACAATGAAGATCGTCACGGCCTCGGGCATCTTCTCCCGTACCTGACGCGCCCCCTGCACCTCGATATCCAGCAGGACGTTCAGCCCGGCGCGCAGCTTCTCCTCGACGTAGGCGCGCGGCGTCCCGTAGCTGTTGGAGACATAGGTCGCGTGTTCCAGCAGCTCGTCGTTTGCCACCATCTCATCAAAACGCGCCCGGTCGATAAAGAAGTACTCCCGTCCATCGACCTCGCCCGGACGGGGCTTGCGCGTGGTGACAGAGGTGGAAAAGCAGCAATCCTCCCGCCCCTCCATCATTTTGAAGACGACGGTGCTCTTGCCCGCGCCGGAGGGGCCGGAGAGCACAATCAGTTTTCCTCTCTCACTCATGTTCCAAACCTGCTTCCTCTCTGTATTTTTCATCCAGCCGCGCCCCGACCGTCTCCGGCGGCAGGGCGGAGAGAATGACATTGCCGCTGTCCATGACCAGCACAGACTTCGTAGAGCGGCCAAACGATGCGTCGATCAGTGCGCCGCGCTCGCGCACCTCCTGGATCATGCGCTTGATGGGCGCGGACTCCGGGCTGAGGATGGCGACGATACGCTCCCCCGAGACCAGATTCCCAAACCCGATTCCGACCAGCTTCATCGTGTGCCCCTATTCGATGTTCTGAATCTGCTCGCGGATCTTCTCGATCTCGGACTTGAGATCCACGACGACATGGGCGATTTCGGAGTTCTGGCACTTGGAGCCGATGGTGTTCGCCTCGCGGTTGAACTCCTGGATCAGAAAATCGAGCTTGCGGCCGATGGGCGAGCCGCCGTTCATCATCCCGGCAAGCTGCGACATGTGGCTGTGCAGCCGCACGGTCTCCTCGTCCACGGCGATGTGATCGGCGAAGATCGCCGCCTCGGCGAGGATGCGGTTCTCGTCGATCCCGGCGGTGCCGAGGACATCGAGCATCTTCTGCTCAAGGCGCTTGCGGTAGGCGGCGACGGTCTCGGGTGCCTTCGCCTCGACCTGCTCGACCAGACCGCGGATCGTCTCGAGCCGCCCGAGCACGTCCTCGCGCAGCTTCTCCCCCTCGCGCTCGCGCATTTTGTCAAAGTCGCGCAGCGCCGCCTCGACGATGCCCTCCATCCCGGCGGAGATCGCCTCGGCGTCGAGATCCTGCTTCTCGACCGTGAGCACGTCCGGGAAGCGGCTCAGGCTCTGAGCGGTGAGATCGTCGGGCAGCCCAAACTCCCCGGCGATATGCCGGATCGCCTCCAGATAGCCGCGCGCCAGCGCCTCGTTGACCTTGACGGCCATATCGCCCGCCGCGCTCGCGTCCACGTTCACGAACACATCGACCTTGCCGCGGCTGATATGCTTTTGCACCCGGCTCTTGACCATCTCCTCCGCAAAGAGGAAGCTGCGCGGCAAGCGCACCGAGGCATCCAGATAGCGGTTATTGACGCTCTTGAGTTCGACCTGGATCTCCAAGCCCTCGACAGTGCCCTTGGCGCTGCCATATCCTGTCATGCTTCTAATCATACTTCCTCCGCCAGTCGAACGATCTCGAAACTGATCTTGTTTTTATTCTTTTTCCCGCGCTGCGTCAGCACCAGAAGCCCGGCGCTCACAAGCACCGCCAGAAAGCTCAGCAGCACCCGCAGCCCCTCCCCCGCGCCGCAGAGCGCGGCGACGGTATAGGTGAGCAGCAACAGTACGATCGGCATCAGGTACACCAGCACCGCCGCGCCGAAGATATCCCTCGAGCGCGTGGCGATCACGACCTTCTGCCCCGGGCGCGCCGCTATGCGGTTTCGCGCGAGCGTCTTGATCTCGCTTTGAAAAATGCAGCTCTCGCAGCTCGGACAGTTCCCGCCGCAGGCGGTCGTCCGGGCGACGGCGACCTCCGCCATATCGTTCGGAAGCAGCCGTGTCACAACGCCGTTTTGTGTCATATCACGCCTTCTTGATCTCCACTGAGAGCGGATACACGCCGACCGCCCCGACATCGGTCACGCCATCAACGTAAATCTTCGCCGTCGGCATGAACTGCCCCGTGGAATCCTTGAAGTCCGAGAGATCCGCCACGGCGCGGATGTGCTCGGCCTGAATCTGCGCAAGCTGCTCCGCCGTGCCGCGGATCACGACCTCCAGGCTCTCGGTGAGCATCTCGACTGTCGTGCCCTCGGCTGCACCGGTATAGCTCAGATTCGTCACGCGGAAGGACTTGGTCTCCAGTCCCACGATCTCCACCGTGACCTTCGCCTGCGACACGCCGGTTACGTTCCTCAGCTCGTTGTCGATGGCGATGGGATAGGTCTCGGTAAAGGTGGAGGTGAAATCGGTCAGATTGATCGTACCGAGCGTGATGCGGTTGAGGCCGCCCAGGATCGCGGAGTCCCCGGCGAGGGTCACGGCGTTCGGCTCGATAGTGACCTTGGTGTTCGCCTTGGTCGCGCCGCCGCCCTCGATCAGATCGACCCCGAGGCTCACGCTCTTGACCTGGAGGATGGGAAGCGTCGCGTCTACGGTATCCGGCTCGCAGCGCAGATACTCAAAGTTCACGGGATTGCCGTTCTTGTCCTGCAGCACAAAGCCCGTCTGCACGGAATAGGTGGAGTCCGCCACCACGTTCTGCCCAAAGCTCACATACGCGCAGACCACATCCTTGAGATACGCCTCGGGGCCAGTCACGGTGATGACAGACGGCTCGAACACCGGCGTCTCCGCCGTGAAGCCCTCGCCCGAGCTGCCCTCAAAGCTGCCGCGCACGGGGATCTGGCTCGACGTGAGCTGGGAGACGGTGAAGGTCACATACTCCGGCGACTTCTTCTCCTCGGTGATGTTGCGCTCGTCCACGCTGGACGGGTAGATGATATCGTATTTCAGCGTCGTGTACGCCGCGCGGGTGAGCTTGCTCACATCGACCTGCGCCACGAGATCCTCCGAATCGAGCGGGGCGATCGTGCGGCGGGGGCCCGTGACCTCGACCGTGACGCTGCTGGTGTTGAGATCGGTGATGATCAGTCCGCGCGAGCTGCGCAGCGCATCCTCCCCCACAACCTCGATACGGACGTTGCGGAAGGTGGTTTTGAACGGCTCTGTCTCGCTGGCTGTGACATAGATCCAGATCGCAAGCGAGGCGAGCAGAGAGATCGTCAGGCGGAAAAGCCTGCTGTCAGCGATTCGTTTTAGCGCTTTCAGGCTTATCGCCCCCTTTCATGCGATTGCGCAGCGCAGCGAGAAGCGCGCCGCCTCTGGACTTCTTCTCCTCCTCCACAACGAGCTCGCTGCGCAGGAGCTTATCGAGCGTCGCCTCCGAGAGATGGCGCTTGAGCATCCCGTCTATCGCCATAGAGATCGCGCCCGTCTCCTCCGAGACGATCACGACCACGGCGTCAGACTGCTCGCTCAATCCGATGCCGGCGCGGTGGCGCATCCCGAGCTCCTTGGAGAGCTTGGTGCTCTGCGTCAGCGGAAGGACGCAGCCCGCCGCCGCGAGCCGTCCGCCACGGATGATGACCGCCCCGTCATGCAGCGGCGCCTTGTTGAAGAACATATTCTTCAACAGCTCCGCCGACACATCGGCGTTCACGACCGTGCCGGTGGCGATAATCGTGTTGAGCTTGACATTGCGCTCGAAGATGATGAGCGCGCCGGTGCGGGAGTCCGACATTTCCTTGCAGGCCTGCACGGTCTGGGTGATCGCCGTCTCGATCTCAGGGCCGCCGACGACGCGGTTGGTCGTGAGGCTGCTGCCCATGCGCTCGAGCACCCGGCGGATCTCCGGCTGGAAGAGGATCACCAGCACGATCAAGCCCAGCTCCACCGCCTTGCGCAGCAGGGAGCTGATCATGTTGAGCCCGAAGACCTCCGCAAGACCCCAGACCAGCAGCAGCACCACCACGCCCTTCGTGAGGTTATAGGAGTTGGTGCGCCCGATCAGCCACAGAGCCTCGTAGATCAGATAGGCCACGATCAGAATGTCGATCACATCGAACACGCGGATCGTGGAGAGGATATTCAGTGCGCGGTCGATCAGTCCGGCCGTAATCTCCATTCGCTCATCCCCCTTCTCTCTTGCGCCGCGCGCAGACTGCGTTCATAATATCATTATCAGATTATACAGCAAATCCTTGGAAAAGGCAACCGCTTTCGCATGATTTTCAGATAAAAACTTGCGCAAAAAACGAAAGCCCTCTCCGAACGGAGAGGGGCTTTCGCAATCAGCTCAGCTTGATATAATCCGCCGTGAGTGGGGCGATGCTGCCGTGGCAGATGCCGTGCCCGGCCTCCGTGCAGTCCGCGGAGAAGCTCACCTTGTCCGTGCCTCGGTTGACGACGACAAGCCACGCCTCGTTCTCACATGCAAGGCCGAAGGCATCCTTCCCGCCTTTGATCCAGCGCAGGATCAGCAGCACGTCCTTCGAGGCGGCGAAATACCGTGCCTCGCCCGTAGAGAGCGCGGCGGAGGCGTTGCGGCGTTCAGCAAGCGCGGCGTAATACGCGCACAGATCCTGCCGATCCTCCTTGAACGGCGCTCGGTTGAAGGGATCCCCCACACCGCACATCCCCTGCTCGTCGCCGTAATAGATGCTCGGCACACCGGGCAGCGCAAACTGGATCGCGGCACACAGCTTCTCAAGCACGACGGCGCGCTCGAGCGCGTCACGGTCGAACACCAGCCTGTGCTGATCGTCGCGGCTGAGATCCTTGATGACGACGTTCGAGGCCAAGGCAGAGCGCAGACGTTCGACATCGTGTGAGCCGAGAAGGTTCATCAGCGAGTAATAGAGTGGCTTGGGGTAGTTCATCTGCTGCTCGATCAGAAAGTCTCGCAGCGTGTAGGCGTCCAGCCAGTAGTGCGCGAAGCGCAGGAGCTTACTGCGCAGCGGATAGTTCATCACCGAGTCGAGCGAGTAGCCCAGCGCGTAATTGCGCCGCCCGCCGTAGCTCTCCTTGATGACCGCGTCCTCCCACACCTCGCCCAGGATCAGCGCGTCCGGCTTCTCCGCCTTGGCAGACTGCCGGATCAGCGCGAGCACCTCGTCGGGCAGCTCGTCCGCCACATCCAGCCGCCAGCCGGCGGCACCCCGGCGCAGCCAGGTCTTTACGACGCTCTCCTGCCCCGTCACGACGAAATCCTGCCAGACAGGGTTCAGCTCATTGACCTCGGGCAGATCCTTGAAGCCCCACCAGCAGCGGTATTCCTCGGGGAAGCTGTGAAACTCGTACCAGGGATAATAGGGCGAATCCTGCCCCTGGCAGGCGCCCTTGCCGGGATAGCTCCCGTAGCGGTTAAAATACAGGCTGTCCGCGCCGGTGTGGGAGAACACACCGTCGAGGATCACGCGCATCCCGCACTTCTCCGCCGCCTTGCACAGCGCCGTCAGATCCTCGTTCGTGCCAAGGATCGGATCGACCTTGAGATAGTCGGAGGTGTCGTAGCGGTGGTTCGAGCGCGCCTCCACGATGGGGTTGAGGTACAGCACCCCCACGCCGAGCTGCTTGAGATAGGGCAGCTTGGCCTTGATCCCCTTGAGTGTGCCGCCGTAGAAATCGTCGGGGCTGTAGTCCCGCTCGAAGGGGCGCGGGCGGCTGCGCACCGGCTCGTCCAGGCTCGCATGCAGCTCCGGCGTCTGATTGAGCGCGCGGTGATAGGCGATCCCCTTCTCGGCCGTGCCGTCCTCGGAGAAGGCGAAGCGATCCGGGAAAATCTGATACATCACGCAGCGGCGGAACCACGCCGGGGTCTCGAAGTCCTTGCGGTAGACCGTGAGGCGGAAGCCCCCGGCCTCGTGCCCATAGAGCCTGCCGTGGTAGCCCGTCTCGTCGGCGCAGAACCAGTGGGTGCTGTCCGCCGTGGAGACCTGGAAATAGTACCAGAGCACACAGGCATCCTCCGGCAGCTTGATCGTGACGGAAAAGCGGTCGCCGAACTGCGTCATCGGATACTGG
Source organism: Candidatus Limivicinus sp. (assembly GCA_045546335.1). Lineage (GTDB taxonomy): Bacteria > Bacillota > Clostridia > Oscillospirales > Oscillospiraceae > Limivicinus. The sequence goes on along the minus strand of JAZQCO010000049.1, from coordinate 5,578 downwards.
CGGTAGAGGTTGTCCCCCGTCAAAACCAGGTTTGCCTTCTCGGCGCGCCCGCCCAGCACGCGCAGCGTGAACTGCACCTTGCTCCCGGTGGTCACCGCGCCGCGCGGGCTGCGATAGGCCGGGTCGATAGCGTTGTGCTTGAGGGCGAGCATACTGCTCCTGCAGCCGCGAAGGAGCCCGACGACCTGCGCCGTGCGCGGCTGGAGCGGATAAACCTGCCCAACCTCGACGCCGTGCGCCGCGAGGTTATCGCAGCAGCGCGCCGTGATCTGGTAGGCGTCGTTGAGTGAGAGCCCGGCCTCGTCCATCAGAAAGCGCATGAGCTCTGCCCCGGCGACGGGGTTTTCCCGCTCCCGATAGACCTCCCAGATCTTCTCGATCGGCAAGCCGCGCCGCACGCACAGCTCCACCGCCGCCGACACCGAGGCCGCCGCCTGGAAATACTGCTGCGTGATGCTCGGACACTCCGGCGCGCGCAGCAGCTCACAGAGCTTTTCATCGCCGCCGACCGGCACCCAGACCTCATTCTTCTTCCTCGCCCAGACCGCGCTGCGCCCTTCATAGCTCACCGACAGCGTATAGTCCCCCGACCAGCACTCCCGGTAGCTGCCGCCAAAGAATACGATATACAGTCCGTCCCTTACAGCATCCATAGATAATGTCTGGCGTACTCCTGCGCGGAGAGCTCAAAGCCGAAGTCCGTGCTCATAGCGTTGCGGAGGATGGTGTTCATCACTTCCGCGTTGCGATAACAGGCGATGGCGCGGCCTACCGCGTCGCGCATCTCCCAGGCGTCGTAATTGGAGAAGCTGAAGCCGTTGCCCTCGCCGGTGAACTGGTTGTAGGGCTGCACCGTGTCGCGCAGTCCGCCGGTCTCGCGCACGACGGGAAGCGTGCCGTAGCGCATGGCGATCATCTGGCTGATGCCGCAGGGCTCAAAGCGCGAGGGCATCAGGAAGAAGTCAGCGCCCGCGTAGATCTGGTGGGAGAGCTGTTCGTTATAGCCGATGTAGGAGCAGAGCCGTCCCTTATAGCGGTACTCCGCCGCGCGCATGAAGTTCTCAAAGCGCTCATCCCCGGTGCCCAGGAGCACAAACTGCATATCCTCGCGGATCATCAGATCGTCGAGCACGCAGGAGACGAGATCGAAGCCCTTCTGCTCAGTCATGCGTGTGACCATCGCAAAGATCGGCACGTCCTCCCGCTGCTCAAGCCCCAGACGCTCCTGCAGTGCCTTCTTGCACACGGCCTTGCCCTTGAGGTGCCCCTTGTCGAAGTGCGCGGGGATCATCGGGTCGGTCTTGGGATTGAAAACCTTCGTGTCGATGCCGTTGACAATGCCGGTCAGCCGCCCGGCGCGGGCGTTGAGAATGCCCTCCAGTCCCTCGGCATAGTAGGGCATCAGGATCTCGCGGGCATAGCTCGGGCTCACGGTATTGATGCGGTCGGAGAACACGCACCCGGCCTTCAGGAAGTTTGCCCCGCCGTTGAGCTCGACAAACTCCGGCGTGTAATAGCGCCTGTCCACCCCGAGCAGATCCTGCATCTGCCCGAAGCTGCACCTGCCCTGGAAGGCGATGTTGTGGATCGTCAGCAGATAGTGGAGATTTTCCTGCATCCCGCCGATGTACTGGGTCTTGCCGAGCATCGGGATCATGGCGGTGTGCCAGTCGTTGCAATGGATGATCTCCGGGGCAAAGTCGAGGTTCGGGATCGCGTCGAGCACCGCGCGCGTGAAGAAGGCATACTGCTCGATCTCGGCGTTGCCGCCGCGGTAGATGCTGTCGCCGAAATAGCGCTCGTTATCGACGAGATAGATCGTGACGCCGTCCACGACGATCTTCTCAATGCCGACATACTCGCGCCGCCAGCCGAGCTGCGCGTAGAAGTAGAACATATGCTCCACCTTGTCGGCAAACTTATTCTTAATGACACGGTGATAGGGTGTGATGACGCGCGCGTCGATCCCGAGCTCCCTCAGAGCCTTCGGCAGCGTCCCCACGACCTCCGCGAGGCCGCCCGTTCTCGAGAGCGGGACGCACTCGGCGGATACCAGCAGCACGGGCGGCATCTCCTCCCGTCCGCGCTCGCGCAGCATATCCCGAAATTCTTTTTTCATAGCGATACTCCTGTTCCGCCGCCCCTCCGCGCATCAAAACACGGAGGGGCGGATTCAATTGATTCTTCTTATTCTTCGGTTTTCTTGCTGCGCTTGCGCGGCCTGACCGCAGTCTTCTTCTCCGGCGCGGCGGCCTTTCTCGAGCGCGCGGCGGGCTTTTTCTCCGCAGCGTCAGTTTTCTTCGAGCGTGCGGCGGGCTTCTCCTCCGCGCTCTTTCTCGGCTTATAACGGAAGAAGAGCGCCGACATGGCGGGAAGATCGAACGTCGCGGAGTACTCCCAGCCCCAGAAGCCGCCCTTGTGCGCGTGCAGCAGCGCCTTCTGCTCCTCGCCGGTACCGCCGAAGCGCGCATCGTTGCTGTTGAGCGCAAGGCTCAGCGTGCCAGGCTTGGGCAGACCGATCACAAAATCCTTGTAGGCGACGGGGGTAAAGTTGCAAACGCACACCATATAGCTGTCCTGCTCCGGTGCGGAGCGGAGGAACGCCACGCTGCTGCGCCCGGAATCGTCCACGTTCAGCCAGGTGAAGCCGTCCCAGGAGTGATCGACCATGTGCAGCGCGGGCGTGCCGGTATAGAGCAGGTTCAGCTCCCGCATATAGTCCTGCAGCTCGCGGTGCTTGGGATAATCCAACAGCAGCCAGTCGAGCTGCATCTGCCAGTTCCACTCGACGAACTGCCCGAACTCGCTGCCCATGAAGGTCAGCTTCTTGCCCGGGTGGGCAAACTGGAAGGAGTAGAGCGTGCGCAGGGAGGCAAACTTCTGCTCATAGTCGCCGCTCATCTTGTTGATCATCGAGCACTTTCCGTGCACGACCTCGTCGTGGGAGTAGGCCAGGACATAATTCTCCGCGAAGGCGTACATCATGGAGAAGGTCAGCTTGTTGTGGTTAAAGCTGCGGAAATAGGGGTCGAGCGCCATATAATCAAGCGTGTCGTGCATAAAGCCCATATCCCACTTCAGGCTGAAGCCCAGGCCGCCCACATCGGGGGGTGCGGTGATGAGCGGGAAGGCCGTAGACTCCTCGGCGATGGTAACAGCGCCGGGATAGGTGGCGAGCACGACGCTGTTCATGTGGCGCAGGAAGTCCACCGCGCGCAGGTTCGTGATGCCGCCCTTCTCATTCGGGGTAAACTCACCCTCGTTGCGGCCATAGTTGAGGTAGAGCATCGAGCTCACCGCGTCCACGCGCAGCCCGTCGATGTGATACACCTCAAAGAACTTGCAGGCCGAGGAGGTCAGGAAGCTCTGCACCTGCTTGCTCGCGTAGTCAAAGATCAGCGTGCCCCACTGCGGATGCTCCGCCATGCGCCGCTCCTTGCACTCAAACTGCGCCGAGCCGTCAAAATACGCAAGGCCGTGCTCGTCCTTCGGGAAGTGCGCCGGCACCCAGTCCATAATGACGCCGAGCCCCGCCTCGTGCAGGGTGTTGATAAAATACTTGAAGTCGTCGGGATTGCCATAGCGGGAGGTCGGGGCGTAGTAGCCCGTGACCTGATAGCCCCAGGAGCCGTCGTAGGGATATTCCATCACGGGCATCAGCTCCACATGGGTGTAGCCCATGCTCTTGCAGTACTCCGCGAGAGAATCCGCGAGCGTGTGATAGGTCACGCCGCCCTCGAGGTTCTTCCAGGAGCCGAGGTTCACCTCATAGACGCTCATGGGCGCGGTCAGGAAGTTCTGCTCCGCGCGCTTTTTCATAAACTCCCCGTCCGTCCAGGGGAAGTCGTGCTCGCTCCAGGTGAGCGAGGCGGTCTGCGATCCGTTCTGCGAGAAGGCGGCGAAGGGGTCGGCCTTGAGGACACGGCGGCCGTCCGCCCCGTCCACGCAGTACTTATAGCACAGGCAGTCGTGGATGCCCTCGACGAAGGTCACCCACACATCGCCCTCAATGCGCTCCATGACCGTCGCATCCGGGTTCCAGCCGTTAAATTCGCCCACCAGGCTCACACGCCGGGCGTTCGGCGCCCAGCAGAGAAAGCGGTAGGTCTGGATCTCCGGCAGGTAGGTGCAGCCGTAGGCCAGCCAGGCTTTTGTCGCGTTTCCAGTGTTAAACAGATAAATGTCGTCGCGGGGAATGTAGGGCACAAATCTTTCTTCCATGCGGCATAACTCCTTTTTTATCTATTTGTGCGGTTATTGTGATTTTATTATACAGCCTGTCTCTGTCAATTCCAAGTCTTTTTGTAATTTTGTACACTTTGCACAATGAAAACAGAGATTATTTCCTCTCCCCTGCCCCGCAGAGCGTGAGGATCTCGCCGCAGATCCTGTCCGTGGCGTCCCTGACAGCAAGAGAGCGCATCGCCTCGGACATTTTGCGAAGCTGCGCCGGGTCGCCGAGAAGGGCTCTGACCTCTGCAAGCAGGGAGGCCGCGTCAAATTCACCCTCGAGAAACACGCGCGCACCGCCCGCGCGCTCGAGCACACGGGCGTTCTTCTCCTGGTGGTTATCCGTGACGTTCGGGCTCGGTACGATGATGACAGGCTTGCCGAGATAGGTCAGCTCCGCGAGCGTGGAGGCTCCGGCGCGGCAGAGGATCAGATCCGCCGCCGCCATCACGCGCGGCATATCGTAGATGTACTCGCGCAAATCCGCCCCGCAGTCCTCCGCCCTGACGGGGAGCTGGCGCAGCTTCTCGGAGACCTCGGCAAAGTCGCGGCTGCCGATGGAGTGGATCAGGCGAAAGCCGGGATCCGTCCCGAGCAGCGGCAGCAGCTCGGTGATGATGCCGTTCATATGCCCCGAGCCGAGAGAGCCCCAGACCGAGACGACCAGCGGTGTTCCCGGCTCGAGCCCCAGCTCTCGCTTCGCCTCCGCCTGCGAATAGCGCGCGAAGTCGCCGCGCACAGGCGTTCCCGTCACCGTGACGCGCGCGGGGTCGGGATAGTGCTCCCGGCTCTCCTCGAAGCCCACCAGGATGCGGTCAACATGCCCGGCCAGCAGCTTTGTCGTGAGGCCGGGGGCGGCGTTGCTCTCATGCACGAGGGTCGGGATGTGCAGGGAGGAGGCCGCCATCAGCACCGGGTAGCACACATAGCCGCCCGTGCCGATCACCGCGTCGGGCTGAAACTCGCGCAGGATCGCCTTCGCTTCGTGCTCGGAGGCGAGAACATTGCGCACCGTACCGAGGTTGTGGGCGATGGCCGAGAGCGAGTGGCCGCGGCTGATATTCGTGATTTTGAGCGGGCGGATCTCATAGCCCTCGCGCGGCACAAGCTCCATCTCCATCTTGCCCTCCGCGCCGAGGAACAGGAAGTCACCGTCTGGCATCAGCTCGCGCAGCCGCCCCGCCACCGCGAGCGCGGGATTGATATGTCCGGCGGTTCCGCCGCAGGTCAGGACAAATTTCATCTCTCTCTTCACCTGTTACTATAAATTTGCCCCATGTTCGTGGCAGCCAGCCACAGGCTAGGGACATCTCGTTGCCTAAGTTGTACAATGAGAGGGCAATGGTCA
>JAZQCO010000048.1:0-2823 GCA_045546335.1 Candidatus Limivicinus sp. | reverse complement strand
CTCTGCTCTGCTCTGCTCTGCTCTGCTCTGCTCTGCTCTGCTCTGCTCTGCTCTGCTCTGCTCTGCTCTGCTCTGCTCTAAGGAGCGTAGTTCTATTCCGCATGGCTGTCAAGCCCCTTCTGTAAATGTTGGAAAAATCCCTTTTCCGCTTGTTTCGGAGTTTCAAGCGGCATTTGTATTCAAATTATAGTATAACAGGCTTTCACCCCGCGCGCAAGTCCTTTTTCAGCGGCGGCCACGGCTTACGCAGAAACGGCGAAAAATTCTGCCGTAGGGGCGGGGCTTGTCCCCGCCCGGCAGGGAAATGTTCGTTTTACGTATTCGCCCGGGCGAGGGGGCAGGATGTGGATTCCCGCGCGCGGGCGCTTCGTGAAGCGCCCCTACGGCATTGACGGGAGATTGTGCGTGTCTGCGGGACGCCGAGGGCGGCGTCCCCTACGGCAAGACCGTGAATCGGGCGCGTATCCACGGCGGGACGGCTTCGCTTTTCCTGCGGTTGCCGTGCGTTTACCCGAGCTTTTCCAGCGCGACCTTCATTCTCCGCAGCGTCTCGTCCCTGCCGAGGATGCGGCAGATCTCCACCGCGCCGCCGGGGGTGACGGCCTTGCCCGCCGCGGCGATACGCACAGGCCACATGACCTTCGCGTTCTTCTCCCCTCGTGTCTCCGCGAGGGCGACCATGGCGTTCAGGATATGCTCGTCGTCCCAAGCCTCCAGCGCCTCGAACACGGGCAGCAGCGCGTTCAGCACCGCTCTGGAGCTCTCGGGGTCGGACTTTGACTTCTTGTGCGTGAACAGCTCGATCTCATACTCCGGCAGAGCGTCGAAGAAATCGACCTTCTCCGGGATCTCGGTCAGAATCTCGGTGCGCTGCTGCAAGAGCGCCGCCACAGCCGCGGGGTCGATGGCGGGATTCTTCACCGTCTGCCGGATATAGGGCTCGGCGACCTTCGCGAAGTCCTCCGCGCTCATATTGCGGATGTAGGTGGCGTTAAAGTAGCGCAGCTTCTCGATATCGAAGATGGCCGGGGACTTGGAGATGCCGCCCATCTCAAAGACCTGCTTGAGCTCGTCGAGCGAGAAGATCTCCTGCTCGCCGCGCGGGCTCCAGCCGAGCAGCGCGACGTAATTGAGCACCGCGTCGGTCAGATAGCCCTGGGCGATCAGATCCTCATAGCTCGGGTCGCCGTGGCGCTTGGACATCTTGTTCTGCTGGTCGCGCATGACCGGGGAGCAGTGGACGTACCTGGGGATCTCCCAGCCGAAGCCCTCGTAGAGCAGGTTGTACTTCGGCGCGGAGGAGAGATATTCACTGCCGCGCACAACATGGGTGATGCCCATGAGGTGGTCGTCGATGACGTTTGCGAAGTTGTAGGTGGGCAGGCCGTCGCGCTTCATGAGCACCTGGTCGTCGAGCGTCTTGTTCTCCACCGTGATATCGCCGAAGATTTCATCGTGGAAGGTGGTCGTGCCCTCCTCGGGGATGCGCTGACGGATGACGTAAGGCTCACCCGCGGCGGCGCGGCGGTCGGATTCCTCGCGGCTGAGGAAGCGGCAGGGGTTCGCCGCGCGGTCGAACTCGCCGCTGTCCTCTTCGCTCTCCGCCTTCTCGCAGAAGCAGCGGTAGGCGTGTCCCTTCTCGACCAGCAGGTCCGCGTACCTGCCGTAGAAGGGGCGGCGCTCGGTCTGCACATAGGGGCCGACGGGGCCGCCCACGTCCGGGCCCTCGTCGTGCTCGAGATGGCACTCCGCCATCGTCTTATAGATCACATCGACCGCGCCCTCGACGAGGCGCCCCTGGTCGGTATCCTCGATGCGGAGGATGAACTTGCCGCCTCCGTGGCGGGCGATCAGATAGGTATAGAGCGCCGTGCGCAGGTTGCCGACGTGCATATAGCCGGTGGGAGAGGGGGCGAAGCGCGTGCGCACCTCACCGTGCGGAATGCGCTGTTCCATCTCCTCAAACCAGGTCATGTCCATAGTAATAGTCTCCTTTCGCGCTCCCCGTTTCCTCGTCGGGAAGCCTCTCCCTATATTATTTTACAATTTCCCTGTTGTCAAGATGGAGTTCTTTTGATAAAATAGAAAAAGCGCCGATTCGGCGCAAAAAGGAGGACTTACCATGGATTCTGTCGTGACTGCGAAAAAGGTCATGCTCTCGGGCATCAAGCCCACGGGCGATCTCACCCTCGGCTCCTACCTCGGGGCGATCAAGAACTGGGCGGAGCGCGCCGAGCAGTACGATTGTTATTATTTTATGGCGGATCTGCACGCGCTCACCACGCGCAACAATCCCGCCGATCTCCGCCGCCGCACGCTCGAGCAGCTTGCACAGTACGTCGCCTGCGGCCTCGACCCGGAGAAGAACACGCTCTTTCTGCAAAGCCACGTCCACCAGCACGCCGAGCTCGGCTGGGTGCTCAACTGCTACACGATGTTCGGCGAGCTCAGCCGCATGACGCAGTTCAAGGACAAGAGCGCCAAGAACGCCGAGAACATCAACGGCGGCCTCTTCACCTATCCCGCCCTCATGGCCGCGGACATCCTGCTCTATCAGCCGGACTTCGTGCCTGTGGGCGAGGACCAGAAGCAGCATGTGGAGCTCACGCGGGACGTGGCCCAGCGCTTCAACAATCTCTACGGCGAGACCTTCAAGGTCCCCGAGCCCTGGATCCCCAAGGTGGGCGCCCGGGTCATGGACCTGCTGGACCCGACGAGCAAGATGTCCAAGTCCGACGAGATCGGCAACGGCCGCGTCTGCCTGATGGACGACCCGGCGGACATCCTGCGCAAGTTCAAGCGCGCCGTCACCGACTCCGAGAG
>JAZQCO010000047.1:0-16245 GCA_045546335.1 Candidatus Limivicinus sp. | reverse complement strand
TGCTTTTTTCAACATACCATGCCTAATTAGAGAGGCGTTGCCTCTCAATAGCTTGTTTTGCTATTTTGAGACAACGCCTTTTCGTCGGGAAAAACTGTTGAGAAGCGTCGTTTTCTGTTGCATCGGCTCGGGAGCTGTGGTACAATTTCCCTAAAGTGGAATCCTCCGTGCCCGGCGCGGGGGGAGAGAGGATGATTGTATGGATGGGAGAAACGCGGTACAGCTCCGCCGCGGCGTTACACCGCTGAACGCCTGGGCATTTTCCTTCGCCTGCGCGATCGGCTGGGGCGCCTTTGTCATGCCGGCGACCTTCTTTCTCAAGCAGGGCGGTCTCCGCGGTTCGATCCTGGCCTTCGTTGCGGCGATGCCGGCGATGATCGCCATCGCGCTGAATTTCCACTATCTCTCGAGCATCCGGGAGGGCGGGGGAGACTTCTTCTCCCTGCTGGAAAACGCGGTCAATCAGGAATACGCCTTTTCCGCGTCCTGGGCGATCAGCTTTGCCTACCTCTGCGCGGTGCCGATGAACGCGCGCGCTCTGGCCAATCTCGTGCGCACACTGCTCGAGCAGCTTTTCCATGTCGAGTTTCACCTGACGGTGATCGACAGCAACCACCTGCTGGTGGATATGCTCCTGATGATCGCCGCCATCGCCGTGTTTGGCTGGCTCAACGTCCGCGGCATCCGCAGCGCCGGAACAGCGCAGACGGTTCTCGCGCTGATCCTGCTTGTCGGCGTGACGGCGCTGGCGCTGCTTGCCCTCGGACAGAAGGTGCCGACCTATCAGGGGCGGCAGATCCCGTCCTACTCAAGCGGCAACGATCCGACGCTCTCCTTTTTCCGGATCTTTGTGATGATCCCCTGGGCGTTCTTCGGCTTTGAGGCGCTGCCCATGCTCTCGAGAGAGCTGAACTTCCCGGCAAAGAAAATCGGGCGCATCATGGTGCTTGCGCTTCTGACAGGCACCTTCCTCTACCTTGCGTGCATCTTTATCACGCTCTGCGGCATCCCCGGTGGCGCCGCCGCCTGGCCGGACTATCTGGATCACCTCGGGTCTCAGCACGGACTAAAGAGCTTCCCCGTCGTGGACGCCTCGCTGCGCCTGTTCGGGAAGCCGGGGCTGATCGTATCGCTGCTCGCGGCGCTGGCTGCGATTTTGACGGGTATGATTGGCTTTTTCGCCATCGCAAGCCGCCTTTTCCTCTCTATGGCGGAAAAGCGGGTGCTGTTTCCGCCCCTCGCGCGGCTGCGTCCGGAGACGAAGACCCCCGCCAACGCGATCTGGTTTCTCGCGCTGACAAGTGTGGTCATCTCCTTCCTTGCAAACAGCTTTACCATCATGGAGGAGATCGCCTCGATCTGCACCGCCTGCGCCTACGGCCTGTGCTCGGCGGCGGCGCTCTACCAGGCGAGAAGACGCGGCAGCAGGCGGTATATGCTCACCGGCGCGCTGGGGCTGCTGTGCTGTGTTATCTGGGTTCTGCTGCTGCTTATCCCCGTCCCCGGCTGGAAGCTCGCTATCAGCGGCAAGGCAACGATCTGCCTTGCGGTTTGGATCTTTTTCGGGATCGGAGCCTATACCTATTCCCGCGTGAGCCCGGAGCTTATCCAGGAGGTGGAGAAGAATGCATAGAAGCGGTGGCGAAGGCGCGCTGCGCCATCTGGACTACGCGGCGGTGGATTCGGTGTGCATGCAGTTCTCCTTCATGCTGATGTATTATCTGATGAACCACGCGGGGCTGCTCTACTTCAATCGGGCATACCGCATTGCCGCGACGATCTTTTTCAGCGCCCAGATGGCGCTGGGACTGTTTTCCGACGCCTATAACCACATCATGAGCCGCAACCCCTACGAGGAGTTCATGTCGCTGCTGCTGTATGTGGGGCAGGTCTGGCTGCTGGGCGGCTTCTTTATGGTGGTGACGGGGCTTGGCATCCGGGTGGTAGAGCTGCTTGTCGCCTCGGTACTGTACTTCGACCTCGACTATTTCGCCCGGCACCTGCTCACGCTGGCGCACCGCCGCTTTGATAAGGGCGAGAGAAAGCTCGTGCTGATCACGACGCGCGACCGCGTCCGCCAGGCGCTGGAGACGCTGGAGCGGCGTTCCGCCACCAGCTTTGCTGTCACCGGCATTTTGCTGCTCGACAGCGAGGACACGGCGGAGTTTGCCGAGCTCGATATCCCGGTCTACTACGCCTATGAGCCGACCATTCTCGAGACGATCACCCGCTGGTGGATCGACGATGCGCTGTGCATCGGTTCGGAGAAGACGGTGTACCCCAAAAGTCTTATGGAGAACTTCCTGATCATGGGTATTACGATCCATTTCAGCCTCTCGGAGCTGGACGAGTTCAAGTTTGCCACCTCCGATGTGCAGGAGATCGGCGACTATAAGGTTATCTCCAACTCCATCCGCTTTGTCTCAGACCGCTCCCTGCTCCTCAAGCGGCTGCTCGATATCGCGGGCGGCCTGGTCGGGACGCTGGTCACAGGGCTGCTGTGTCTCACGATCGGCCCGATCATCTACATCAAATCCCCCGGTCCCATCTTCTTCGCGCAAAAGCGCATCGGCATGAACGGGCGCGTGTTCAAGATGTACAAGTTCCGCAGTATGTACATGGACGCGGAAAAGCGCAAGGCCGAGCTGATGGCGCAAAACAAGATCCAGGGCGGCATGATGTTCAAGATGGACGACGACCCGCGCATCATCGGCAGTGAAAAAAAGGGGAAAGACGGCAAACCAAAGGGCATCGGGAACTTTATCCGCAATACGAGCCTGGACGAATTCCCGCAGTTTATCAACGTTCTGAAGGGCGATATGAGCCTCGTAGGCACGCGCCCGCCCACTCTCGACGAGTGGAGCAAGTACGATCTGCACCATCGCATCCGCATGAGCGCGAAGCCCGGCATTACCGGCATGTGGCAGGTGAGCGGGCGCAGCACGATCACGGACTTCGAGCAGGTGGTCGAGCTGGACCGGCAATACATAGAAAACTGGAGCTTCCTGCTGGATATTAAGATTCTTGTTAAAACCGTAGAGGTTGTGCTGAAGCACGACGGCGCGTCCTGAACAGATAGATATAGCGTTTACGCCGCTTATGTAGTTGTAAAACAAGGGAGAAGCAGAGATGGAATATAAAGGAGGTTCACGATTATGAAGAAAGCTGTCCGAACTCTCTTGCTGGCGTTGGCTTTGAGCGTCGTTTTTGCGACGGTATTGGCATCTGTATGCTTGGCTGATTACACTTCAAAAGTGCAGGCGTTTATCAACGACTACCGGTTCTGCAATGGCGCTGCATACGGAGACAGACGTTCTTACCACAATCCGAATGCGGATCCGAAGCAATGCGCGGCTTATACCTATGATTTCGCTTGGGAGGTGTGGGGTGTTGAAGGATATGCGCACTACGGCTGGAATGACTTCTGGGCTGAATCGGAAATCCAGGACGGTGATGTAATCATAATTCGCACGGTAAACGGCGAGAACGAATATACGCATTTTTATGTCGTGCTGGATGTTCGGGATAACGGGACATTCTGGACTGCGGAAGCAAATGTCGGGAATGGGTATGTGCGCATTTCCGACAGTGTTTACTCCTACACGAATACACACCCGGGATATGCGGAGTTTCGCTGCGGCTTCCACAACCCCTATTATGAGCCATATTCTCCCCGTATGCCGCTCGACATGACGGACGCAAAGCAAACATATCTTCTGCCTTCCTCAGATTCAAACCTTGTGCTTACGGTAGATACAAACATCAACAATGTGTATCTGGACACGAAAACCAACTCGGCCGCTCAAATCTGGAATTTTGAAAAGCAGGATGATGAAAGCTACATCATCACCTCGCTCTATAACGGCTGGGTGCTGGATGTGGACGGCGCCGGAACGACGAATGGCACGAATATCCAGGTCTATCCCCGCTCTGAGGGAGTAAACAATGCGCAAAGATGGTATGTATATTGGGGCAGAAACGGAAATCAATTTGTCCCGAAGAATGCGCCATATAAATGCTTGGATGTCCTTAATGCCTCGATGACAGTCGGGACAAACATCCAGCTTTGGGAACCGAACAATTCGAGCGCACAGGACTTCTCTGCGACTTACTGTAATGATCTTGTACTTCCGCAATCCGTGTCCGTCAGTCAGACGGAACTGAGCCTCCGACCCGGAGAGACGGCGAATCTGACGGCGAGCGTTACTCCTTCCAATGTCACTGCCGAGCTGCGGGCTGTCAACTTTGGAAGCAGCGACGACCAGGTTGCAACCGTCAGCGACAGCGGTGTAATCACTGCTGTCAGCGAGGGGACGGCGACGGTGACGGCGAGGTCTGCTTTCAACCCGAGCCTGAGCGCCTCCTGCATTGTTACGGTGGAAAATGCGCTCGTAAAACCTGTTTTCACCGCGCTGACGGTCAGCGGCCACACAGTCCACATGGAATGGACGCCGTCCCCGCTTATCGCAGAGGACGATGTGAGAACCTACAGCGTCCTCATCTATCCGAAGGAAAATCTGACGGATCTGATTTGGGTAGATTGGAACATAGAAGGAACCTCGTGCGACGCAAGCATTTCTGAGCATGGGGAGTACACGGCCTATGTCTGGGCTGCCAACAAACCGCAGAATCTGTACAGCGATTACAGCGCAAGAGACTTCTATGTTTTTGACGGAGACTGGCTCTACACCGACACGCTCCCGGAAGACCTGGCGGACTGCGAGGTCGAGTATCTCAATCACTATGATGACCGCGAGAGCGCGGAATCCCCCGGTGAGGGCTGGGTGCAGGGCGAATGCCATGAGTACTATGTGGACGGGTCTGTCGATTATGACATGACAAATCCCTACCAGCTCCCGGATACTGATACGCGCGTTTGCATCGGTGCGTTTTATTACCACTATTGTGACGCAAACGGCTATGCCGAGCATTACTGGACAGACCGCTGTCAATATGAGACGATAACGGACGACTTGGGGCAGTATAATATAAGCTGGAGCGGTGCTGACGGTGATGACAGCCGCTTTACTGTCTATCTTCTGACGTGGAGAGAAGGGGAATGGGCCGGAGGCACCGTAACCTGCCCCTGGGGAACCAAACCCTTCTACCGCGGCTTCAAATACCAGAACCGCACGCTGAACACGACGTATACCTGGTCGAAGGAGAGCGCATGGAGCACAGAGCCTGACCCCAACGCCGACAGCTATTCCTATCGCATCAGACAGATTCAATATGAAAACGTGCTGAAGCTGCCGGCTGATCTGACAAGGATCGAAGATGAGGCGTTTATGGGCAATACGGAGATCCAGGAGGTCATCGTGCCGAGTGGCTGCGCGTATATCGGAAATCGTGCGTTCGCTGGTTGTACAGCGCTGCGCCGGGTTTATCTGCCGTTAACGACACAAGTGGAGGAGGATGCCTTTTCGGGCTGTGATTCCCTCACGATCATCTTAACCTGAATGGAACGAAGTGCGCTTTGGGTTTAAGCAAAGCCCACGAACAGTATCGACCAAATCCGTAGGGGACGCCGGGGGCTGTCCCCTGCACGGAAAAAAACCACACCGTGCGTTTTTTCAATCCGTCCCCGGAGGGGACACCGTAATAATTCATTATTCGTTATTCATTAGCAAAAACCCCCGGGAAACCTCTCGATTTCCCGGGGGTTTGCTTTGCGTTGACCCGCTTACGGCTTACTCGTGATGGCCGTGGAGAGGATAGTGGATGTGCAGCAGCTCGTGAGCGCGACCCTGCATGAGCTCGTCGTAGATGTAATCCAGCGCCGGGTTCTGCTGGGGGATCTTGAGCTCGCACTGCTCATCGGCCTTGAAGATGGCCTGGCAGCGCTCGGCCTTGCGGGCGTTGTTCGCTGCGGGCTGACCGCCGCCGCCGATGCAGCCGTTGGGGCAGGCCATGACCTCGACAAAGTCGAAGTGCTCCTCACCGCTCTCGATCTTCTCGATCAGACGGTCGGCGTTGGCAAGGCCGTTGGCGACAGCGATGCGCAGCTTGAGATCGCCCGCGCTGACCTCGAAGGCCTTGATGCCCTGGAGGCCGCGGACACCGCACTCGGCGATGGTCTGCAGGGTCTCGGGGGAGGCGTCGTTCAGCACACGGCGAATGACCGCCTCGGTCACGCCGCCAGTGACACCGAAGATGACGCCGGCGCCGGTGTACTCGCCGAGGGGGCTGTCCGGCTCGGAGTCAGGCAGACGGGTGAAGTCGATACCGGCCTCCTTGATCATGCGCGCCAGCTCGTCGGTCGTGATGACAAGGTCGATCAGGCGCTTGCCGTCCTTCTCGAGCTCGGGGCGCTGCGCCTCGAACTTCTTGGCAGTGCAGGGCATGACGGCGACGGAGTAGACGTCCTCGTCCTTGAACTGCTGGCGGATCAAAGCGCCGAACATCTCCATCGGGCTGCCGGCGGTGGAAACCTGGGGCATCAGATGGGGATGGGCGTGCTCCACATGCTGGATCCAGCCGGGGCAGCAGGAGGTGAACATGGGCAGCTTCGCGCCGGACTTGAGCTTCTCAAAGAACTCCGCGCTCTCCTCCATGATGGTGAGGTCGGCGGAGAGGTTGGTGTCATACACCACGTCGCAGCCGAGGCGGCGCAGCGCGGTGACGAGCTTGCCGGTGACAGGCTCGGTGGCGGGCATACCGAACTCCTCGGCCAGACCCACGCGCACGCTGGGCGCAAACTGCACCACGACGCGCTTGTTCTTGTCGAGCAGCATCTTCCACATCTTGTCGATCTGGCGGTTGATGGTGATGGCGCCGGTCGGGCAGACGGCCGCGCACTGACCGCAGCCGACGCAGGCGGTCTCGCTCAGCATCTTGCCGAAGCCGGGGGCGACGAAGGCCTTCTTGCCGCGGTAGTTAAAGTCGATCGCGCCGACGTTCTGGATCTCAGAGCAGGTGCGCACGCACAGACCGCAGAGAATGCACTTGGAGGGGTCGCGGGTGATGCAGGGGGAGGAGACGTCCAGACGCTCGTGGCAGTAGGTGTTCTCGGAGAAGCCCTCCTTCACGCCGTAGCGGTGGGCGTAGTCCTGGAGCTTGCAGTGACCGCTCTGCTCGCAGGTGAGGCACTCGGCACGGTGGCTGCTCATGAGGAGCTTGAGGGTGTTGCGGCGGCTGTTGAGCACCTTCTCGGAACGGGTGTAGATGACCATGCCGTTGCGCGGCTGCATGGAGCAGGCGGCGTCGAGCCCGCCGCGCTCGTTCTCCACGATGCAGAGACGGCAGCCGCCGTAGATGGAGAGGTTTTCACAGTAGCACAGGGAAGGAATGTCGATCCCGTTGGCACGGGCGACTTCGAGGACGTTGCGCTCGTTGGTAAAGGAGCATTCGATCCCGTCGATGACCATTTTCTTATCCGCCATGGCTTAGCCCTCCTTGATAGCGCCGACAGGGCAGTTGGCCTTGCAGGCGCCGCACTTGATGCAGACGCTGGTGTCGATCTGGTGCTTCTGGCGCACCGTGCCCTTGATCGCGCCGACAGGGCAGTTGCGGGCGCACTTGGTGCAGCCGATGCACTTGTCGGTGATGACGAGCTTGGCGAGAGACTTGCACACGCCGCAACGGCAGCGCTTGTCGCGGATATGCTCGACATACTCCTCCTCGAAGTTCTGGAGGGTGGAGAGCACCGGGTTCGGCGCGGTCTTGCCGAGGCCGCAGAGGGAGCTGGTCTGGATGAACTTGGCGAGATCCTTGAGCTCGTCGATATCGTCCATACGACCCTTGCCCTCGGTGATGCGGGTGAGGATCTCGTTCATGCGGGTCGTACCCTCACGGCAGGGCGTGCACTTGCCGCAGGACTCCTCGCAGATGAAGTTCATGAAGAACTGGGCGATGTTGACCATGCAGCTATCCTCGTCCATGACGACCAGACCGCCGGAGCCGATGATCGCGCCGACCTTCTTGAGAGAGTCGAAGTCCATGGGCAGGTCGAGGTGCTCCTCGGTCAGGCAGCCGCCGGAGGGACCGCCGATCTGCACGGCCTTGAACTTCTTGCCGTTCTTGATGCCGCCGCCGATGTCATAGACGACCTCGCGCAGGGTCGTGCCCATGGGCACCTCGATCAGACCGGTGTTCACAACGTTGCCGGTCAGCGCGAAGGCCTTGGTGCCGGGGCTGCTCTCGGTGCCGAGGGAGCGGAACCAGGCCGCGCCCTTCTTGATGATGTCGGGGACGTTGGCAAAGGTTTCAACGTTGTTGAGGCAGGTGGGCTTGCCAAAGAGACCCTTGTCCACACTGCGCGGGGGCTTGGTGCGCGGCATACCGCGGTTGCCCTCGATGGAGGCGGTCATCGCAGAACCCTCGCCGCAGACGAAGGCGCCGGCGCCCTTGTTGATGTGCATATGGAAGCTCTTGCCGCTGCCGAGAATGTCGTCGCCCAAAAAGCCGTATTCCTCGGCCTGGCCGATGGCGATTTGCAGACGGGAGACCGCGAGGGGATACTCCGCGCGCACATAGATGTAGCCCTCGGTGGAGCCGGTGGCCACGCCCGCGATGATCATACCCTCGAGGATCTTGTGGGGGTCGCCTTCCATGCAGGAGCGATCCATGAACGCGCCGGGGTCGCCCTCGTCGCCGTTGCAGACGATATACTTGACGGGCTCCTCGGTGTGGGCGGCGACCTGCGCCCACTTCTTGCCGGTCGGGAAGCCGGCGCCGCCGCGGCCGCGCAGGCCGGAGTCGCTGACCTCCTTGATGATCTCCTCGCCGCTCAGCTCAAAGAGGCACTTGGCGAGGGCGCTGTAGCCGCCGATGCCGATGTATTCCTCGATGCTCTCCGCGTCGATATGACCGCAGTGCTCGAGCACGCGGCGGGTCTGCTTCTTATAGAAGGGGATATCGTCCTGACGGCGATAGAGCTGACCGTTCTGGTGATAGCCGAGGCGCTCGAAGAACTCGCCGCCGATCAGCGTCTTCTCCACGATCTCCTCCACGTCGCTCTTCTTGCACTTGGTATAGAGCCAGCCTTCCGGCTCGATGCGCACGAGCGGCCCCATCTCGCAGAAGCCGTGGCAGCCGGACTTCTTCAGACCGGTGGCCTCGCCCCCGTGGTAATCGGAGAGGGAGAGCTCGTAGTTGACACCGTGGGCGGCCATGCACTTTTTCAGCTCCTCGAACAGCTCGAGGTTGCCGCCGGCGCAGCAGCCGGTGCCGCAGCAGACAAGGATCTTGCGATGCTCCGAGTCATGCGCCTGCACGAACTTGTTTTGCAGGGCGTGGAACTGCTCGAGCGTCTGGATCTTTTCACGCATCGTTTACTCCTCCTCTCTGAGCTGCTTGACCAGCTCCTTCGCCTTATCGGGGGTCATGGCGGCGTGGACGGTATCGTTGACCATAACGACAGGGCTCAGGCCGCAGGCGCCGAGGCAGGAGACGATCTCGATAGAGAACTTCCCGTCGTCGGAGGTGGGCTTGCGCTCACTGGTGCCGGTGGCCTCATAGAGGGCAGAGAGGACGTTGGCGCTCTTGCGGACATGGCAGGCCGTGCCGCGGCAGACCTTCATGACGTACTGCCCCTTCGCGTCGAGCGAGAAGTTGCCGTAGAAGGTGGCGACGCCGAAGAGCTTGGACTCACTCATCCCGACCTTCTGGGCGATGTAAGAGAGCGCGTCCTGCGGGAGATAGCGATAGCGCTCCTGCACGTCCTGCATAATGGCGATGATTCTTGCTTTGTCGCAATCATATTTCTCCAGAACGGAGTCAATGAATTGCTTCTCCTTGTTTTCCATAGCGATTGCATCCTTTCATTGCATGATAAATGTACATTAGACATATTCATAACAATCCTTATACATTGTACTCGCCGTGCTCCAAAAAGGCAAGTGCAATCTTTCGGAAAAAGTGCCGTTTCCGCCCAATCGCCCTTTTTTCGTGCATTCTGCCGAAGCGCGAAAATCGTGCGCTGAGGGGACAAAAAGGTTAGATAACTCTAACTAAAACGGTGAAAACGGTTCCATAGACCGCGCCGGGCGACAAGGGCAAAGAGCAGCGAAAAGTGATATCGGGAAGGAAAAGAACATGGCTGCGTTCGCTTTTTCCGGGAAATCAACTTTTCTGTTTTGGAACCAGCTGCCCAGTTGTGTCATTGCGAGGAGGCGAAGAGCCCGTGGCCGGTGGCAATCCGCATCTCCCGGCGGCCGGTTTCGTTACGCAAAGGGTACAAAACCAACGCGGCCTAACCCTTGACAGACGCACAAATCTGCGCTACAATGCGAACCATCCAAGCGGCGAGCATAGCTTTCCGCAAGGTGAGCATACTATCCGACAGACCAACTGACGCTGAAAGAGAGCTTGAGGCGGAAGGCAGAGCATAACCGTACAGTCTGTACACCGTTGCCATGCCTTCCGGCATGGTTTTTCTTTTTTCGGGAAAGGAGCGAACATGGAAAACCGCATCGCCGCCATCTCCATTCTGGTCGATCAGCCGGAATCGGTCGAAGCGCTCAACGCCATCCTGCACGACTACGCCGACTGCATCCTCGGCCGCATGGGCATCCCCTACCGGGAGAAGGGGCTGAACATCATCTGCGTCGCGCTCGATGCGCCGATGGACGTGATCAACGCCGTGACCGGGAAGCTCGGCCGCCTGCCCGGCGTCAGCGCAAAGGCTGTCACCTCCAAATTGTAATACGAAAGGAAAACCGACATGAAAATCAAATTCACCGCACTTCTGAGCCTGCTTCTCGTCGCCGCGCTCTGCTTTGGCGCCTGCGCCTTCGCAGCCGATGCCGAGCCGCTCACCGTCCGCGTCCTGACCCTCAACGGCACCACCGGCTTTGGCATGGCGGGGCTGATGCACGAGGCGCAGGAGGGCAATACCGCGCTCAAGTATGAGATCGCTGTCGAGACCGACGCCTCCAACGTCACCGCCGCGCTTGTGAGCGGCGAGTGCGATATCGCTGCGCTCCCGACCAACGCCGCCGCCGCGCTCTATAACAAGACCGAGGGCAAGGTGCAGGTGCTCGCGCTCAACACGCTGGGCGTGCTCTACCTCGTCTCCGACGGCTCTCAGCAGATCGAGAGCTTTGCCGACCTCGCCGGGCAGACTGTCTACGCTCCGGCGCAGAACCCGAGCTTCATCTTCTCCAGCCTCTGCAAGGCAAACGGCGTGGATGTGACCATCGACAACAGCTACGCCCAGCCCGCCGAGCTCAACACCGCCGTCGCCGCCGGTGAGGTCGCCCTCGCCGTTCTGCCCGAGCCGATGGTGACCATCGCCTGCAGCCAGAACGACAAGCTCACCGTCGCCCTCGACCTGACCGAGGAGTGGGACAAGGTCTTTGAGCCGGGCAGCCTGGTGCAGGGCTGCGTCGCGGTGCGCCGCGAGTTTGCCGAGGCGCATCCGGAGGAGCTTCAGCAGTTCCTTGAGGAGTACGGCGCCTCCGTCGCACTGCTGAGCGAGGACGTGGCGCAGGCCGCGCAGTATATCGAGGAGTGCGGTATCTTCGCCAAGGCCGCCGTCGCGCAGAAGGCAATCCCCAACTGCAACGTCTGCTTCATCACCGGTGAGCAGATGCAGCAGCAGCTCGCCGCCTTCCTCGAGATCATGGGCGAGACCGCGCCGCAGTCCATCGGCGGCAAGGTGCCCGCTGAGGACTTCTACTGCGTCCTCGGATGAGGGAGAGACTGAAAAAAACGATACAAGGGCTCGCGGCAGCGGCCTTTTGGCTGCTGCTGTGGGCGATTGCCGCCCGCGCGGTGGGGAAGGAGCTGCTCCTTCCCTCGCCGCTGCGGGTTTTGCGCGTCCTCTGCGCCCTCGCGGGGACGGCGCTCTTCTGGCAGAGCGTGGGCTTGAGCATCCTCAGGGTGCTCTGCGGCCTGCTGGGCGGGACGCTGCTCGGTGTGCTGCTCGCGGCGCTCACGGCGAAAAGCGCGCTGGCCAAGGCGCTGCTCGCGCCGCTCATGACGCTTGTGAAGAGTACGCCGGTCGCCTCGTTCATCATCCTCGCGCTCCTTTGGCTCGGGCGCGCGGTGCTCCCGGCCTTCATCACGGGGCTGATGGTGCTGCCCGTCGTCTGGGCGAACGTCTCGGCGGGCATCGCCGGGCGGGATCGGCAGCTTCTCGAGCTGGCGCGGGTCTACCGCCTGCCAAGGCTGCGGGTGCTGCGGCGTATCACGGTTCCGGCGGTGCTGCCCCATTTTCGCGCGGCGCTGGCCTCCGCCCTCGGCATGGGCTGGAAGGCCGGGATCGCCGCCGAGGTGCTGACCTCGCCGCAGCTCTCGATCGGCAAGATGATCCTGGAGGCGAAGCTCTATCTCGAGACGGCGGAGCTCTTCGCCTGGACGGCGGCGGTGGTACTGCTGAGCCTTGTGATCGAGCGGCTGCTGCTGCGTCTGGTGGGCGGGAAGAGAGGAGAAGAACATGCTTGAAATGCAAAACATAGCTCTCTCCTTCGGGGAGAAGGAACTGCTGCGCGGCTGCTCACTCCGGCTCGAGGCCGGGGAGCGCGTGGCGCTGATGGGTCCCTCCGGCTGCGGGAAGACGACGCTGCTGCGCCTCGCGCTGGGCCTGCAGCTTCCCGACGCGGGCAGCGTCCACAACAGCTTCACCCGCACGGCGGCGGTGTTCCAGGAGCCGCGCCTGCTGCCCTGGCGCACGGCGGAGGAGAACGTGAACCTTGTGCTCTCCGACAGCGCGGCGACGCTTCCCGAGGCGCGGGGGTGGCTTGGGCGCTTCGAGCTTGCGGAGGCGGCGGCGCTCTACCCGTCTGAGCTCTCCGGCGGGATGCAGCAGCGCGTCTCCCTCGCGCGCGCTCTCGCGGCGAGACCTGAGCTGTTGATCCTCGACGAGCCGGTCAAGGCAATGGACGAGGCGCTGAGCGCCCGCGTGCGCGAGACGCTGCGGCAGGCGCTTGACGGCTGCGCGCTGCTGCTCGCCACGCACAGCGAGGAGGAGGCGGCGTTTTTTGACTGCCGCGTGCTGCGCTACCGCGAGGATGCGCGGCGCTTTGAATACTGTGTGGCGCTTTGAATAATTCATTGAGTTTATACCGTTTCCGTGCTATACTATTATAATAGTACTGGAAAGCAGCACGCCCTGCGGCGGAGGTCTCTTCCGCTGCGGGGCGTTTTTTAGGATGTGAGAGTGTGGAGAATAAGAATCTCGCCATGGCGCGCCGGGTGGCGGAGGCCGTACACAGCGCGGGCGGGCGCACGTTTTTCGTGGGCGGCTGCGTCCGGGATCGGCTGCTCGGGCTGGAGAACAAGGATATTGACATCGAGGTACACGGCATCCCGGTCGAGACGCTGGAAGTCATTTTGGACAGCCTCGGCGAGCGGCTGACGATGGGCGCGAGCTTTGGGATCATGGGGCTGCGCGGCTATGAGCTCGATATCGCCATGCCGCGCTCGGAGAAGGCGACAGGACGCGGACACCGGGACTTCGCGGTGTTCGTCGATCCCTTCCTCGGTGCGGAGAAGGCCGCGCGGCGGCGGGATTTCACGATGAACGCGCTGATGCAGGATGTGCTGAGCGGCGAGGTGCTGGATTTCTTCGGCGGCCGGGAGGATATGGCGCGCGGCCTGATCCGCCATGTGGACGCGGCGACCTATCTCGAGGATCCGCTGCGCGTGCTGCGCGCGGCGCAGTTCGCGGCGCGCTTCGGCTTCACGGTGGCGGAAGAGACGCGCGTGCTCTCCGCCGGGGCAGCGCTCACGGCGCTGCCCGGGGAGCGAATCATGGGGGAGCTCGAAAAGGCGCTTACGAAGGCGGCGCGCCCCTCGCTCTTCTTCGAGGAGCTGCGGCGCATGGGTCAGCTCTCAGACTGGTTCCCGGAGCTGGAGGCACTGATCGGCCTCGCGCAGAACCCCGCCTACCACCCGGAGGGGGATGTCTGGACGCACACGATGCAGGTGCTCGACGAGGCGGCGCGTCTGCGCGGCGAGGCGCAGGAGCCGCTGTGGCTGCTGCTTGCGGCGCTCTGCCACGACTTCGGCAAGGCGGTCACAACGCAGCAGCGCGGCGGTGTGCTGCACAGCTACGGGCACGAGGAGAAGGGACTGCCGCTGGTTGAGCGCTTTCTGCGCCGCCTGACGCAGGAGACGAAGCTGCGCGAGTATGTGCTGAACATGACGCTTTTGCATATGCAGCCGACGATGAAGCTGCGGCAGGGGGCAAGTGAGAAAGCCTTTATGAGGCTCTACGACCGCGCGCTCTGCCCCGAAGACCTGCTGCTGCTGGCGAAGGCGGATTATCTGGGGCGCGTCGGGGCAGGGGAGAGCCGCGAGGCGCTGCTGGCCGACTGGCCGGAGACGGAAGAGCGCCTGCGTTCGCTGCTGGCTGAGTACAAGCAGCGGATGGCAAGGCCGACTGTGATGGGACGGGATCTGATCGCGGCGGGTGTCCGGCCGGGGCCGGAGATGGGCGACGCGCTCGCCTACGCCCACAAGCTGCGCCTTGCGGGGATCGAGCGGGAGGAGCAGCTCCGCCAGACGCTGGGCTATCTGCGCAGCAGGGGAAAGGAGAGAGAAGCATGATCGACTTCACCTTACTGGGCACGGCGGCGCTGATGCCGCTGCCCGATCGCGCGCTGACGGCGGGGCTGCTGCGCTGCGCCGGGCGCACGATCCTCTTCGACTGCGGAGAGGGCACGCAGACAGCCGCCCGCGCGGCGGGGGTCAGCCTGATGAAAACCGACCTCATCGCCCTGACGCACTACCACGGGGATCACATCTTCGGCCTGCCGGGGCTGTTGCAGACGATGGGGAGCCTTGGGCGCACGGAGGCGCTCACGATCACAGGCCCGGCGGGGCTGGAGGAGATGCTTGCACCGCTTTTGAAGCTCGTGGGCTGGGTGGGCTTTCCGATCCGCCTGCTGCCGTTTCCGGAGGACGGGCTGCGGATGGACACGCTCTCAGCAAACTGGCCGCGCGCGGCGCGCCTCACGGCCTTCCCGACCGCGCACCGTGTCCCAAGCCAGGGCTATTGCTTCACACTCGGCAGAGCGGGGCGCTTTCTGCCCGAAAAGGCAAAGGCACTGGGCGTTCCGTGCGAGCAGTGGGGACGGCTGCAAAGGGGCGAGAGCGCAGCGCTCGACAGCGTGACGGTGTACCCCGAACAGGTGCTCACCGCGCCGCGCCGGGGGCTCAAGCTGGTCTTTTCCGGCGATACGGCGCCGTGCGAGGCGCTGATTCACGCGGCGCGGGGCGCCGATCTGCTGCTCTGCGAGGCCACCTACGGCGAGAACGAACAGGCTGCGCTCGCCGCCGAGCACGGGCACATGACCTTCGCGCAGGCGGCCTCGGCCGCGGCGGAGGCGGGGGCAAGGGCGCTCTGGCTCATGCACTATTCGCAGATGATCGAGGCGCCGGAGGACTATCTCCCGAACGCGGCGGCGATCTTCCCGAACACCGTCTGCGGCCGCGACGGCATGCGCGTCACGCTGCGCTTTGACGAGGAATAGAAAATGGGGCTGTCGCCGGTTTGGCGACAGCCCCATTAGAACAAATTATAACTTGGAGAAGCTGGAGATTTCACCGCCGAGCTGCATGGCCTCCATGATGCGGTAGCGATCCATCTGCAAATGCTTCTTCATCACGAGGGCTTCCTCGATGGGGAGCTCTACCATGTTGCCCTCCTTGGTGCCGATGATGACGTTGCCGCGCCCCTCGGAGAGCGCGCGCACGGCGTAGAAGCCCATGCGGGTCGCGGTCTCACGGTCGCGGGCGTTCGGCGCGCCGCCGCGCTGGATGTGCCCGAGCACGGTCACGCGCGGGTCGATGCCGACGGCCTCCTTGATCTGCTTGCCGATCTCCACCGCGCTGCCCACGCCCTCGGCCACGACGACCATGAAGTGGGTGTTCCCGGCGAGGCGGGAGTTGCGGATGCACTCGACCACGTCCTTCTCGAAATCGAGCTCCTTCTCGGGCACGAGCACGGCGGTCGCGCCGACGGCGATGCCGACGTAGAGCGCGAGGAAGCCGGCGTTGCGCCCCATGACCTCCACGACCGAGCAGCGCTCATGGGACTGCATGGTGTCGCGCAGCTTGTCGATGCACTCGATGGCAGTGTTGCAGGCGGTGTCGAAGCCGATGGTGTAGTTGGTGCAGCCCACGTCGTTGTCGATGGTGGCGGGGATGCCGACCACGGGGATGCCCAGACGGGACAGCCCCAGCGCGCCGCGGAAGGTGCCGTCGCCGCCGATGGCGACGATGCCGTCCAGCCCCAGCATCTTGCAGGTGGCGACGGCCTTCAGCCGGCCTTCCTCCGTCATGAACTCCTTGCTGCGC
>JAZQCO010000046.1:0-3688 GCA_045546335.1 Candidatus Limivicinus sp. | reverse complement strand
ATTCGCCCGGGCGAGGGGCGTGACCAACGCGGTGCCGCCGGGCGCTTCGTGAAGCGCCCCTACGACAACGACGTGAGCTTGTGCGAATCTGCGGGAGGGGCAAGCCCCTCCCCTACGGCAGCGAGGGACGTTTCCGCCTCTGTTTTAATCCGTCCGCGCAGCGGACACCACAATTTTTCACTTTTCATTTTCCACTTTTCACTTTTTCAATCGTCCGCGCAGCGGACACCTCAATTTTTCACTTTTCATTTTTCATTTTCAGTTTTTATTTCAGAGAGAAGGTCACGACTGTGAGACTCCGCCGGTTGATACAACTGATCTGCAAGGGCTTTGCCGCGCTGCGGCGCTTCGGGCTGCGCGGGACCTGGGCGCGGGTGCGGGTGAAGCTGCACCACATGGGCGATCTGTCCCGCCTGGCGCGGCAAGCCCTGTTCTCGGAGGAGGAGCTGCGCGCGCAGCGGGCTCACCGCTTTGCAGCGCCCGTCACCTTCAGCCTCGTCGTGCCGCTGTATAACACGCCCGCGCGCTTCCTGCGCGAGATGCTCGAATCCGTGCAGGCGCAGACCTACGGGAACTGGGAGCTCTGCCTTGCCGACGGGAGCGATACGCGGTACACGGAGGCGGAGCGCATCTGCCGGGAGGCCGCGGAGAGAGACGCGCGCATCCGCTATGTACGGCTCGAAAAAAACCGCGGCATCTCCGGCAACACCAACGCCGCCCTCGAGATGGCGGCGGGGGAGTATATCGGGCTGCTCGACCACGACGATCTGCTGCACCCGGCGGCGCTGTTCGAGCTCATGCGCGCCATCGAGCGCACCGGCGCGGACTTCCTCTACACCGACGAGGCGGTGTTTCAAAGCCCACGGGTGAAAGCGCTGCTCAGCCTCCACTTCAAGCCCACCTTTTCGCCCGATCTGCTGCGTGGCAACAACTATATCTGCCACTTCACCGCCTTCAAGCGCTCGCTGCTGGAGGAGGTCGGCCTGTTCGACCCCGCCTGCGACGGCTCGCAGGATCACGACATGGTGCTGCGCCTCACGGAGAAGGCCGCGCGCGTGGCGCATATCCCGGAGGTGCTCTATTACTGGCGCTCGCACAAGAGCTCGGCCGCCGGCAACGACAAGGCCAAGCCCTACGCCGTACAGGCGGGGGTGCGTTCGGTCGAAAAGCAGCTTCAGCGCCTCGGCCTTGACGGCACGGTCGAGCCGCTCGCGCCGGGGCAGACGCTCTACCGCGTCCGCTACGCCATCGAGGGGACGCCGAAGGTGTCCATCCTGATCCCCACCTGTGAGCATCTGGACGATCTGCGCGCGTGCCTCGATTCCATCTTCCGGAAAACCACCTGGCCAAATTACGAGATCGTGCTCGTCGAGGGCAACAGCCGCTCGCCGGAGGTCTTCGCGTTCTATGGGCGCTTGCAGCGCGAGCACGACAACGTGCGCGTCGTCACGCGCGGCGGGGCGTTTAACTACTCCGCCGCCAACAACTTCGGCGCGCGCTTTTGCACCGGGGAGTACCTGCTGCTGCTCAATAACGACACGCAGATCATCTCGCCCGACTGGATTCAGGAAATGCTCATGTTCGCCCAGCGCCCGGACGTCGGCGCGGTCGGCGCGCTGCTCTGCTATCCCGACGACACCATCCAGCACGCCGGGGTCATCGTCGGCATCGGCGCCGTCGCGGGGCACTCGCACAAGGGCTTCGGCCGCGAGGGGTACGGCTATATGAACCGCCTCGCCGTCGCGCAGAATTTCAGCGCCGTGACCGCCGCGTGCCTCCTGATCCCGCGCCGGGTCTGGGACGAGGTCGGCGGCCTCGACGAGGGCTACGCGATCGCCTTCAACGACGTCGATCTCTGCCTGCGCATCCGCGCGGCGGGGCGCTTGATCGTCTGGACGCCCTACGCCGCGCTCTATCACTTTGAATCCAAGAGCCGCGGCTACGAGGACACGCCGGAAAAACGCGCGCGCTACGCGGGGGAGGTTCGCCGCTTCCAGACGCGCTGGAAGGACTTCCTCGCCGCCGGCGACCCGTACTATAACCCGAACCTGACCTTGGAGGGGGAGGATTTTTCCTTCAAGCCCTCTCTCGGGCAGTATGAGGCGAGATAGCCATGCGCCGCGCCGTATGGATCGAAGCGCTGCTGGTGCTGCTGGTGTTCGGCCTGTGCCTCGCCGGGGCGCTGCTGGTGCCGGTCGATCAGTGCCCGGATGAGGCGGGGCGGCGCCTGGTCTCCGAGTGGATCGCCGCGCATCGCTCGCTCCCGACCGGGGACGAGCCCGGCACCATGCTCATGTACTGGGAGGACGCGCTCGCGGAGCCTCCGACCCTGATCCCCGGCGTGGAGCCGCAGGGCTGGGGCTTCTCCTACGCGCTGCGCCCCTACCTCTCCGCCATGCTCGCCGCCGCCTTCCAGCTCCTCGCTTCGCACTTCACCGCGTCTCCGCGCCTGCTGCTCGCCGCCTCCCGGCTCGGCAGTGTGCTCTCGGTCACGCTCTGCTGCCTCTTCTGCCTCCGGCTGGGGCGCAGGCTCTTCACGCAGCGCAGCAGCGCCGTCCTCTTCGCCGCGTTCGTCTGCCTTCTCCCGCAGGTGACGTTCCTCGGCATGTACCAGAACAACGACTCCCTCTCGCTCTGCGCAGTCAGTATGCTGCTGTGCTGCTGGGTCGAGGGCTATGACCGCCGCTGGCCGGTCAGAAGCTGCCTCGGCCTCGCCCTCGCGCTCTCGCTGTGCCTGCTCTCCTACTACTCTGCCTACGGCTGGGTGCTGACCGTGCCGCTCTTTTGCGTCCTCGCGGTGCTCTCCGCCCCCGACATTCCCGACAAGGCGCGGCTGCTTCTCCGGCGCACGGCGCTGGTTCTCGCCGTCTGTCTGCTGCTCGCCGGGTGGTTCTTCCTCCGCAACGCCCTGCTGCACGGCGGGGACTTCCTCGGTCTCGCCTCGGAGGCGGCTTCCCGCGCCCGCATGGAGGCGCTGGGCTATCATCTGTATGACTATGATAGCTGCCGGGAAAGAGGCGTGTCCATCCTGGAGTTTCTGCGCATGGATGGCTTCTGGTGGCTGATCCTGACGCTCTCGAGCTTCGTGGGCTTATTTGGCTGCATGGCGTTCCGGCTGCCAAAGTACCTCTATCTCCTCTATGCCGCGCTGATGGCGGGCGGGGGCGTGCTCTTTGCGCTGAGCTGGAAGAAGCCCACGCGCCGGGAGACGCTCCTGCTGCTGATGCTGCTCTGCGGCTGCGTCCTCACCGTCCTGCTGCACTTCTGGCAGTCCTACGCCCGCGACTATCAGCCGCAGGGGCGCTATATCATCACGCTCGCGCTGCCGCTGGGGCTTCTGCTCGCCCGCGCGGCGGACAGGAGGCTCAGCCCCCGGCTGCATCCCGCCCTCGCCGCCGCGTGGCTCGGGCTGTTTGCCGCCTCCTGCGCGACAATGGCAAAGATGTAAGTTATGGAAGGGTATCGCAGCCAGCCGGTTTGAGGCACAGGCTGCCGTGTGTTCGCAGGAGGAAGTCGGAGGCCAAGCGGTCTTAGGAAGACAACACTTAGCTACAACTCCTTGGCTCACAGAACGACATGGCTACGATCCGACTTGGCTGTTTGCCGCCTCCTGCGCGACAATGGCAAAGATGTAAGTTATGGAAGGGTATCGCAGCCAGCCGGTTTGAGGCACAGGCTGCCGTGTGTT
>JAZQCO010000045.1:0-13851 GCA_045546335.1 Candidatus Limivicinus sp. | reverse complement strand
ATAGCCATAGTTTAGTGATTATATTGTACCATTAATCCCTGAAAAAATCAAGTGTTTTTCAGAAAAAAGTGGCATTAGCCCACAGGAATTAGTCCTTAGCGCGCTTGCTCATGATTCCCTCAGCGATAGACTTGGGAACCTCGATGTAGTGGCTGGGCTGCATTACATAGTTACCACGACCCTGTGTCTTGGAACGCAGGTCGTTGGAGTATCCGAACATCTCGGACAGAGGAACAGCAGATGTGATCTGAACTGTACCGTTAGCAGTCTCCTGATTCTGGATCTGACCACGACGGGAGTTGAGGTCGCCGATAACGTTACCGATGTAATCCTCGGGAACAACTACGTCAACTCTCATGATGGGCTCGAGAATTACGGACTTAGCCTTCTTGAGCGCATCCTTGATAGCCATGGAGCCTGCGATCTGGAATGCCATTTCGGAGGAGTCGACCTCGTGGTAAGAACCAAGTCGCATCGTAGCCATGTCGTTCTGTGAGCCAAGGAGTTGTAGCTAAGTGTTGTCTTCCTAAGACCGCTTGGCCCTCCGACTTCAAGATGCGCGCCCTTGCGGGTCTTGACGAGCTGCAGCGCGGGACGCACGGTGTCGGCCGTGGAATAGGTCGCGCCGCCGAGCAGCGCGTCGGCCACGCCCATCTTGGCGAGCATCGTGCCGAAGTAATTGCCCTTCGCGAGCGCGGCGCGGCACTCCTCAGCGGTCATCTTGCCCTTACGCAGGGCGACCATGGTCTCGACCATCTCGTCCATGCCGGGATAGGTGGCGGGATCAAGGATCTCCAGCCCCTCGATATCGAAGCCGCCCTTCTCAGCGGCGGCCTTCACGGCCTCCACGTTGCCGACCAGCACCGGAGTCAGGAAGCCGCCCTTCTTCAGGCGGGCAGCGGACTCGAGAATGCGCGCGTCGGTACCTTCGGTGTAGACGATCTTGCGGGGATTGGCCTTCAGGATCTCAACTAAATTTTCAAACATGGAATTGACCTCCTGGTATTATTTTTATCGAACACCTATACTTTACCATGCTTCGCCCGCTTTTTCAATACGGAATTGAGAAAAAAGGGGAGAGGCAGCGCCTCTCCCGAAGGTTTATTCCGTTTTGTCCCCGGATTCCGTCTCCTTATGGACGCTCAGGCGCGTCACCGCGTCGATATGGTCGAGATCCCGGTAGGCGTCCGCCTCCACGGGCAGGTCGCTGCGCTCAAGACGGCGCGTGACCATGTTATTAAACAGCGCCTGGATCACGACAAAGACCGGCACGCCCAGCAGCATCCCCCAGAAGCTGAAGAGCCCCGCACCGAGGATGATCGAGAACATGACCCAGAAGCCGCTGATGCCGACGGAGTTGCCGAGGATCTTCGGCCCGATGAAGTTCCCATCCACCTGCTGGAGGATCACGATGAAGATGACGAACACCAGGCACTTGAAGGGGTTGACCATCAGGATGATGAAGGCGCTCGGCACCGCCCCGATGAAGGGACCGAAGAAGGGGATGATGTTCGTCACGCCTACGATCACGCTGACCAGCAGGGCGTAGGGCATCCCCAGGATCGCACAGACGATGTAGCAGATCAGCCCGACGATGGCGGAGTCGAGGAGCTTGCCGTTGATAAAGCCCATGAAAGTGCGGTCGGTGAAGCGGATCCCGGCGAGCAGCTTCTCGGCGTTGTCGATGTTCAGCAGCGAGTAGAGCAGCCTCTTGAAGGCCGCGCCGTAGTCCTCGAGACCGTTGAGCAGATAGACCGAGACGATCATGCCGATGACGAGGTTATAGACCCCGCGCACCACGGAGTAGACCCCGGAGGTCACGTTCGTGACGAAGCCCCCGAGCTTCGGCAGCACGTTCTCCTGCACCCAGGAGAAGAGATTGTCGTTCAGGTTCACGCTGAGCGCGCTGAGGCGCTGCTCCACATAGTCTGCGAGGGAGGGGAAGTCCTTGAGCGTCTGATCGACCCAGCGGCGCAGGTTTTCGAGATAGGCCGGGCTGTTGGTGATGATCGTCTCAATGCTGCTGTAGAGCTGAGGCAGGATCATATAGACCAAGGCCGCGAGCACCGCGATGAGCACGATCAGAGAGACCAGCACCGAGAGCGCGCGCCCGAAGCGCTGCGCCGCCTGCGGTTTTTTCGGATTGAGCTTTTTCCCCAGCGGGAGAAAGACAGAGCGCTCCATACTGCGCATCAGCGGCGCGAGCAGGTAGGTAAAGACCAGCCCCCAGATGAACGGGGTGAGGATGCGCGTGAGCGAGCTGAAGGCCGCGCCGAGCACGGGAAGGTTGCGCAGCGAGAGATAAAACAGCACCGAGGCCGCGATCACGAAGAAGGCGGTGACACCCCAGTACAGATATTTTTTGTCCCAGTTGAAATGCCGTCTCACAGTATTTCCTCCTCTGCGGCGTACAGAAAACCGCTTTTCTATTCTACTCTGCCAGACACCGCCCGTCAAGTGCCTGCCTGATTTTTGTGGAGCGGGAATCGTTTGTCATTTTTATGTAAACTTATCGAAGCCAATATGCAAAATTTACTGTGGAAAACTCTGTTGAAAGTGTGGAAAAAGCCGCTGATATTCACACTTTCTTCAAAATCACGAAAATGAATAATTGGGCGTGACAGCGCAAAATATTCATAATTTTGTAAACCGCGCATGGACGCAACGCCCGGCGCATAGAGATAGGACATGACTTTTACCGGGAGGCGCGTATGAAACGAATTGCACTGATACTGACTCTGACTCTGCTGCTGGCGCTGCTGCCGGGCAGGGCGCTGGCGCTCGAACCCGGTGCGGCGGCGCTGCCGATCGCAGCGCCCTCCGCCGTGCTGCTGGAGAAGGAGACCGGGACGATCCTCTATGAGAAGGACGCCGACACCCGCCGCCCTCCGGCGAGCGTCACAAAGGTGATGACACTGCTGCTGCTCGTCGAGGACGTTGAGAGCGGGAAGATGGCGCTCGAGGACACCGTGACCGCAAGCGCGCGGGCGGCCTCCTTCGGGGGAAGCTGCGTCTATCTCGAGCAGGGGGAGCGGATGAGCGTGGATGAGATGCTCAAGTGCATCACCGTCGTCTCCGCCAACGACTGCGCCGTGGCGATGGCGGAGCATGTGAGCGGGACGGAGGAGGTCTTCGTCGAGCGGATGAACCGCCGCGCGCAGGAGCTGGGGCTTCAAAACACGCATTTTACCAACTGCACCGGACTCTTTGAGGACGCGGAGCACTACTCCTCGGCGCGGGATATCGCGCGCATCTCGCAGGAGCTGCTGCGGCATGAGCTCATCAAGCGCTATTCGACGATCTGGATGGACAGCATCCGCGGCGGCGCGTTTGAGCTCACGAACACGAATAAGCTCGTGGCGTGGTACCCCGGCTGCACCGGGCTCAAGACCGGCTACACCTCCGAGGCGATGTACTGCCTCGCCGCCTCGGCGGAGCGGGAGGGGGTGGAGTTCATCGCGGTCGTGCTGCACGGGGAGAGCATCGACTCGCGCAACACCGACGCCACGACCCTGCTCAACTACGCCTTTGCCAATTACGCACTCTGTCCGCTGCGGCCGGACGCGCCGCTGCCGGAGCTGCCGGTCGATCTGGGCGAGGGGTCGCTGCTGCCGCTGCGCATCGAGGGGGAGCGCTATACCGTTGTGCCGCGCGGCGGCGCCAAGGCGGAGTACCGCCTGGAGCTGCCGGGACTGGTGTTCGCGCCGGTGCGCGAGGGGGAGCGGGTCGGGACGCTCACCGTGACGCAGAACGGGCAGCAGCTCGCGGAGCTTGCGGTCGTGGCGGATCAGACGGTGGAGCGCCTGGGCTTCGGCGGGATCTTCCTGCGCCTCGCGGCGAGCCTTGTGGGGATATGGCGGGAATAAGCGCATGTTTCACCGTCTGCCGGGGAAGACTACAGGCAGGAGGTGTTATTATGGGCAAAAAGAAAAAACCGGAGAGCAACCCGCGCCTCGATCCCGAGGAGCGCATCGCGCCGCTCTACGACAGCACGGGGATCCGCAAATTCCCCGTGGCGAAGCCCGGGGAGATGGGCTTTCGCGTGCTCGACGACTGCGCCGAGGAGCATATGCAGTAAGCCCGCCGCCGGAACGGTGCCGTTCCGGCGGCTTTTTCCTGTCTTTCGGGCACTTGCCCCCGCGAGTTTCCTGTGTTATACTGACACAAACCGACACAGGAGGCTCTGCATGAGCTATCACTTTTTTGCCTATCTCTCCCGTATGCGCTACATCGGGCGCTGGAGCCTGATGCGCAACGCCCTGCCCGAGAACATCCAGGAGCACAGCCACATGGTTGCGGTGCTCGCGCACGCGCTCGCGCTGATCCGGCGCGACGTGTTCGGTGTCCCCTGCGACCCGGAGGAGGCGGCGGCCGCCGCGCTCTATCACGATTGCAGCGAGATTCTGACGGGCGATCTCCCGACACCGATTAAATATCACAGCCCCGCGATCCACGAGGCATACCGGCAGGTGGAGGAGCTGGCCTGCGAAAAGCTGCTCTCCACACTGCCCGAGCCCCTGCGCCGCGCCTACGAGCCCTATCTCACGGGCGAGATCGCTGCGCGGCAGCACGAGCTTGTGAAGGCGGCGGACAAGCTCGCCGCCTACCTCAAATGCGTGGAGGAGCGCAAGGCCGGCAATAACGATTTCCTCACCGCCGAGGCGCAGACCCGCGCCGCGCTGGAGGAAAACCCCCTGCCCGAGCTGCGCTATTTTCTCGAACACTTCGCCCCGGCCTTCGAGCTGACGATCGACGAGCTGGGCACTATCGACACGGAGGGCAGCCATGGAACAGACTAAGATCGCGCGCATCAACGAGCTTGCACATCTGGCAAAGGAGCGCGCGCTCACCGAGGCGGAGCTTGCCGAGCGCGAGGCGCTGCGCAAGGAGTACATCGCCGAGTGGCGGCGCAGCACCATCGCCGTTTTGGAGAACACCTACATCCAGACCCCGGACGGGAAGAAGCACAAGCTCGCGCCGAAGGGGGAGGCACCCAAGGCATGAGGACGGTCGCTGTGATCGGCGGCGGGGCGAGCGGCATGATGGCCGCGCTCACCGCCGCGGAGGATGCGGAGAGCCGCGTCCTGCTCTTCGAGCGGCAGCAGCGTCTGGGGCGCAAGCTGCTCGCCACCGGCAACGGCCGCTGCAATCTGAGCAACACCGCCGCCTCCCCGGCGCACTATCACGGGGCGGAGGCGGCTTTCGTGCGCCCGGCGCTGGAGGCCTTCGGCGTAGAGGAGACGCTCTCGTTCTTCCACGGCCTGGGGCTGCTCACGGTGGAGGAGTACGGCGGGCGGGTCTATCCGCTCTCCAACTCCGCCAATTCCGTGCTGGACGTGCTGCGCTTTGCGCTCGATGAGGCCGGGGTAGAACTTCACTGCGGCGAGAGCGTGCGCGAGCTGCGGCGCGACGGCGCGGCCTGGGCGCTCACAACGGACGCGCAGACTTACCGCGCCGACGCGGTGATCGTCGCCTGCGGCGGCTGTGCGGGCGGTAAGCTCGGCGGCGTCACGGACGGCTACGCGCTCTTAAAGCCCCTCGGGCACAAGCGCACGGCGCTCTATCCGGCGCTGGTGCAGCTTCTCACCGCGCCGGAGCTTCCGCGCGCGCTCAAGGGTGTGCGCTGTCAGGCGCGTGTGGAGCTGCTCGCGGACGAGACGCTGCTCTCTTCGAGCGAGGGAGAGCTGCAATTTACCGAGACGGGGGTCTCCGGCCCCGCCGCCTTCGATCTCTCCCGCGCCGCCGCCGCAAACGGCGAGGGACTGCGGCTGCGCTTCCGCTTTCTGCCGCTGGACGAGGCGGCACTCTGCGCGCTGCTGCGCGCACGCTGCGCGCGCTTCCCGGCGCTCGAGACCGGGGAGGTATTCACCGGGATGCTCCACAACCGCCTCGGGCGGATGCTGGTGCGCCAGAGCGGCGTGGACGCGACAAAGCCCCTGCGCGCGCTCGACGACACGGCGCTGCGGCGGCTCTCGCAGACGGCGCTGGCGCTGACGCTGCCGCTGCGGGGAACGGAGGACTTCGACCACGCGCAGGTGACGGCGGGCGGTGTGCGCACAGCGGGCTTCAACCCCGAGACGCTCGAGAGCTGGTTTATGCCGGGGCTCTTCGCCTGCGGAGAGGTGCTGGATGTGGACGGGGACTGCGGGGGCTATAACCTCCAATGGGCCTGGTCGAGCGGGCGTCTTGCCGGGAGGCTGGGGCGATGATCCGAATCCGAAACCTCCGCCTTGAGGTGGGCGCGAGCGAGGCGCGGCTGCGCGCGCTCGCGGCGACGAAGCTGCGCGTCCCGCCGGAGGCGGTCACGCGACTTGAAATAGTAAAAAAGTCCCTCGACGCGCGCAAAAAGTCAGACCTCCACTGGGTCTACGCCGTGGCGGTCGAGGTGAAAAACGAGGTGGCGCTGCTGCGCCGCCGGGGCTCGGAGATCGAAGCGTATGTGCCGCCCCGCTACGATATTCCCCAGGTGCGAAGCGAAGAGCGCCCCGTGGTGGTGGGCTTCGGCCCGGCGGGGATGTTCGCCGCGCTCCTGCTGGCGAAGGCCGGGGCGCGCCCGATCGTGCTTGAGCGCGGGCAGGACGCTCTGACGAGGAAGGCCGCTGTGGAGCGCTTTCGCGCGGGAGGCGAGCTGGACACGGAGAACAACGTCCAGTTCGGCGAGGGCGGCGCGGGCACCTTCTCCGACGGCAAGCTCAACACCGGCACGCACGATAAGCGCATGGCCTGGGTGCTCGAGCAGTTCGCCGCCCACGGCGCGCCGGAGAGCGTGCGCTATGACGCCAAGCCCCACATCGGTACGGACGTGCTGGTGGAGCTTGTGCAGCGCTTCCGCCGCGAGATCGAGGCGCTGGGCGGCGAGGTGCGCTTCGGCGCGAAGCTCACAGGACTTGAGATCGAAGACGGCGCGCTGCGCGGCGTGGTCGTGCAGGGAAAAGACGGCGCGTATACGCTGCCCTGCCGCCGCGTGATCCTCGCCGTTGGGCACTCGGCGCGCGATACGCTGGAGATGCTGCTGGCCGCGGGCGTTCGGATGGAGCCGAAGCCCTTCTCGATGGGCGTGCGCATCGAGCACAGGCAGGATGAGATCGACCTTGCCCAGTACGGGCGCGAGCGCGGGGTGCTCCCTCCGGCGGACTACTCCCTGAACGTCCACCTGCCCGACGGAACGAGCGCCTACACCTTTTGTATGTGCCCCGGCGGGGAGGTCTTTGCCGCCGCCTCGGAGGCGGGGGGCGTCGTCACAAACGGCATGAGCTATTCCCGCCGCGACGGCGAGAACGCCAACGCCGCGCTGCTCGTGACGCTGCGCCCCGAAGATTTCCCCGAGGGCGACGTGCTCTCCGGGATGCGCTGGCAGCGGGAGATCGAGCGGCGCGCCTATGTCTATGGCGGGGAAAACTACTGCGCCCCGGCGCAGCTTGTCGGGGATTTCCTGCGCGGCGTGCCGAGTGCGGGAGCCGGGAGCGTCCGCCCGAGCTATCGCCCCGGCGTGCGCTGGGGAGAGCTGCATGAGGTGCTGCCCGCGCGCATTACGAAGGTGCTCGAACAGGCGCTCCCGGCGCTCGGGAGGAAGCTCAAGGGCTTCGACGCGCCGGACGCGGTGCTGACAGCGCCGGAGACGCGCTCCTCCTCACCCGTGCGTATGCCGCGCGGCGAGAGCCTCGAGAGCAGCATCGCCGGGCTCTATCCCTGCGGCGAGGGCGCGGGCTATGCGGGGGGCATCAGCTCGGCTGCGGTGGACGGGCTGCGCTGCGCGGAGAGAGTGCTCGAGACGATGAAATAAATCCTACGCCTCCGGCATAGGCTGTGGTATCTTTACCTTGGAGGGATACCATGAAACGCCTGGCCTTGCCCCTGCTGCTTGTCTCTCTGCTGCTCACCGGCTGCGGGCAGCGCGGGAGTGAAAAACGCTTCCTCGCCTTCTCCGACGCGCTCGCAGCGAAGGAGACGCTGTCCTTTACCGCCGATGTGCGCGCCGAATACGCCGACCGCACACTGGAGTTTACCCTCGCCTACGAAAAAGATGCGGAGGGGGAGACTGTGACGATCCTGCGCCCCGAGCGTATCGCCGGGATCCGCGCCCGCCTCAAGCCCGGCGGCAGCACGCTGGAATACGAGGGGCTGATCCTCGAGACCGGGCCGCTCGACCCCTACGGCCTCACGCCGATGAACGCGCTGCCGAAGCTCACCGAGGCGCTGCTCACGGGGCATCTGGACTCGCACTGGACAGACGACGGGGCGCTTGTCTGCAAGCTGATCCTGGACGACAGGGTCTCGGTGAGCGTCTGGTTTGAGCCGGAGAGCATGACGCCGCGCCGCGCTGAGATCCAGAGCGGCGAGACGGTCTGCCTCTTCTGTGAACTATCCGATTGGAGATAATACGATGAACGATTTGCAAAAGAGAAGCTGGGCGGAGATATCCCAGCCGAATCTCCTCCACAATTACCGCGCCATCCGCGCCGCGCTCCCGGAGGGCTGCCGCTTCCTTGCCGTGGTCAAGGCGGATGCTTACGGCCACGGGGCGCTCGCGGTCGCCTGGCTCATGCAGCAGGCGGGGGCGGACTACCTCGCCGTCTCCTGCCTGGACGAGGCGCTGGAGCTGAGGCGCGGCGGCGTGTCCATGCCGATCCTCATACTCGGCCACACCCCGCATGAGTACACCGAGACGCTGATCGACTACGACATCACCCAGACCGTGAGCGCCTATGCCAAGGCGGCACTCTACAGCGAGGCCGCCGGGAAGCTCGGGCGCACACTCAAGATCCACCTCAAGCTCGACACCGGCATGTCCCGCCTGGGCTTTCTGTGTGCGGGGGACTACTTCGAGGGCGGCGTGGAGAACCTCTGCCGCACGCTTGCACTCCCGGGGCTTGAGACGGAGGGGATCTACACCCACTTCGCCGTCGCCGACGAGCCGGGAGAGGACTGCGAGCGCTATACCCGCGAGCAATTCCGACTCTTCACCGCCGTCATCGACGAGACGGAGAAACGCAGCGGCTTTCACTTTCCGATCCGCCACTGTGCAAACAGCGGCGCGGTCGTGAATTACCCGGAGATGGCGCTGGACATGGTGCGCCCCGGCCTGCTGCTCTACGGCTATGGCGACACGAGCGGGCGGCTCGGGCTGAGGCCGTGTATGCGCCTTGTCACGACGGTGAGCACCATCAAGCACTATGCGCCCGGCACGGCGGTGAGCTACGGGCGGCGCTTCGTCACCGAGAAGCAGACACGCATGGGCGTGCTCGCCATCGGCTACGCCGACGGACTGCCGCGTCTGCTCTCCAACCGCTGCCGCTTCGCGGCGCCCGGGGGCTTTGCGCCGCAGCGCGGGTCGATCTGTATGGATATGTGCATGGTCGATCTCAGCGACCTGCCGGGGGTCGAGGTCGGCAGTGAGATCGAGATTTTCGGTGAGCGCAACTCCCTGCTCGAGCTCTCCGACGCCGCGCAGACCATCCCCTATGAGCTGCTCTGCGCCGTCTCCAAGCGCGTTCCGAGGGTGTACATACGGTAAAAATAAGAGTGAGCCCTCCGCCGTTGGCGGAGGGCTCATTCAAGTATCACAGGAGCGTGAGTTGCTCCTTGTGCAGCATACTATATTCCCCTTCTTGAAAACTGATACTATCCCCAAATAGAAATCTGACAATTCTTCCGACAGAATATGCGCCATACTTCGTTAGCGCCCTTGACCATATAATACTGCTTTACCGAATGTGCCTTCTGTTGCCTATGTGTGTTGTTTT
This sequence comes from Candidatus Limivicinus sp., assembly GCA_045546335.1. Taxonomy (GTDB): domain Bacteria; phylum Bacillota; class Clostridia; order Oscillospirales; family Oscillospiraceae; genus Limivicinus. The sequence continues at coordinate 4,108 of JAZQCO010000045.1, read as the reverse complement.
CGATTCCCCGTGTCAAGCCCCTGCAAAAAGCAGATCAGCCCCAGGGCGAAGCTCACGATCAGCGCGGCGGAGCCGTAGCGCATCGGATGCAGATAGCGCATCTTGAGATAGGCGTGGTAGCCGAGGAGCGAGGCGTACTGCGTGAGCAGCGCGACGGGGGAGAGCAGCGGGAAGGCGAAGGCGACCGTGAGCGCGAGAATATCCGCCGGGTAGAAATAGCGCTCGTGCATATGCGGCAGCAGGAAGGGGATACCGATGGCGAAGAGCAGCGCAAGCGCGAGCACCGCCTGATCGCTGAGCCGCTTGCGCTGCACCCAGGCGACACCGAGCATATTGAGCGTGAAGAGCGCGGCGGCGAGGATGGCGATGATGGAGGCAGCCTGCTGGTTCTCGATGTGCCAGAAGATGGCGAAGATCGAGGGGGAGTTGTAGTTGAGTCCCGAGCCGATGGTGCCGGTCTGCGAGAAATAGAGCGTGATCGTCTCCAGGAAGGGGCGGCCGAGCAGCACGGCGGGCAGCACGAGCAGCACATAGGTCAGCGGGAAGTACAGCAGATCCCGCTCCCGCACGCGCCCGCTCATCCAGAGCACCGCCCAGACGGGCAGCACGAACACCGCCTGGAGCTTGAAGCCGAAGGCGAGCGCCGCGAGCACGACCGACAGGCGCGGCCTTTGGCGCAGCGCCGCATCGAGCCCGTGCAGCAGCAGGGCGACATAGATGCTGTCGCACTGTCCCCAGACGGCGCTGTTGAGAAAGACCGTGGGGAGAAAGAGCGTTGTGAAGAAGGCACAGAAGCGCCGCGTCGCGCTCGGAGTGAAGCGATCCACCAGCCGTAGCACCGCCCAGGCGAGCAGCAGGTCGAAGAGCGAGCTGAGCGCCTTGATAAGATAGAGATCGTTCACGGGCAGATAGGAGAAGAGCGCGAGGAAATACAGGTAGGGAATGTTGTAGTTGCCGACCTGCCTCTTCATGGCGAGAAAGCCGCCGTATTGCCGGAAAAACGCCGCCCAGTGCGCGAGAAAGTTCTGATAATCCAGCGTCTCGTAGTCAAAGCACAGAAGCCTTCCCCCGAAGGCGGCGAGCAGCAGCGCCCAGGCGATCAGCCAGGCAAGGCGCGTTTGCAGCACCCCCTCGTGCCAGAGCAGATAGAGCCCGCAGCCCGCGAGCAGCGCCATAAAGAGCGCAACTGAAATATCCATGTCGAACCCGACCTCCGAAAAAGAAAAACGGGAGCGCCCCGGCTCCCAAAAAAACTATAAAATTACGAAAAAACCCGAGAAAAACTCTTGACTTTCCCGTGCTGCGGGTGGTACAATAGCTTGCCTTATGTGCAGGGATAGGGGCAGACTGCCCCTATATCTCCGGCTGAGCTTAGTATACCAGCGCGGCCGGGTAAAATCAATGACAAATCCGTACATCGGGAGAAAAAGTGGAAACTTATCCGGGTGTTTCAAAACTGGAAGGAGAGTACGCCAATGCCAAAAGATGTTCTCTACGGCAAAACTCTGCGTAAGAGCTTTGCCCGCGTCGATGAGATCCAGGATATGCCGAACCTGCTGGAGATTCAGAAAAGCTCCTACAAGTGGTTCCTGGACACCGGCTTGCATGAGGTGTTCCGCGATGTGGACTCCGTGACGGACTACAGCGGCAATCTCGTGCTGAGCTTCATCGACTACAGCATGAACGAGAAGCCCAAGTACACCGAGGAGGAGTGCAAGGCGCGCGACGCCACCTATGCCGCGCCCCTGAAGGTGCGCGTGCAGCTTCGCAACAAGGAGACGGGCGAGGTCAAGGAGCAGGAGATCTTCATGGGCGACTTCCCCATCATGACTCCGGGCGGCACCTTCGTCATCAACGGCGCGGAGCGCGTCATCGTCTCCCAGATCGTCCGCTCTCCCGGCGTGTACTTTGAAAAGACCACCGACAAGTCGATGATGAGCGTGTACGCGGCGACGGTGATCCCGTATCACGGCGCGTGGCTGGAGTATGAGACCGACGCCAACGACGTCTTCAACGTCCGCATCGACAAGAACCGCAAGCTGCCCATCACCTGGTACCTCAAGGCCATGGGCGCCTACGACGAGAACCGCCCCGCCACCTGGCTGAGCTGCGTGAACGATCCCATTGTCGGCGCGACCACGAACGAGCGCCTCAAGGAGATCTTCGGCGAGGACGAGCGCATGATCTCCACGATCGAGAAGGACACCGCCCGCAGCCGTGAGGAGTGCCTGATCGAAATCTACCGCAAGCTGCGTCCGGGCGATCCCCCGACGGTGGAGTCCGCCGAGGCGCTGCTGGACGGGCTGTTCTATGACCGCCGCCGGTATGAGATCTCCAACGTCGGCCGCTATAAGTTTAATAAGAAGCTCTCCCTCTTCCCGCGTATCGCCGGGCATGAGCTGGCCGAGCCCATCGCCGATCCCTTCACCGGCGAGCTGCTGGCCGAGGCGGGGGAGATCCTCTCCCGTCAGCGCGCCCGCGAGATCGCCGACGCCGGTGTTCTCTCCGTGGTGCTGCGCATCGACGGCAAGGATGTGCGCGTGTTCTCCAACGGCATGGTGGATATCCGCCGCTACGTCGATTTTGACCCCGCAGAGCTCGGCATCAAGGAGCTTGTGCGCGGCATCGTGATGCGCCAGCTCGTCGAGCAGTACGAGGGCGAGGCGCTCAAGGACGCCATCCGCGAGAACATCGACGTGCTGATCCCCAAGCACATCGTCGCCGACGACATCTTTGCCTCCGTCAACTACCTCAACGCCCTCGCCCACGGCGTGGGTGAGGCCGACGATATCGACCACCTCGGCAACCGCCGCGTGCGCTGCGTCGGCGAGCTGCTGCAAAACCAGTTCCGCATCGGCTTCAGCCGCATGGAGCGCGTCATCCGTGAGCGCATGACCAGCCAGGATCTGGATATCGTCACCCCGCAGAGCCTCATCAACATCCGCCCGGTCACGGCGGCGATCAAGGAGTTCTTCGGCTCCTCGCCGCTGAGCCAGTTCATGGATCAGACAAACCCGCTGGCAGAGCTGACGCACAAGCGCCGTATGTCGGCTCTCGGCCCCGGGGGCTTAAGCCGCGAGCGCGCGAGCTTCGATGTGCGTGACGTGCACTACACCCACTACGGCCGCCTCTGCCCGATTGAGACGCCGGAAGGTCCGAACATCGGTCTGATCAACTACCTCGCCTCCTACGCCCGCGCCAATGAGTACGGCTTCCTCGTCGCCCCCTTCCGCAAGGTCGAGAAGGGCACCTGCCGCGTGACGAATGAGGTCGAGTACATGACGGCGGATATGGAGGACCAGTTCATCGTCGCGCAGGCCTCCGAGCCTGTTGATGAGAACGGCGTTTTCGTCAACAAGCGCATCACCTGCCGTCACCGCAACGATACGGTCTATGTCAACAAGGAAGAGGTCGATTACGTCGATATCAGCCCCAAGATGATGGTCTCCATCGCCACGGCCATGATCCCCTTCCTCGAAAACGACGACGCCAACCGCGCGCTGATGGGTGCGAACATGCAGCGCCAGGCCGTGCCTCTGATGACCACCCAGGCGCCCATCGTCGCCACCGGCATCGAGCACAAGTGCGCGGTGGACTCCGGCGTGTGCCTGCTCGCCGAGGGCGACGGCGTGGTCACGCGCGTCGATGCCAACTACGTCTCTGTCCGCTACGACGGCATGGGACTCAAGGAATACAAGCTCATCAAGTTCTCCCGCTCCAACCAGGGCACCTGCATCAACCAGCGCCCCATCGTCTCTGCGGGCGAGCGCGTCAGCGCCGGCGATGTGCTGGCCGACGGACCCTCCACCTCGCAGGGCGAGATCGCCCTGGGCAAGAACATCCTGGTCGGCTACATGAACTGGGAGGGCTATAACTACGAGGACGCGATCCTGCTCAACGAGCGCCTCGTGATGGAGGACGTGTTCACCTCCATCCATGTGGAGGAGTACGAGTGTGACGCGCGCGACACCAAGCTCGGCCCCGAGGAGATCACCCGTGATATCCCCGGCGTGGGCGACGATGCGCTCAAGTATCTGGATGACCGCGGCATCATCTGCGTCGGCGCGGAGGTGCGCAGCGGTGACATACTGGTGGGCAAGGTCACGCC